>JAPLSI010000242.1 GCA_026398715.1 Gammaproteobacteria bacterium
GCACCTTCCTGCTGTTCTACCTGCCCGTGGCCTTCCTGGCCTTCCTGGGCTTCCTGGCGTTCGCGCTGGTGGCCGTGTTGATCGGCGCGGTGCTCAGCCTGATCAGCCCGATGCTGACCTACCTGCTGATCGTGCCGGTGGCCGTAGTGGTCGGGTTGGCGTACTACGCGCTGGTGTTCGCCTTCTTCTACAGCGCCTGGCGCGACACGCTGGCCGAGGGCCAGCTTGAAACCGGACCCGCGCCGGAGCCAGCGCACCAGATCGAAGTCTGAAACTACGCCGTCGCGATCTGTCCCAGCATCCAGAAAATCCGCAGCAGCATCCCTGCCGACAACAGCACCAGCAGCGCGAGTTGCGCCCATAGCAGCGCGCGCGCCCAGGCGGGCATCGGTCCCAGGGCGGATACGCGCGCGCCAGCCAGCAAGTCGTGCAGGGCGCGGCCATCCTTGCGCCAGCCGGCCAGGGCATGACCGAGGTTCAGGCTGAGCCAGCTCAACGAGCCGGCGAAGAAGCGCATCGCGGTTCGCGCCAGGCCCAGTCGGCCGCCGTGTTCGGATTGCACCTGCACGCCCAGCAGGCGCTTGCCCGGCGTGGCTTGCCAGCGACTGGCTTCGAATCCGATGAAGTACACGGCCGCGACCGATGCGACCAGCAGGCAGGCCTGCAACACGGCCGTAGCCATCAGGTCCATCTGCGCGGACACCAGCACGCGCTGTTGCGGGTCGGCCATCAGTTGCCGGGCCAGCACGAGCGGGTCGGTGATGGCGCCGTCGGCGGAAAACACCCGGTCCATCATCCAGCCCTGCAGTGCGGCGACGAGCCGATTTGCGGCAGCGAAGGATTCACGCACGGCAGGCGCTGCCAGCGCTATCAGCACCGGCGACAACAGCAGCGCATCCAGGCTCCAGGCCAGGTAGCGGCGCCAGAATCCGGCCGGTTGCCAGCCCGCGTGGTCGTCGTTGGCGGCAAGCGCGAGCGGCGCCCGCGTTGCCGGCGCGGGAGTCACGACGCGACCGGGCCCGGTTCGCTGGCGCGGCGACGCATGATGCGCGCCATCAGCACGCCGGCTTCATAGAGCAGGCACATCGGTACCGCGAGCAGGATCTGCGACAGACCATCCGGCGGCGTGATGATGGCAGCGATGATGAAGATGGCGACGATCACATAACCGCGCCACTCCGACAGTTGCTTGGGCGTCACCCAGCCCAGGATGACGGCGATGACGACGGCGACCGGCACTTCGAAGCTGACGCCGCCGGCAAGGAACATCACCAGCACGAAATCCAGGTAGTGGCTGATGTCGGTCATCATCGCCACGCCGACCGGCGCGGTGCTGCTGAGATAGGCGAACATCACCGGCAACAACAGGAAATAGGTGAACGCGCAGCCGGCGTAGAACAACATCGTCGCCGCCACCAGGATCGGCCGCGCCAGCCGTTTTTCCTTGTCGTACAAACCTGGCGCGACGAAGGCCCACAGTTGGTAGAGCACCACCGGCATCGCCACCATCAGCGCGGCGAAGAAGGCCAGCTTCACCGGCACGAAGAAAGTGGACGTGACTTCGATGGCGATCAGCTGGCCGCCCTTGGGCAGGCTGCGCAGCAGCGGTTCGGAGATCAGCGTGTACAGGCGGTCGGAAAACGGCACGATCGCCAGGAACGCGACCACCACCGCCAGCACCGCACGCAGCAGGCGATTGCGCAGCTCCAGCAGGTGCGCGATCAGGCTTTCTTCCGGCGGCGCCTTGGTATCGGTCGTCATGCGTCGCGCCGCGCCAGTGGCGCCAGCAGGTCGCCCTGCATGGGCGCTTCGTCGATGCGCGATGCGTCGTCGGTGCCTGCGACCGGATCGGCGGTGACTTGCGCAACGGATGCGGCCGATGCGGCGGACGCTTCGTCAGCGGCTTCGTCGCGCGACGCAACGGGCTCGGTTTCCGGCAGCCATCCGTCCGCGTCCTGCGAGGCGTCTTCGCGCAGGTCCACGCGGGTCGGCAGGCCCGGGTCGAGGTCGGCGAAGCCCTCGCGCAGGTCCTGTTCCAGGGCCTGCATCTGCGGCTTGAGCTCGGCCATCGGTTCGGTGAACTGGCGCTTGAATTCCTCGGCAGCCAGTTCGCGCTCGAGTTCGGATTTCACCGAGTACCACTGCGCCCGCGCGCGGCGCACCCACAGGCCGGCGAAACGAGCCGCCTTGGGCAGGCGCTCGGGGCCGAGCACCAGCAGCGCCACGACTGCGACGATCAGCAGTTCACTGAAGCCAACGTCGAACATCGTTTTGGGCTCCGCCCGGGCGGCCGGTCAGTCCTTGCGCGAGTCGTCGCGCAGGTCGGCCTTGGGGGCGTCGGTCTTGTTGGCGTCGGGCGGCGTGCCTTCATCGCCGCTCATGCCCTTCTTGAAACCGCGCACGGCATCGCCGAGGTCGCCGCCGAGATTCTTCAGGCGCTTGGTGCCGAAGATCAGCAACACGATCACCAGGACGATAAGTAGTTCTTTCCAGCCCAGGCCCATGGTCGTGTCCTTGAAAAATTCAGGTGCTAAGGATAGCGCAGCGCGACCGGTCCGGCCTCAGTTCGATGACGCCGGCGCCGGGTCGGGACCCTGGCGAACCGTGCTTTCCTCAAGCTTGTCGCGGACGCCCACCACGGCGTCGGTACCGCTGCCGGCGCGACCCTCGAAAATGGCCCGCGCGGTGTTGCCACGGCCGTAGGTTTCCTGGTTGGACTTGTTGTCGATGCCCAGGCGGGTGCCGTCGAGCGACACGCCGGCAAACAGGCCGCGGGCGCGCGAATAGCTGTAGATCTCGGCCTTCAGCTGCTCGTCGGTGCTGGCCTGGGCGCTGCGGCCGACCGGGCCGGCCGCCACGCTGGCATCGGCGCCCAGGGTGAACTTGCCGTTGACGATGGAATCCACGCCGCGCTTGGAGCGGAACACCAGGATCACGTCGGCCGACTGCACGCCGGCCTGGAAGCCGAAGCTGCCACCGGTGAGGGTGATGAAGCTGGGGTGCGACCAGGTGCCGTCCGCGCCGCGGATGGCGATCAGGCCGCGCCCGCGCCGGCCGCCGACCACGAAGCTGGCCTTCATCACGTTCGGGATGACGGCAATGGCCTGGGCGTCCTGCAGCAGGTTGGAGGGAATGGAATCGTCTGGGATGCGCAGGATTTCGCCCAGCACGCGACTGGCGTCGTTGGCGCGCTGGTCTTCCACTTCGCCTGCGATCGCCGGCAGGGCAGCCAGCACCATCGTCGTGGCAAGCAGGGAAAGGCCGAAGCGGCGCAGCGCGGCGAAAGGAATCTGGATGGACGGCATGGAATGCTCCGATGTCAGGGGCGGGGCCCCGGGGTGAAGAAGACAGCGTGAACCGTTCTTCATGTATGGGATGATAATTTGACTGCTTGCCATTGGAACAGTTCCCATGAGTCCGCGCTTTCGCGACGGTGTCGCACCTGCACCTGCCACCCGGACCGGACTGCTGCTGGTCAACCTGGGCACGCCCGACGCGCCCACCGCGGGCGCCGTGCGCCGCTACCTGGGCGAGTTCCTGCACGATTACCGCGTGGTCGAACTCACCCGCTGGCTGTGGTGCCCGATCCTGCACGGCATCATCCTGCCGCTGCGTTCGCGCAAGGTGGCGCACAAGTACGCCAGCATCTGGACCGACAAGGGCTCGCCCCTGCTCGCCCTGAGCCGCGACCTGGCCGAGGCGATGCAGGCACAGATGCCTGAATTCGACGTGCGCCTGGCCATGCGCTACGGCCAGCCGGCCATCCGCACCGAGCTGCAGGCCCTGCAGTCGCGCGGCATGCAGCGGCTGCTGGTGCTGCCGCTCTACCCGCAGTATTCCGCGTCCACGGTGGCCGCCGTGCACGATGCCGTATTCGCCGAATTGCGCCAGTGGCGGGTGATGCCCGAGCTGCGCCTGATCAACGACTACCACGTGGATGAAGGCTGGCTGGACGCACTGGCCGCCAGCGTGCAGAACCACTGGGACCTGCATGGTCGCGGCGAGATCCTGCTGATGTCCTTCCACGGCGTGCCGCAGCGCTTCATCCGGGCCGGCGACCCTTATCAGCAGCAATGCGAAGCGGGCGCGCGCGCACTGGCACAGCGCCTGCAGCTGGACGATTCGCAGTGGCAGCTGACCTTCCAGTCGCGCTTCGGCCGCGAACCGTGGTTGCAGCCCTACACCGACGACACGCTGAAGGCGATGGCCGCGCGCGGCGTGCGCAACGTGGACATGGTCTGTCCGGGGTTCGCCGTGGATTGCCTGGAAACACTCGAGGAAAACTCGGTCGAGAACGCCGCCATCTTCCGCGAAGCCGGCGGCAATGCGCTTTGTTATATCCCGGCGCTCAATTCATCACCCGGACATGTCGCCGCGCTGGCGGCACTGGCCCGTCGCCACGCCCAGGGCTGGCCGCATTGACCGCCGGGCCGGGCATGCCGCGATGAGTCGGGAAATTTCGCTGCCCACCGCGCGCGGCACGTTGACCGCGCTGCGCAGCGGCAACCCCGACGGCCCGCGGCTGCTGGCCCTGCACGGCTGGCTGGACAACGCCGCCAGCTTCATCCCGCTGCAGCCGGAGTTGAAGGATTTCGACCTGGTCGCCCTGGACTTGCCCGGCCACGGCGGCAGTGCGCACCGCCTGCCCGGCTACGACTACGTGTTCGTGGACTGGATCCACGATGTGCTCGACGTGCTTGATGCGCTGGGCTGGCAAAGCGCGAACCTGCTCGGCCATTCGATGGGCGGTGGGATCGCCTCGATGGTTGCGGCTGGCGCGCCCGAGCGCGTCGAACGGCTCGCGCTGATCGAAGCACTGGGCCCGATCTCGGGCAAGGCCGAGGAGGCGGGCAGCAGGCTGCGCCTGGCGGTGAAGGCGCGACGGGCTTTGGATGGCGGCAAGACGCCGCGCGTGATTCCCAACCTGGACACTGCCGTCGCGGCGCGCCTGGCGGTGTCGCAGATGAGCACCGAGGCGGCCACGCTGATCGTCGAGCGCAACCTTCGCAGCGTTGCCGGCGGCTATGCCTGGCGATCCGATCCGCGCCTGACGCTGCCCGGGCACGTGCGCACCGACGAGGCCTTCGTCCAGGACTGGATCCGCGCCATCGAGGCGCCAACCCTGGTCATCGCCGCCGATCCGGCGCCGGTCTACTTCACGCCCGAGGCGCGCGATGCGCGGATCGCGCAATTGAAAGACGGCCGGCGCGAAGTGATAACCGGCGGCCATCACCTGCACATGGAGCAGGCGGCGCGGATCGGCGGGCTGTTGCGCGAGTTCCTGCTTACGCGCTGATGGCGCGACGCAGCTCGGCCTTGATGGCCAGGCCGTCGCCGTGCAGGTAGTCGCGATCTTCGTGCCAGTCCGGCCAGCGAGCTTCCACCTCACGCCAGAATCGTCGCGAATGATTACGGTGGATCAGGTGGCACAACTCGTGCACCAGCACGTATTCGAAAGCGCGCGGCCGGCCCACCACCAGCGCCAGGTCCAGTGACAACGCATCGGTCGGGCTGAGCGAGCCCCATAGCGAGGACAAGGGGCGAAGGCGGAACGCAATCGGCGCGCGCGGCAGGCTGGGCAGGTATTTCGGCAGCCAGGCGCCGAGATCGCTTCGGGCCTGTTGCAGGTAGAAGTCCTTCAACGCCGAACGCATCTGTTTTTCGCCCGCCTTGGCAGTCTGCGTGATGACCACGGCGTGTTCGCCGAGCTCGGCGCGGGTGTAGCGGCCCTCGCGCCATTCCAGCGGAATCTTTTCATTGCGCAATTGCAAGTGGGTATCGCGCTCGCGCGTGAACGGCTGCGCCTCGATGGTGGGGCGTTTGGCCAGCTGCATCTGCAGCCAGTCGCGGTGTTCGAACAGGAAGGTTTCGGCCGAGCGCACCGACGCGCTGCGCGGCACAGTCAGGCGGATGCCGCGTTCGTTCACGATCAGGCGCAGGGTACGGGCGCGCGCATCGCGTACCCAGCGTACCGGCACTGCCTCGCCACTGCGCAGCACCAGCTCGCGCGCCGCTTCCTCGGTGCGCGGGGGCTCGGGAAAGCCAAACCAGTTCATCACGATGCTTGCGATCGGAACGCCGTCAGGTTGTTGGCAGCGCGGGCGGCGACCTTGCGCCGGAGCAGGGGCGACCAGCCGAGCAGCCAGCCCGGCGCGCCCAGCGCCTGCCGCGACCAGGCCCAGAAATCGAAGCGGTCGCGATGGCTGGCGATCAAGCCATCGCGGAAGGTGAATTGCGCATCGATGCGGTTGTGCACCCGACGCCCGGTGGCGCTGAAGCGATAACGCGCTTCCCAGTGCGCATGCCCGGTCGTTTCATCGGCGGTGACCGCCGTGTGCGTCAGGGACCACGCATCCATGCCCTTGGTGCGGGTGGCCACGCAAAGCATGGTCCACATGGCGGCGATTTCATCGCGGCCGTGCAGGTCGAATACTTCGTCCTTGAACACAGCGTCCGGCGCGTAGCACGCGGCCATCGTGGCCGCATCGAGCTGCGCGAAAGCGCGGTAGAAACGCTCGATCAGGTCGTTGTTGGCGCGGGCGGCAGCGTCGGCTTGGGGAGAATCCATCACGCCTGATTCTAACGCCAGTTTCAGTCCTCGGGGCGACTGAGTTTCAGGGCTTTTTCCAGCGCCGTGAACAGGCGCGCCAACTCCGCCGACATCAGCGCGTAACGCGCATCCAGCTCGGCGTTCAGCGAGTCGCGCTCGGTGTTCTCCAACTGGTCCACCGCGCCGTCCAGGAACTTGAGCTTGCGCACGACCAGATCCTCGCCCAGCACGAAGCTGACGTGGTCGTCGAACACCAGCGCCAGCCGCGACACCTGCTTGCCCGATTCGAGGTGCTTGCGGATCTCATCGCCCAGCAGCTCCTGGCGCTGGCACTTGACGATCGCACCGCCGTCCACCGGGTCCTTCAGTTCGCACTCGTCCCCGAGCGCAAAGCCCGCGGGCAGCGGCTCGCCGGCGATCCAGCCAGTGAGCAGCGCGCGCGGCGACAGCTCGGCGTTGAGCGGCAACGCCGGAAAACTGCCCAGGGCGTGGCGCAGCTCGGTGATGAAGCCTTCCGCGGCCTTGCGCGACGAGGTGTCCACGGCCACCACGCCCTGAGCCAGGTCGATCGAGGCATTGAGGCGGCTGGGGCGGACGAAGGCGCGCGGCAGCAGCTCGTGCACCACGTCTTCCTTCAGGCGCTTGCGGGCGCGACCGCCCAGCTTGCGGCCCTCGCGCTGCTCGGCCTGGGCCAGCTTGCGCTGCACCTCGTCGTTGATGACGGCCGAGGGCAACAGCCGGTCTTCGCCGCCCAGGGTCAGCCACAAGGCGGTCCCGACCCGGTGCGACAGGGCCGGCTGGTCGCGGCCGAACGGCGACACGAAGCCGCGCGACATCTGCTCCAGCGGGCCGACCGGCTTCAGGACCCACTCGGCCAGCGCATCGTCGATGTTGTCGAAGGATTTCTTGAGGGACGGGTTGAAACGGAACAGGCTGAGGTTGCGAAAGAACATTCAAATTCCACGATAAATCCAATCCCCTAGTTTACCCTCTGTCGCTGCCGCGCCCGCAGGGTTAAGCTCGATGAATGGCCCAGCCGCCGGACACCGCCAAGATCACCGCACAGCTGGTCGAGCTACGCCTCGAGCATCGCGACCTGGACGCGGCCATCGCCAAGCTGATCACCGACATGGCCGCGGACGAGCTGGCGATCAAGCGGCTGAAGAAGCGCAAGTTGCGCATCAAGGACATGGTCGCGTACCTCGAGAACCAACTCATCCCGGACCTCGACGCCTGATTCGGCGTTAGTTGCGTTCCAGAGTTGGCGCGCGGCGCCGGGAAAGGGCGTGTTCGTCCGCGTCGTGGAAAAAACGTCCTGTTTTTTACACGCCGCCGCTCCTGGCGTCCTGCCCCGCTCGGCCGAACACGCCCTTCCCCGACGTCGACCCAATCAGGGCCGCACGTTTCGGGCAAAGATCAAAAGCGCCCGAGGTCTCTCCTACCAGCGGGAAAAAGCCAAAGCGCGAGGTCCAATTCTTCCCAACACAACATCAAGAGAAGTGCACACGTGGCTCCACCACGTGACAAGCCGCGCTTGTGCAGCACAAGAACGACACCGACGAGCCCGCCGCGCGCTGATTCTGACAAGCCAATTCGCCGAGACGAAGTGGAGGTCTTGTAGGAGTACTTAGTCGGGAGGACAGCAAGGACAGAAGTACGGATTGCGTATGGGAGCTGGGGGCGGTGTTTGCTTCGACCAAGTCGCGCGAGCGCCGGCAGGCGCGAGTGCAGCGACTCGAAGTGAATACCGACCCCTGCCTCGCCGCAACGCGTATCGCCAGTACGCTAAACCGCATCAAGAAGAACTAGGCCCCCGGAGAAGCAACCTTGCTGACGGCCTCAGGCGAGATCTTGGTAATGGTGTGCCGAAGCTCGCGGCTAAGCACGAGCTTGGCGTCTTTTTCCCAGTTGTTCAGGCGCTCGTCGAAATCGAGTTTACCGTTCGGGCAGATCCAGACGAGCTTGAGGTCGCGCAGCTTGCCGATGAAGCCGCGGAACAGCGACTTGTCGAAGAATTCCGGCGCGGCCGGCGCGTACAGCAGCGACAGGCGTTGCGCGGCCAGGTGGCACAGGGTTTCCAGCTCGCCGGCCGACAGGGTGCGCGGGCCGTTCTTCACCAGCGTGGTGATGGCGATGAAATAGCGCTCGAAGGCCTGTTGCAGGCTGTGGGCGATGGCGCGCAGGCGGAACACTTCGTCGGTCTGGCCGGGGCCGCGCGACAGGATGCCACCGTCATCGTCGTTCACCACGTGCAGCAGGCCTTCGGCGATGAACAGGTCCATCGTGGCATTCAGGCGCTCGGCGAACTCATCTTCGGTCCACGGCAGGAACAACTCTTCCTGGATGAAGGGATAGATGGTCTTGCCCAGGCGCAGCATGCCCACGCGCGACAGGCGGCGGTTGTTCTGGAAGCACAGCGCGATCCAGGCCGCGGCACTGAACAGGTGCAGCACGTTGTTGCGGAAGTAGCTCTGCAGCACGGCGGTCTCGCCTTCCAGCCCGAGCACGTCGCCCAGCGGATGCTTGCGCCGGGTCAGCACGTCGATCTTCTCGCCATAGGCGATGATTTCCGCCGGCTCCATCGGCGTGACGGTGACGCGGTCGGAATACGGCAGTGCGGCCAGCAGCCGTTTCGACAACGCCAGCTGCGCCAGCAAGTCGCTTTCGGCCATCGCGTGCTTGGGCGTGGACAGCAGTGCGATCGCCAACAGGTTGATCGGATTCACGTCGGCGGCGCGGTTGATGTTGATCTGGATGCGCTGCGCCAGTTCGTCCACCACGTCGCTGAACCAGGTCGGCTTTTCTTCCTGCATCTGCGCGCGCCACTCGGGGTCGGTCGCGGCCAGCACGTCGTCCATGCGCACCGGTTCGCCGAAGCTCACCGTCACCTTGCCGTAGTGCGAGCGCAACACTTCCAGGATGCCGCGCAGCAGGGCCCAGATGGTTTCCTTCTGCTTGGGCTGGCCGGTCAACTCGTCCAGGTAGCTCTTGCCCTCGATCAGTTTTTCGTAACCGATGTACACCGGCTGGAATACCACCGGGCGACGCGGCGCGCGCAGGTAGGCGCGCACGGTCATGGCGATCATGCCGCCCTTGGGCGCCATCAGGCGGCCGGTGCGCGAACGGCCACCTTCGATGAAGTACTCCAGCGAAAAACCTTCGCCGACCAATTGGGCGACGTATTCGGAGAATACGGCGGCGTACAAGGCGTTGCCTCGAATACTGCGCCTGAGGAAGAATGCTCCGCCCCTTCGCAACACCGAACCGATCACCGGCAGGTTGAGGTTGTCGCCTGCAGCGATATGCGGCGGCACGATGCCGTGCTGGTAGAGCAGGTAGCTCAGCAGCAGGTAGTCCATGTGGCTGCGATGGCAGGGCACGTAGACGATTTCGTGGCCAGGCGCGACCTGCTTGAGCTTGTCCAGGTGGTGGATGGTGACGCCGTCGTAGATGCGGTTCCAGAAACTGGTCAGTGCGAACGACAGCGATTTGACCACCGGGTTGGAATAGTCGGCGGCGATTTCCCAGGCGAAGCGATGCGCCTTTTTCCAGGCCTCGAGGTATTCGCTGTTGTCGCGGCGGGCCTGGTCGGTGATCGCCTTGCGCACGGGCTCGGCGTCCAGCACGCGGTCCACCAGCAAGCGACGGGTGGAAAGATCGGGGCCGATGACCGCCGCGCGGATCTTGTGGAAGTGCGCGCGCAACACGCGCGAGGTCTTGCGTACCGTGCGTTCGTGCGGCAACTGCTCGGCCAGGATGTCGCGCACCGGGAAGCTCGGCGAAAACTGCACGACCGTATCGCGGCCATTCAACAGGATGGCGAGCAGGCGACGGAAGCGGCCGACCAGCGCCCAGTGTTCCGAGAACAAGACCGAGAACCAGCCCGACTGTCGCGCCGGCGCGCGGCCGACAAAAATCGACACCGGCACCAGCTGCACGTCCTGGTCGGGGGATATGCGATGCGACATCAACAGGCGCGACAGGCCTTGCGAATAGCTTTTCTTCTTGGTGCCTTGCGCCGCGCCGCCACCGCGTCGCGACATCGCGATGTAGGCGCGCTTGCGGCCGAGCGGGTCGCCGGGCAGGGGCGCGAACGGCGAGGGCAACCCCGCTTCGCGACAAGCGCGGTCCAGGATGAGCGCGTTGGACAGGCCGTAGTTTTCCATCACGTAACAAACCGGACGGTCCAGCACGAAGGGCGGCACGGTGGGTTCGCGCTTGATCTCGATCCACGGCGCCAACAGGCGCTCCATCAATCGCACCCACCACGGCGGCGGCGCCAGGACCAACGCGATATTGCGGCCTGGCACCGTCGGCGGGGGCGACGCGGGCGGGGCCGGCGCGGGCGTCGGCGGGTCGAGGGGCAACTCGGGTTGTTCGGTCATGGCGCGGTGTTCGCCTGGTTGGCGCCGGGCGGCTGGGCCAACGCCTGCTCGGCGTTGCGCACGGCGTCGGCGCTGTACCAGCGGCCGTCGCGGCGCAGCAACTGCATGTCGAATTTGACGGTCTTGCCCAGCAGCGGGTAGCTGACCTCCATGGTCGCGACGGGTCCGTCCACGGCCTTCACGCGGGCCTGCACCTGGGACAACGAGGCGTCGGCGTCCAGGCCGTAGATGCGGCCCACCTGCTTGAGGCCCTTCAGGCCGCGGCCGGCCTTTTCCAGGGCGGGGATCATCTCCAGTCGCCGGCTGTCGGCCAGGGTAGGCAGGTTGATGTCGCGCGCGGTCTCGGTCAGCACGCCGATCGCCCGGCGGGCGCGGGCGCGGTCGGTCACCAGCTCGGGCTTCAGCCAGTTGATCAGGGTCGAGCCCATGGCCTTGGCGTGGGCCTTCTCGGCGGCCGTCAGCTTCGGGTTGGCGGTGATCACCCCATTCAGGAAGATGCCACCGGTGGCCTGCATCAGCGGCCACTGCGAATTGAGTTCTTCTTCGATCTTCTTCAATTTTCTGTCAAATGACCGGTAAAGTTGGGCTTCTGCGTCGGGAGTCGTCAATCGGCCCATCCACTTCGCATAATCTTGTTGCTGGGCCAGGGTCGGCGCGGGGGCGCTGGCCAGGTTGGCCTTCCATCGCGCTTCCATCTGCTTGTGCAGCGTCGGCGGCATGGACAGACGGGAATAGCGGACCAGGTCGTTGTCCCGTACCGCATGGGCCATGCCCTTGACGGCCGCCACCGGATCGCCGGGCGCCACGACCTCGCGGCGACAGCCCGCCAGGGCAAGCAAGGCCAG
The DNA here is from genome assembly GCA_026398715.1 of Gammaproteobacteria bacterium. The sequence continues at coordinate 11,781 of JAPLSI010000242.1, forward strand.
CAGGGTCAGCAGGAGCCAGCGGGAAAACAGTCGCGACATCAGGGCCGGGCGGGAGGACGGTAGGCGAATTTAGCAGATTGCCTTCCCCCGCCGCCTGAGCGACCTGGGCCAGACCGATCGCCGGGCCTGGCGACCTAGTAGCGCAGGGCGTCCAGCTTCTGCTGGCGGCGCTCGGCCTCGGGTTGCGACCAGCTGTTGTTGAACAGGGCCGGCTCCCAGCTGCCATAGCTGGGGTTGGGCAGCATGAACCAGCGCTCGCCAACCCAGCCCAGGTAGGGCCGTACCGCCTGCTCACGGCCGGCCGGCGTGTTGGCCACTACCGTCACCATGTCGCCGATCTGGTCGCCGAATTGCATCAGCACGCGGAACTTGCGCCCGACCAGCTGGCGGCGGCAGCCCTTCTCGGAGCCGTCGCTCTCGCAGCCGTCCACCACCATGCCCAGGCCCAGGAACTGGCTGGCGTCCTTCACCGGGAAGCCCGCCTTGCGCAGGTTGCTCAGGGTGGCATCGCCAAGATCCTCGGCGCGGTTGGACAGGTAAAAGATCTTGACCCCGCGCGCACTGGCGGCGCGGGCGAACTCCAGGGCGCCGGGCACGGGCTTGGCGGCCTCTTCCTTAACCCACTCGGCCCAGGTGGCTTCGTTGTAGGCCAAGCCGTCGCGGATCAGGCGCGCCTGGTAGGGCGAGTTGTCGAGCATGGTCTCGTCCACGTCCACGATGATCGCGGGCGGCAGGCCCTTGGCGGGGTTGGCGCGGTCTTCCTTGGTCAGCGCGTCCCAGCCCGGGGTCTTGATCGCGCGGTCCAGCTGCACCAGCGCGCCGCGCCAGGTCTGTCCTGCGATCAGGCGGAATTCCACCGAGGTCTGCATCCAGGCCACGGCGTTGAGGTTGTCGTTGGGAACCCTCGCCGCCTTGCCGGCAACGATGGACGAGGACCCTGGCTCGGGCGTGGCATGCGCCCGCGTCGGCAAGGTGTCGCAGGACGACAACAGGACCAGCACAAGTGCGGCGGGCAGGAATCGAAGCAGGGCCATCGGTACATCCGGATCGGGTGCGGACCGGCATTGTCGCAAACTTCCATGAAAGGACAGAGTCGGGCTTGTAGTCATTGCGGCGCCGGGTGAGACTCCGGTCACGTTCCTTCATGAAGAGGGTGTCCCGATGCTGCGTCGATTGCTGCCCGCGCTGTGCCTGCTCGCCCCGTGCCTGTTCGCCTTCGCCTCGCCAGCGCTGGCCGGGAAGCAACCCGCCTACACCTATGCGCGTGTCGGCGCGGCGGCGGATGTAGTGCGCGCCACCACGCCCGGCGTCGTCCTGATGGGTGGCAGCACGGATGTCGACGCGGCATTCCAGTGGATGTGCAGCCTGGGTGGCAATGGCGACTTCCTGATCATCCGTGCCACAGGCAGCGACGCCTACAACCCCTACATCCTGGACCTGTGCCCGAGCGCGAATTCGGTGGCGACGCTGATCATTCCCAACCTGACGGCAGCGAACACGCCGGCCGTCGCGGCGATCATTGCCAAGGCCGAGATGGTCTGGATCGCCGGTGGCGACCAGTCCAACTACATCAACTACTGGAAAGGCACGCCGGTGCAATCCACCTTGAACGCGCGCATCGCCGCGGGCGTGCCGGTTGGCGGCACCAGCGCGGGTCTGAATGTGTTGACGCAGTTCGTCTACACCGCGCAAGGCAGCCAGGGCGCGACCTCGAGCCAGGCCGTGGCTGATCCCTTCAATCGCTACATGAGCTTTGATCGCGACTTCGCCGCAGTGCCGGTGATGCAGGGGATTATCGGTGATCCGCACTTTGCCGCGCGCGACCGCATGGGCCGCGACATCGCCTTCCTGTGCCGCGTCGCCGCGAATGGCTGGAGCGCCGCGCCGCGCGGTATCGCGGTGGACGAGATGACCGCGCTGCTGGTGGACGTCAACGGCCATGCCACCGTGGTCGGCACCGGCAACGTGTATTTCCTGCAGGCGCCGGGCATGCCCCAGGTGTGCACGGCGAAGAAACCGCTGACCTATCTCAACATCGCGGTGGGCCGCATCAGCGCGGGCAACAGTTTCGAAGTGCCGACCTGGCAGCGTTCGGGAGGCGCCGGCTACAACGTGTCGGTGACGGCGGGCGTGCTCAGTTCGACGCAGGCGGGCGGTTCGGCGTACTAGCAGCGTGGGGCCGGCTTCTATCAGGTGTTGAAGAACGCGGCCAGGTCGCTCAGGTGCGCCCGGCCGCGTTCTTTTTTCTGCGCCGATTCGAGTTCCGGATCCGCGCCGTCGCGCTGCAGATCACCGGCGGGCAGCTCATCGATGAAGCGGCTGGGCAACAGGTGCTGCGCCTCGCCCCATCGTTTTGTTTCCGCGCTGTGGGAAACGTAGAGCCGTTCCTTGGCGCGGGTGATGCCGACGTAGAACAGCCTGCGTTCTTCATCCAGGCTGCCTTCGTCGATGCTGTGCTCGTGCGGCAGGTTGCCGTCCTCGCAGCCGATGATGAAGACCGCGCGGAATTCCAGGCCCTTGGCGCCGTGCAGACTCATCAGGCGGACTTCGTTGCCCGCTTCGCCGCGATCGGCGTGGGTCAGCAGGGCGAGTTGCGCGGCGAGTTCGCCAGGCCCGCCGCCCTTGGCCGCTTCGAACCACAGCGCGAGTTCATCCAGGTTTTCGCGACGCTTGGCGAAGCTCGCCTCGTCCTTGCACTGCGCACGGATCGCCGCCAGCAAACCGGATTGTTCAACCAGTTGCCGGGTAAGTTCTGCCGGCGTGGCGCGTTCGGACAGGTCGCGCAGGCGATGGATGATGCGGGTGAATTCATCCAGGCCGGCCGCCGCGCGCGGCGTGAGCTGTTTCAGCAAGGCAATTTCTTCGGCTGCGCGCGACAGCGAATAACCGGCCTGCTGCGCCATCTGCGCCAGCTTGGCCAGCGTGGTGCCGCCGACTTCGCGCTTGGGTGATCCGATCGCGCGCAGGAAAGCGGCGTCGTCATCGGGATTGGCGAGCACGCGCAACCACGACAACGCATCCTTCACCTCGCCCCGGTCCAGGAAGGCGGTGCCGCCGGACAGGTGGTAGGGGATGCGCAGCAGCTGCAGCGCCTTTTCCAGCGGCCGCGACTGGTGGTTGCCGCGGAACAGGATGGCGAATTCACTCCAGGGGATTTCCTTGGCCTGCTTGAGGTAGGAAATCTCGGCGGCGACGCGTTCAGCCTCGTGCTCGTTGTTCTTGCAGGCCCAGATGCGCACGCTTTCGCCATCGCCATGCTGGCTCCACAGTTGCTTGAGATGCACGTGCGGGTTTTTCGCGATGAGGGTGTTCGCGCAGCGCAGGATGCGGCCCGAGCAACGATAGTTCTGCTCGAGCTTCACGACTTTGAGTTGCGGATAGTCCAGCGCCAGCTGGTCGAGGTTTTCCGGATTGGCGCCGCGCCAGGCATAGATGCTCTGGTCGTCGTCGCCGACGCAGGTCAGATGGCCGCGCGGGCCGGCCAGTTGTTTCAGCAGCCGATACTGCGCGCCATTGGTGTCCTGGCATTCGTCCACCAGCAGGTATCGGATGCGTTCGCGCCAGGCCGGCGCGAGTTCGGGGTCTTCTTCCAGCAGGCTCAGCGGCAGGCGGATCAGGTCATCAAAGTCCACGGCGTTGAAAGCCTGCAGGCGGTCCTGGTAGCGCTTGTATAGAACGGCCGCTTCACTCTCGCGCGCGCTGCGGGCAGCGGCGGCCGCCTGTTCCGGCGACAGGCCTTCGTTCTTCACGCGAGACACCAGGCCGCGCAAGGCTTCCAGTGCATCCTTCTTCAGGCCCGGCGGCGACAGGTCCTTGATGATGCCCATCTGGTCGTCGCTGTCGAAGATGGAAAAACCGCGGCGCAGTTTCGCGCGCGCATGTTCCACCTGCAGGAAGCGCAGGCCCAGCGAGTGGAAGGTGGAGATGGTCAGGCCTTCCGCGGCGTCGCCCTTCACGCGCCTGGCGACACGCTCGCGCATTTCGCGCGCGGCCTTGTTGGTGAAGGTGATCGCCGCGATGTGCTTGGCCTCGTGCCGGCCCTTCGCGATCAGGTGCGCGATCTTCTCGGTGATGACGCGCGTCTTGCCGCTGCCCGCGCCGGCGAGCACGAGCAGGGGGCCGTCGGTGTATTCGACGGCGAGCTTTTGGGGGGAGTTGAGGCCGGACATGCAGCGCACAGTTTAAGGCAGACTCAGGCAGATGGCCGCCCGCCACGGCGCCAGAACTGAGCCAGATCAAGTCTCCCGGGGCCGGCTAGCCTACATTGGCCACAGCGCAACCGCCCAGGACAAGCACAGGGAACCACCACGATGGAACGGATCAGCTTCGATGTTGCCATCGTCGGTGCCGGCGGGGCGGGCCTGCGCGCGGCAATAGCCCTGGCCGAGGCCGATCCGACCCTGCGGATCGCCCTGATCTCCAAGGTCTACCCGATGCTCAGCCACACCTGCGCGGCCGAGGGCGGCGCCGCCGGCGTGATCAAGGCCGACGACAGTTACCAGCTGCACTTCGACGACACCGTCGGCGGCGGCGACTGGCTGTCCGACCAGGACTGCGTGGAATATTTCGTCCAGGAAGCGCCCAAGGAGTTGCTGCAACTCGAGCACTGGGGTTGCCCGTGGAACCGCGAGGCCGATGGCTCGGTGGCGGTGCGCCCGTTCGGCGGCATGAAGAAGCAGCGCACCTGGTTCGCCGCCGACAAGTCCGGCTTCCATATCCTGCACACGCTGTTCCAGACCACGCTGCAGTTCCCATCGATCATCCGCTTCGACGAGTACTACGCGCTCGACCTGCTGGTCGACGACGGCCGCTGCCAGGGCCTGACCGCGATGGAAATGCGCAGCGGCATGATCAAGCAGTTCAACGCCAAGGCGGTGATCATCGCCGGCGGCGGCGCCGGGCGCATGTTTCCGTTCACCACCAACGGCGCGATCAAGACCGGCGACGGCATGGCCATGGCTTACCGGGCGGGCGCGCCGCTCAAGGACATGGAGTTCGTGCAGTACCACCCGACCGGATTGCCCAACACCGGCAGCCTGCTGACCGAGGCCTGTCGCGGCGAAGGCGGCGTATTGCTGAACAAACACGGACGCCGCTACCTGCAGGACTACGGCATGGGTCCGGAGACCCCGCTGGGCAAACCGCAGCTCAAGACCATGGAGCTCGGTCCGCGCGACCGGGTCAGCCAGGCCTATTACCACGAGCTGCAAAAGGGCAACACGGTAAGTACGCAATGGGGCGAATGCGTGTTGATGGACATGCGCCATCTCGGCGAGAAGACCATCAACGAACGCCTGCCGCTGGTGCGCGAGCTGGCCATCGCCTACCTGGGCGTGGACATCGTCACCGACCCGGTGCCGATCCGCCCGGTGGTGCATTACATGATGGGCGGCATCTCCACCAACACGAAAGCGGCGACGCCGCTGCCCGGGCTGTTCGCCGCCGGCGAATGCGCCTGTGTCAGCCTCAATGGCGCCAATCGCCTGGGTTCCAATTCGCTGGTGGAGCTGCTGGTGTTCGGCAAGAGCGCGGCGCTGTCGGCAATCGAACACCTGCGCGACCTGCCCGACGGCAACGCGGCGGCGCTGGACGCGCGCGCCAATGAATCGCAGGCGCGTATCCGAGAATTGTTCTCGCGCACCGACGGCACCGAGTCGATGTCGGGCCTGCGCAAGGAAATGATGGACACGATGGAGAAAAACGTCGGCATCTACCGAACCGAGGCCGGGCTGAAAGAGGCCGTGGACAAGATCACCGAACTTCGCCATCGCTACCGGCGCGTGATCCTCACCGACAAGAGCAATGTCTTCAATACCGACCTGTTCCAGGTGCTGGAACTGGGCTGCATGCTCGATTGCGCCTCGGCGCTGACGGTTGGCGCACTGGCGCGCAAGGAATCCTGTTCCAGGTGCTGGAACTGGGCTGCATGCTCGATTGCGCCTCGGCGCTGACAGTTGGCGCACTGGCGCGCAAGGAATCGCGCGGCGCGCACCAACGGCTCGACTACACCGATCGCGACGACGGCAAGTACCTGCGCCACAGCATGGTCTATTTCCAGGGCATGGAGCAGCCCCGCGTGGACTACCTGGACGTGGTGATCACCAAGTCGCCTCCCGGCGTGCGCGACTATTCGGGAGACCATAAATGAAAACCCGCATGGTCCAGATGGAAGTGCTGCGCTACAACCCGGAGACGGACAGCGAACCGCACTTCCAGCATTACGACGTCGAGTGCAAGGAAGAATGGGTGGTGCTCGATGCGCTCAACGCCATCAAGGAATCGATCGACCCGACCCTGAATTACCGATGGTCCTGCCACATGGCGGTCTGCGGTAGCTGCGGCATGATGGTCAACGGCGAGCCGAAGCTTTCCTGCCACGCGTTCCTGCGCGACTACGATGGCGTGATCAAGGTGGAGCCGCTGGCCAACTTCCCCATCGAGCGTGACCTGGTGACGGTGGCCGACGATTTCATCGACAAGCTCAAGCGGGTCAAGCCTTATCTGATTCCGAAGAAGGACCAGCCCATTCCGGAGGGCGAGTACAAGCAGACGCCCGCGCAGCTGATGAAGTACCGGCAGTTCTCGATGTGCATCAACTGCATGCTGTGTTACGCCGCTTGTCCAGAATACGCATTGCAGCCGCTGTTCCTCGGGCCCGCAGCGATCACCCTGGCGCACCGCTACAACCTCGATTCGCGCGATGGCGGCCGCGACGAGCGCCAGGAAGTCATCGCCAGCCATGTCGGCGTGTGGGAGTGCTCCTTTGTCGGCGCCTGCTCCGAGGTCTGTCCGAAAGCCGTGGATCCGGCCGGTGCCCTGCAACAGGTCAAGGTGGCCAGCACGATCGACTGGTTCAAGGAACATCTGCTGCCCGGAGGCGGAAAATGAGCCGCAAACCCTACGTCCGCAAAGTCTCCAGGACCCGCTGGTATTTCAAGCACCCGCGTTACCTGCGTTACATGTCGCGCGAGGTGACCTGCGTGTTCATCGGCGCGTTCGCCTTGCTGATGCTGTGCACCATCGAGCGCCTGTCCGAGGGACAAGCGGCCTATGAGTCTTTCATCGCGGCGATTACCGGCCCGTGGAGCGCACTCGGGCTGGCGGTCGTGCTCGCGTTCGCCGTGCACAACACCACCAGCTGGTTCAACGTCACGCCCAAGGCGATGCCGGTGCAGATCGGCGAGGACTTCCTGCCCGGCAAGTTCATCGTCGGCGCCCACTACGCGGCGTGGCTGATCGCCTCGTTGCTGATTCTGTATTTCGCGCAGGTGATCTAGCCATGGCCAAGTCGAACAAGCCGATCGTGTGGAGCCTGTTCGCCGCCGGCGGCACGCTGGCTGCTTTCCTGGCGCCGGTGCTGGTGCTGCTGTTCCTGCTGACCGCGCTGGGCCATCCACCCGCCCTGATGGGTTATGACCAGCTGCACGCCTTCGCCGCCCACTGGTTCGGCAAAGTATTCCTGTTGGCGGTTATCGTGCTGTTCCTGTGGCACGCCGCGCATCGCATGCGCGTGACTGTGTACGATTTCGGGCTGCGCCAGGATCTTCTGGCGGCGGTGATCGTATATCTGATTGCCGGCGCCGGCTCGGTGCTGGCGCTGGTTTACCTGCTGCGCATCTGAGCGCCGCGAAACGCCGATTTCAGTTTGCGTGGTCCCGGGTCGCGACGGTGATCTGGAAGTTTCCGAAGAAGTAGGTAGTGCGCTCGCAGGTGAAGCCACCCATGGCCTCAAGCTGCTTCAACGGATCATGCGACTCCCAGACCGCAAGCGCCCAGGGCTCGAAGGTCTTGAAGTAGATCCAGCTGAAGGCATACATCAGGCGGGTGCGCGGTTTGTGGAATTCGGCCAGGTAGAGTTTCCCGCCCGGCTCCAGCACCCGGCATGCCTCGCTCAGGGCCTTGCCCTTGAGATGATCGGGCAACTCGTGCAGCAGGAAGAACATCACGTTGGCTGCGACCGAGCCATCGGCGTGATTCATCGCCGTGGCGTCCTCTTCGACAAACTCCAGCTTGCCGGGAAAGGCCTTCAGCTTGCCCTGCGCGTTGTCGAGCTCGTGCCGGATGATGTCCGCGACCAGCACCCGGCGAGCGCCTGACGCCACCGCTGCCCCCACCACGCGCGGAATCACATTGCCGAAGGGGCAGGAGGTGATCAGCAGGTCCTTGTCACGCAGGTCCGTCCGGCCCAGGTCACTGGTGATCGCCGACACCAGCCGGTCGTACTGGAAGAGCAGGATGGCGGCGCTGATCGGTTGGAAATCGACGAAGCGGATCAGCTGCTTGTTCGAATAGATCGGGTAGATATGGGCAACGTCGTCCTGCGGCCCGCCCATCGCGCTGCGCACGAGCAGGGCGCCGCGGGTGACCGTGAAGAAGAACAAGCCGGTGCTGGCCAGCGCCACGACCACCACGAACAGGGCCAGCGAGAACCAGTCGGACATGGCTTTCCCCCCAAGGACTCTGGTTGGCCGCGGGGTCGCTGCAGGCGCAGGACCCGGGACTTCCTGGCTAACTGTATCGCCTTGTGTCCGGGCAAACCCCCGGTTGGATCAATTTTTTGCCGGCCACGTGCATTCCGGCATCACGCGCCCGGCTTGCGGCCCATCAGGAACAGCAAGGGCGCTTCCACCCGCGCCGCCCAGTCCTTCTCGTTGTGGCCACGGCCCGGATAGACGCGCAGCATCACCTGCTCATCGTGGTAACCCCCATCGCGCAGCAGTTCGGCCAGAAAGCCGTGCGCGGGCGCATACAGGGAGTCGAGCGGATCATCGCCGCGGTCGCTGTAGACCTTGAGCGCGCCGGGCGGTGGCAAGTTCCGTTGCAGGTAGGTCATGGCCGCCAGCGGCAGTGCGCCATTGCGTGCCTTGTCCAGGCCCCACGCGGTCGGATTGCCGATCCAGTGCGTGGACAAACCCGCGGCGCCGCCGAAGACCTTCGGGTATTCGAACAAGGCGTACAACGATATCAATCCGCCCATGCTCGAGCCGATCATGAAGGTCGACTCGGGTCCGGGCCGCGTCGCATAGCGTCGGTCGATGGCGGGTTTGAGTTCCCGCACGATGAAGCGCAGGTAGTTGTCGCTGAGCGACTTGCCGCGCTGGGCGGCTTGCACGTAGTGCTTGCGGCTCGCCTTGTCGGTATAGGCGAGATATTTTTTCGGGTAGTACTCGGCGTAACGATAGTCGGCGCGGTTCCAGATGCCGACCACGATGGTGTCGGGGATGCGTCCCTCGCGCATCAATCGCGCGACGGTGTCATCGATGTTCCAGGCCTGTTTGTTCCACGTGGTATCAGCGTCGAACAGCATCTGGCCGTCGTGCATGTAGATCACGTTGTAGCGCTTGCCCGCGCCGTAGCCTTCCGGCAGCCAGACATCGATGTTGCGCGCGGGCACGAAGCGCGATGGAAAATCGGCAAGCCGCTCGATGGAGCCGCTGCTGGCTTTCGGCAAGGGCTGCGGTGACACCTGTGCCGCCGATGGTGTGGTCGCCATCAACAGGAAACACGCCAGCAATATCCGGATATCCATCTGTCCGCCTTCGTGTTCAGCGCTTGCCGCAAGGTCCGGCCAGCGCATCGATTTCCGCGATCGGCACCTTCTCCGCCCGCGCGATCTGCAACAGGTTGTCCTGGCACTTGGTGAGCAGGCGCAACAGCTCGGCGCGCTCGCCCGCCGAGAAATCCGACTGCGCTTCCTCGATCAGGCCATCGGCCATGGCCACGCCGCGCTGGAAGCGTTCCATGCCCAGGTCCGTGACGCGGGCCCGCAGGATGCGGCCGTGCTCGGGATCGCGCTCGCGCACGATCAGCCCGTCCGATTCCAGCCGGGTCAGGATCTGGTTCATCGTCTGTGGGGACACCATGGCCCATCGTGCCAGCTGGGCACCGGACAGGCCGGGCGTTTCCGACAGCAGGAACAGGGCGGCCATATGCGGGAAGGTCATCGTCAGGCCCGCCGCCCGCGCCCGGTTCTCGATAGCGGCCCGCATCAATTGGTGCGCCTGCTTGAGCAGGTAGCCCAGATGCGCCTCCGGCCGAGCCGGCAACTTGGCGGTTTTAGAGCCCATCGTCAGGGTACTGATAAGTTATCATGGCCCTGATAATACACCCTGAGGCAATCCCCATCATGGCTTCCCCCCGCGCCAAACTCGCCCTGTTCACCCTGATGGCACTCGGCCTGGCCGGGTGCGGCTCGTCGGACAAGCCCGCCGGCGATGACGCAGCGCCGGTCGCGGCCAGCCTCGCCGTCACGCTGGTAAAGGCCGAAGCACGCAACGTCGAGCGAAAGATCCAGACCTCGGGCCCGGTGGCCGCGTGGGAAGAGATGCAACTGGGCGTGGAGCTGAGCGGCGTGCGTGTCACCGCGCTGAACGTGGATGTCGGCCAGCAGGTGCGCAAGGGCCAGGTCCTGCTTGAACTCGACCACCGTACGCTGGACAGCGACCTGCGCCAGGCGCAGGCGTCGTATTCCGAAGCCCAGGCCGGCGTGCAGTTGGCCAACGTCAACCTCAGCCGCGGCCAGGCCCTGGCGAAGAGCCAGCTGATCAGCGCCAGTGCGCTGGACGAATTGCGTGCAGCGCTGGTGCAGGCCGAAGCGCGCGCCGCGACCACGCGCGCGCAACGCGACGGCGTGCAGTTGCGGCGCGACTTCGCGCAATTGCGCGCGCCCGATGACGGCATCATTTCCAAACGACTCGTGCAGCCGGGCCAGGTCGTGGCCGCGGGCACGGAATTATTGCGCCTGATCCGCCAGGGCCGACTGGAATGGCGGCCGGAGCTGGCGGAAGCGGAACTCGCGCAGGTCCAGCCAGGTGCGGTAGTGGCGGTTCGCGCCGCCGACGGCGCGTGGGTGCCGGGTACGGTGCGCGCGGTGTCGCCGGGCGTGGATACCAACACGCGCACCGGCACCGTGCATGCCGATCTTCCCGAGCCGGGCGCGTTGAAGGCCGGCGCGTTCGTCGAGGGCAGGATCATCACCCGCGCCTCCACGGCCATCATGGTGCCGACCGCGTCGGTGGTGATGCGCGACGGCTATGCCTATGTGTTCACCGTGGATGCACAAGGCATCGCGCACCGCGTGCGCGTGCAGATCGGCGCGACAGACGGCGACCGCACCGAGATCACCGACGGCATCAGCCCCGGCCAGCAACTGGTCGCCAGCGGCGCCGGCTTCCTGGGCGACGGTGACCGCGTGAAGGTCGTGGCCGCGCCGCCGACGGCGGCAGCTACCGCGGCGGCAACCAAGGCAGCAGCCGCAAAGGCCGGCACCACACCATGAATTTTTCCGCCTGGGCCATCCGCCGGCCGTTGCCGGCACTGATGATCTTCTTCGTGCTGTGCGTGGCGGGCCTGTGGGGCTTCCACAAACTCCCGATAGCGCGCTTCCCCGATGTCAGTTTCCCGATGGTCACGGTCACCATCACCTTGCCCGGCGCATCGCCCAGCCAACTGGAAACCGAAGTCACGCGCAAGGTCGAGGACGCCGTGGCCACGGTCAACGGCATCAAGCGCGTCACCTCGTCGGCCAGCGATGGCCTGAGCAGCACCGCGATTGAATTCGTGCTGGAAACGGATCTGTCCGATGCGCTCGACGACGTGCGCGATGCCGTCACCCGCATCCGCAGCGACCTGCCGCAGGACATCCAGGAACCGGTGGTGGCGAAGGTGAATATCGGCGGCTCGCTGATGACCTACGCGGTGGGATCGAGCCGGCGCGGAACGGATGAGCTGAGCTGGTTCGTCGACCGCGATATCAACAAGGCGCTTTACGGCGTGCCGGGCGTGGCGCTGGTGACGCGCGCCGGCGGCATCGACCGCGAGATCCGCGTCGACCTCGATCCGCAGGCGCTGCAGGCCTACGGCATCACCGCCGGCCAGGTCTCGCAACAGTTGGCGCGCATCCAGGCCGAACGCCCGGGTGGCAAGACCGAGATCGCCGGCGCGCAGCAGGTGATCCGCACTGTGGGCACCCTCGAAGACGCGGCGGCCCTGCGTGATTTTTCCATCAGCCTGCCGGACGGTCGCGCGCTGCGCCTGTCCTCGCTGGCCAGCATCAGCGATGGCGCCGCCGACCCGAGCCAGGTGGCGATGCTGGACGGCAAGCCGGTGGTTGCGTTCTCGCTGTCGCGCACGCGTGGTTCCAGCGAAATAGAAGTCGCGAAAAACGTGCGCGCCGTGCTCGACCAGATCAAGGCCGACAATCCGGACCTGCAATTCCAACTGGTCACCAGCACCGTGGAAGAAGCGCAGCGTTCCTTCGATTCGTCCATGACCATGTTGTGGGAAGGCGCGTTGCTGGCGCTGTTCGTGGTCTGGTTGTTCCTGCGCGACTGGCGCGCAACCTGGATTTCCGCCGTTGCCTTGCCGCTGTCGGTCATCCCCACATTTGCCGTGATGTACTGGTTCGGGTTTTCGCTGAACATCATCACCCTGCTGGCCCTGTCGGTGGTGGTCGGCATCCTGGTGGACGATGCCATCGTCGAAATCGAAAACATCGTTCGCCACCTGCGCATGGGCAAGACGCCGCTGGACGCGGCGCGCGATGCCGCCGATGAAATCGGCACCGCGGTGATCGCCACCTCGCTGACCCTGGCGGCGGTTTTCGTGCCGGTCGCCTTCATGCCTGGCATCGCCGGCAAGTTCTTCCAGGAGTTCGGCTGGACCGCGGCCACGGCGGTGATGTTCTCGCTGCTCGTCGCCCGCCTGCTGACGCCGATGATGGCGGCCTATCAGCTTAAGGCGCATCCCGAGGAACACGGCGAAACGCGCCTGATGACCTGGTACCTGGGCTGGGTGGACAAGGCGCTTCGCCATCGCGCCAAGACGCTTTGGATTGCCTTCGCCTTGTTCCTGGGATCCCTGGCGATCGTGCCCTTCATACCAACCACCTTCATCCCGATCTCCGACCTGGGCCGCAGCAACCTCAGCCTGGAACTGCCGCCCGGCACGCGTCTGCAAGACACCGTGGCGCTGACCGAGTTGGCCCGATCGAAGCTCGCCGACATCAAGGAACTGCAGCACGTCTACACGACCGTCGGCAGCACGCTCGACATCGGCGACCCGACCAAGACCGGCGTCGGCGAAGCGCGCAAGGCAACACTGGTGCTCGACTGGGGCGTGGCCGATGACCGCAATCGTTCTCAACAGGAACTCGAACGCGATGCCCGCGCGCGCCTGGCCGACCTGCCTGGCACGCGGGTCAGCTACATCAGTTCCGAGCCGGGTGAACTGCTGCAGCTGGTGGTGGCCAGCGACGATCCCAAGCGCCTGAACGATGCCGCGCTGGCGCTGGAGCGCGACCTGCGCAGCGTGCCGGGCCTGGGCAGCGTTACCTCCTCTGCATCGCTGCTGCGGCCGGAACTGGTAATCGTGCCCGACGCCGCGCGTGCTGCGGACCTCGGCGTGGCCACGGCCGACATCGCCGAAGCCGCGCGCATCGCCACCGCTGGCGACTACAAGCAACGGCTGGCGAAATTGAACCTGCCCGAGCGCCAGGTGCCGATCCGCGTCGGCTTCAATGAAAAGTCCCTGGCCGATCCGGCCCTGATCGGCACGCTGCGCGTGCCCGGCAAGAATGGCACCGTGCCACTGGCCGCCGTCGCCGACATCATCACCACGAGCGGACCGGCACAGATCGCGCGTTATCAGCGCCAGCGCAACGTCACCCTGACTGCCGAACTCAATGGCCGTCCGCTGGGCGAAGTGATGACCGAAGTGCAGAAGCTGCCCAGCGTCACTGCGCTGCCGCCCGGAGTGAGCTTCATAAACACCGGCGATGCCGAGGTGTTCGTCGAGTTGTTCGTCGGCTTCGCCTTTGCGATGGGTGCCGGACTGATCTGCATCTACATGGTGCTGTTGCTGTTGTTCAACCACGCGCTGCAGCCGCTGACCATTTTAACCGCCGTACCGCTCTGTGCCGGTGGTGCCTTCGGGGCCCTGCTGGTGACGCAGAATGCGCTTTCGCTCCCCGCGCTGATCGGCCTGCTGATGCTGATCGGCATCGCGACCAAGAATTCCATCCTGCTGGTGGACTACGCAGTGATGGCCGAGGACGAACACGGCATGACCCAGCACGACGCGCTGGTCGATGCCTGTCGCAAGCGCGCGCAGCCGGTGATCATGACCACGCTGGCGATGATGGCCGGCATGATGCCGATCGCGCTGGGCTTCTCGGGCGACTCGAGCTTCCGCGCACCGATGGCCATCGCCGTGATCGGCGGATTGATCACCTCCACGCTGTTGTCGCTGATCGTGATCCCGGCGGCGTTCACGGTGCTTGATGACCTGGGTGAATGGGTCAAGCGCCGCGGCAAGGCCAAGGCTGTCGCTTCTGCGTCTGCCTGATCGGCTTCAGGGCGAGCTGGGCGATGAACATCGCAACGTCGCCCCGACCAAACGATGATCAGCTGCGCAAGCCCACGCCCTTGGTCAGCAGGCGCAACGCCAGCCAGGTCAGCGCGGCAACGAAGCCAAGCATCACGGCGTATGCGGTCCAGATCGGCATGTCGATCGCCGACTCGCCGAGCAAGCCGTACCGGAACGCGTTGACCATGTAGAAGATCGGATTCAGGTGGGTCGCGGTTTCAGCCCATTCGGGCAGTACGCGCACCGAATAGAAGACACCGCCCAGATACGTCAAGGGCGTCAGGATGAAGGTCGGGATGATGGCGATGTCGTCGAACTTCTTCGCGTACACGGCGTTGACGAAACCGGCCAGCGAAAAGATGGTCGCGCCCAGCAAGACCGTCGTCAGCGTGACGATGGGATGCGGCACGCGCACGTGGGTGAAGAACATCGCAATCACCAGCACGATCGCGCCGACCATCAGGCCACGCAATACGCCGCCGGCCACATAACCGCCCAGGATGACCCAGTTCGGCATCGGGCTGACCAGCAGTTCTTCCACGTGGCGGCCGAACTTGGCGCCGAAGAAACTCGAGCTGATGTTGCCGTAGGCGTTCTGGATGACCGACATCATCACCAGGCCCGGCACGATGAAATCCATGTAGCTGAAGCCGCCCATGTCGCCGATGCGCGAGCCGATCAGGCTGCCGAAGATCAGGAAGTACAGCGTCATCGTGATCGCCGGCGGCACCAGCGTCTGGCCCCAGATGCGCAGGATGCGGGCGATCTCGCGGCGGGCGATGGTCTTGATGGCGACCAGGTTGGGATGGGCCACGCGCACCAGCGGTTGCGCCTGGGCCACGTGTGATTCGGGCAGGTTCATGCGGTCGCTCCGGCGACGGGCGCCTTGTTGTTGTCGCCGGTCAGTCGCACGAACAACTCTTCCAGGCGATTGGATTGCGTGCGCATCGAGCGCACCCGGATGCCGGCATGGCTCAAGGCCTCGAACACGTGGTTCAAGTCCATGCTGCGCGGCATTTCCAGGGTAAGGGTGTGGTCATTGGGCGCCTCGAACAGGACGCCGGAGATGTGCGGCAATTCCGCCGGCAACTTGCCTTCGATGTCGAACACGAAACCTTCCACGTCGAGTTTGGACAACAGCAACTTCATCGGGCCCTGCTCGATGATCTGGCCCTTGTCGATGATGGCCAGGTTGCGGCACAGGCTTTCGGCTTCTTCCAGGTAGTGCGTGGTCAGGATGACGGTGGTGCCGGCAGCGTTGACCTCGCGCAGCGTCTTCCACATGCCGCGACGGATCTCGATGTCCACGCCGGCAGTGGGTTCGTCCAGTATCAGCAGGCGCGGGCGGGTCATCATGGCGCGGGCGATCATCAGCCGGCGCTTCATGCCGCCCGACAGGGTGCGGCTCATCATCTGCGCCTTCGGCCACAGCTGCGCGGCTTTCAATTCTTCTTCCGCGCGCACCAGCGCCTGCGCCCGCGGCATGCCGTAGAAGCCCGCGTAGTTGACCAGGATGTCGAGCGGTTTCTCGAACATGTTGAAGTTCACTTCCTGCGGCACCAGGCCGATCAGGCGCATGGCGGCGGACCGTTGCGCGGCGATGTCCACGCCGAACACCTTCACGCTGCCGCTGCTGGAGTTGACCAGGGAACTGACCACGCCGATCAGGCTCGACTTGCCGGCGCCATTGGGGCCGAGCAGGGCGAAGAAGTCGCCGGGCATCACCGACAGCGACACGCCCTTCAGCGCCTCGACGCCGTTGTCGTAGGTCTTGCGCAGGTTGTCCACTTGCAGGGCGGGGGTGTTCATCCAGGCTCCAATGACATGGCGATCACGGCACGTGCCGCGATAGCCGTTTATTATAGGCGTTTGCGCTGTAGCCCCCGGAGCTTTCGTGGCCAACCATTTCCCGTTGCGGCTGATCGGCAGCCGCATGCTCGCGCCGAGCGTTCGCCACCTCGAATTCGCGCGGGACGACGGGCTGCCGCTCGATTTCATCCCGGGCCAGTTCATCCAGGTGCACTTCAACTATCCCGACGGCACCGCGACCAAGCGCAGCTACTCGCTGGCCACCATGCACGACCACGCGCTGGGGCCCGGGGATTCGGTCGAGATCGCCGTCAGCTACGTGGCCGGCGGCGCGGCGACGGCCTTGTTCACCGCGCTCGATGAAGGCCAGCAGATCCAGGCCAGCGGCCCGTATGGGCGCTTCTGCCTGGGCGCCGGGGACAACAATGCCCGCTACATCCTGATCGGCACCGGCACCGGCGTCACGCCTTACCGGGCGATGCTGCCGCAGCTCGCGCAGATGATGGCGACGCGCGATGTGCAGGTGGTGTTGCTGTTCGGCGCCCGCACGCCGGCCGAACTGATCTACGGCGAGGACTTCTACGCGTTCGCCCAGGCCCATCCGGGCTTCCGCTTCGTGCCCTGCTTCAGCCGCGAGCTTCCCGCCGATGCGCATGCCGACGTGCGCAGCGGCTATGTGCAGGACGCCCTGGCGGAATTCGCGCCCGATGCCGCCGGCGACATCGCCTACCTGTGCGGCAACCCGAACATGGTCGATGCCACGTTCGAGGCGCTCAAGCTCGCCGGCCTGCCCGTGCCGCATATCCGCCGCGAAAAGTACGTCAGCAGCAAGTAAGCCGGAGCCCTCGCGGTCGCCCTTGCGCCGACCCGCCTGTAAAGGACGCTTGACAGTCAGCGACGGCTTCACTATCTTGCCTGTCAAGTGTCCTTGACAGGTTGCCATGACCACCTCCTATTCGCTCCCCTCCTGCCGTCGCAAGGCCCTGCTGTTCCTCGGCCTGGGCGTAGTCATCCTGGCCATGGCCTTCCTCGCCCATGTCGCGGCCTTGCCGATTGGCGACCACGTCCTCGGCGTCCTGGCCGGCTTCGGGGTGGGCTCGATATTCAGTGCGGTGCTGCTGTGGTTCATGCCCGACGCGGGCGGCGGCGGGACCAAGGCGCTGACGCGGCGCTACTACCGCGAATTCGTTCCCGCCATGGCCGGCTACATCGCGGTGATGCTGGTCTGGAAGAAACTGCTCAACTGGGTCGAATTGCCCGCACTGCGTGTTCTGGTGGCGCTGCTGCCGGCCCTGCTGATCGTCTGGATCATGCGCGCCTTCGTTCGCTACGTGAGCGCCACGGACGAATTGCAGCGACGCATCGAGCTGGAATCGGGCGCGGTGGCCGGGCTGGTGGTGAGCGCCGTCTACATGGCCGCCGGTTTCCTGCAGACCGCCAACCTCATCGACGTGCCCTCGAAAGTCGCGATGCTGTGGGTGTTCCCGATGTTGTGCTTCACGTACGGCATCGCCAAAGTATTCGTAGCGCGGCGCTACTCGTGAACAACCGGCTGCGCGAATTGCGAGAGACGCGGGGCTGGTCGCAAGGCGAGCTGGCCGAACACCTGATGGTGTCGCGCCAGACCGTCAACGCGCTGGAAACGGGCAAGTACGACCCGAGCCTGCCGCTGGCATTCAAGATTGCGCGCATGTTCGAGCTGAGCATCGAATCCATCTTCATCGACGAGGCCCACTGATATCCCATGAAACTTCTTTCCCACCGATCCACGCTGCAGGAATTGTCGTCATGAACCGGAAGACCCGATTGATCGTCGCCGTGGCGCTGTTGCTGGCGCTGTTCGGCTACCGCCAGTACAAGGATCGCGAACAGGTAGTGGCCAAGGCCACGCCAAGCTCGCCCGCCGCACAGGCCAAGGCCGACGCGGCCGCCAGCAATGCGGCCCCCGCCATCACGCGCCGCCTCGGCTCGCTGGCGTTTACACCCTGCACGCTGGCGCCGGACTTCGGCACCGACCGCCTCGGTGGAAGCGCTGTGCAGCAAGTTGCAGGTGCCCGAAGACCACGCCGCGCCGAACGGCCGCAAGATTTCCCTGGCCATCGCCTGGGTGCCGGCGAAGGGCGAGGCCCTGCCCGACCCGATGTTCATGCTCGCCGGTGGGCCCGGCCAGTCGGCGCTGGAATCCTTTCCCAGCATCGCCCCCGCCTTCGCCGACCTGCGCAAGAAGCGCGACATCGTGCTGGTGGACCAACGCGGCACCGGCGATTCCAACAAGCTCATCTGCAAGGACGACAAGGGCAAAAGCGCCGTCGTCGAAGATGATGACTACAGCCCGGATGCGGCGCGTGCGTTCGCCGCACGCTGCGCAGCCAAGCTGGCAGCCACCGCCGACCTGCGCCTGTATTCCACCAGCGACGCCATCCAGGACCTCGACGCGGTGCGCATCGCCATCGGCGCCGAACAGATCAACCTGATGGGCATCTCCTACGGTACCCGCGTTGCGCAGCAATATGCGGCGCGCTACCCGGCGCATACGCGCACGGTCACCATCGACGGCATCGTCCCCAACTCGCTCATCCTCGGCAACGAGCACGCGCGCAACCTCGAGAGCTCGCTCAACAGCCAGTTCGCGCGCTGCACGCAGGACAAGGACTGCCTGGCCAAGCTGGGCAATCCCCGCGAACGCCTGAATGCATTGATGGCCCGCCTGGCCACCGATCCGCCGCTGGTGTCGTATCGCGATGCCATCACCGGCGAAGCGAAGCAGGAAAAACTCACGCCCGGGCATATCGCCATGCTGGCACGCATGTTCGCCTACGCCCCGCAGGCGGCCGGCCTGCTGCCGCTGGAATTGAACGAAGCCGCGCAGGGCCGCCACGAACCGCTGATGGCCCTGGCCGACCTGCTCGGCAGCACGCTGGGCGACCAGATCATGCATGGCATGCAGTTGTCGGTGATCTGCACCGAGGACGCGAGCGAAATGATCATCGACGAGGCCGACAAGGGCAGCCTGCTCGGCACCAGCATGATCACCGTCCTGCAGGCGCAGTGCGCCGCATGGCCGAAGGGCAAGCGCCCCGATGGCTTCCGCAAGCCGCTCACCGGCAACGTGCCGGTGCTGATCCTGTCCGGCGAATTCGATCCGGTGACGCCGCCGCGCTACGGCGATGAAGTCGCGAAGAACCTGCCCAACGGCCGCCACCTCATCCTCCGCGGCCAGGGCCACAACGTGCTGGGGATCGGCTGCATGCCGAAACTTTTCGCCAGCTTCGTCGATGGCGCAGACGCGAAGAAACTCGACGCGTCCTGCCTGGACAAAGTTCCGTACGCCAAACCCTTTACCGGCTTCTACGGCTGGGAGCCCTGAGATGATCGACGTCCAAGACCTGCATAAATCCTTCAAGACCAAGACCGGCCTGGTCAAGGCCGTACAAGGCGTCAGCTTCACCGCGCGCGACGGCGAGATCACCGGCCTGCTCGGCCCCAACGGCGCCGGCAAGACCACCACGCTGCGCATGCTGTACACCCTGATGTCGCCCGAAACCGGGCGCGTGCAGGTGGACGGCCTGGACAGCGTGAAAGATGCCGAAGCCGTGCGTCGCCGCCTGGGTGTGTTGCCCGATGCCCGCGGCGTGTACAAGCGGCTCACCGCGCGGGAGAACATCGCCTACTTCGGCCGCCTGCATGGCATGAGCGAAGCCGATATCGCGCGCCGCACGAAAGAATTGTCGGCCGCGCTGGGCATGGAAGACGTGCTCGACCGCCAGACCGAAGGCTTCTCGCAAGGCCAGCGCACCAAGACGGCGATTGCCCGCGCACTGGTGCACGACCCGCGCAACGTCATCCTGGACGAGCCGACCAACGGCCTGGACGTGATGACCACGCGCGGCCTGCGCGACTTTCTGCGCCAACTGCGCGGCGAAGGTCGCTGCGTGATTTTTTCCAGCCACATCATGCAGGAGGTCGCTGCCCTGTGCGATCGCATCGTGGTGATCGCGCAAGGCAAGGTGATGGCTGCGGGCACGCCCGATGAGCTGCGCGCGCAAACCGGCCAGGACAACCTCGAGGACGCCTTCGTCAAGGCCATCGGATCGGAAGAAGGACTGCACGCATGAAGGCGCTATGGACTGTTTGCATGAAGGAACTGGTGGACCTGTTCCGCGACCGCCGCACCATGATGGTGTCGTTGTTGATGGGTCCGCTGCTGATGCCGGCCTTGATCCTGGGCATCGGCAAGCTGGCGAGCGACCGCATTTCCACGGCGCTCGAAAAGCCGCTGGAAGTGCCCGTCGTCGGCGCCAGCAACGCGCCCAACCTGGTGGCCTGGCTGGAAGGCCAGAACATCGTGGTCAAGCCCGCGCCTGCCGATCCCGATGATGCCATCCGCTCGCAACGCGAGGATGTGATCCTGCGCATCGGCGACAAGTTCGGCGAGCAATGGCGTGGCAGCCTGCCGGCCACGATCGAGATCCTGCATGACAGCTCGCGCGAAGATGCGCAGATCCCGGTCGAGCGCCTGCGTGGGTTGCTCAACAATTATGGGCAGGGCGTGGGCGCATTGCGATTGATCGCGCGCGGCATCAGCCCGACCACCTCGCAACCCTTGCGCATCAGCGACCGCGACCTGGCCACGCCGGAAGCGCGGCGCGGACAGGCGCTGGCTTTCCTGCCCTACATCCTGATCCTCACCACCTTCATTGGTGGCGCGGGCCTGGTGATCGACGCGACGGCGGGCGAGCGCGAGCGCAATTCACTCGAACCGCTGCTGGCTACGCCAGCCAAGCGATCGACCATCATGAGCGGCAAGATCGCCGCGGCCTGCCTGTTCGGATTGCTGAGCCTGGTGCTGACCCTGGTGATGTTCAAGCTCAGCTTCCAGTTCGCGCCGAGCCTGGGCATCAAGCTGGACGTGTCGGTGTGGTCGTTGATTCGCATCGCGGTGGTGTTGGTGCCGATGCTGATGATCAGCACCTGCCTGCTGACTTTCATCTCCGCCGGCGTGAAAAGCGTCAAGGAAGCGCAGAGCTACATGAGCGTGCTGATGCTGTTGCCAATGCTGCCGACCATCATCCTGATGGTGAACCCGGTGAAGAACCAGTTGTGGATGATGACCGTGCCCTTCCTGGCGCAGAACCAGATGATCCTCAAGCTGGTGCGCAGCGAGAACATCTCGGCCAACGAATGGCTGGCCTACCTGGGTGCGGGCTTTGCCGCCGCAGCCGTGTTGTGGTGGCTGGCCTCGCGCCGCTACCTTGATGAAAGGTTGGCGATCTCCGCCTGATCGTCCACTTGACGCAAAAACAAAAAGGCCCGGGAACGATCCCGGGCCTTCTTGTTTCAGGCGACTGGATGGTTACTGGTTGAAGTCGAAGGTTCGGGTTACCGTCTGCGAGCCGGCGATCGGCTGGAACTTCCAGCGCCGCACCGCAGCCTGCACGTTACGCTCGAACACGCCACGCGGCCGGGCACTGACGACGTCGATGTTGCTGACACTACCATCGGAGTTGACGGTGAAGGAAACCACGACCTGGCCGGCAGTCTTCGAACGCGCAGCATCCGGCGGGTAGGCCGGCTGCGGCGTGCTGATGGGGACCAGTTCGTTGGCGGCGGGGCGCGGCGCGGCAGTTTGCGGGGTGGGCCGCTGTACGGGCGGCGCGGCAACGACCGGTTCCGGCGCCGGCGCCTGCTGCTGGGGCGGCGCCTGGGTCGGTGCCGGTTGCGCCGCTGCGGCTTCTGCCTCGCGTTGCTGCGCGGCGGCGGCGGCGGCCGCCTGCAAGACGCGCGCATCTTCCTGGGCCTTCTTGCGCGCGGCTTCCTCTGCGGCAATTTGTGCGGGCGTGCGGGTATCTACCGCCGGCGCCTGTTGCGCGGCCGCGGCCTTGCCTTTGGCGATGGCATCGGCGATGCGGCTCAGCGAAGGCGCCTGCGGGTCGGCTGCCTGGATCAACAGGCGCAACCGTTCGGCTTCCAGGAAGTCGGCGCGACCGATCGCTTGCTCGGCAGCGATCACCGCGTACGGCTGCAGATCCATCAGTGCGCTTTCAGCCGAGGCATCGGGCTTGTCGCTCTTCTTGCGCAGCGCGATGTAGTACTCCATCGCGTTGTTGCCGGCCGGCGAATAGATTCGCTGTTCGCGAAGCGCCTGGCGTCCACGGGTCTTGAGCTCGTCCGCGCTCAAGGCGGCCAGCGCCGCGGCTTGTTGTTGCGCGGCCTGGCCGACGGCAGCCTCGGCGGCGGCGGCAGCGGCGGTCGCCGGTGCGGCGGGTTCGGGCTTGTCCGAACACGCGGCGAGCCCCAGCCCCAGGGCCAGGGCGATAGCCCAGCGGAGGGAATTAGTAGGCGCTTTTGCAGATGACATGGGCAGGCTCGCTTGGTGGGAGAAGTGGGGCATGACTTTCAGCACATAAAACTTTGGCCTTTTTGTCAAGACTTTTCCGTTAGCGGCATCACTTTCCGATACAAAAGCCCGAAAAAATCCTTCCGAGAAGTGTGTCGGCGTCCATCACTCCGGTGATATGACCCAATTCGAGTTGCGCCCGGCGCAATTCTTCAGCGGCCAGTTCCGCCTGGCTCGAATCCAGGCACGCGCTCGCGCGAGCGAGGCACAGCGCGGCCTGCGACAGTGCTTCCAGGTGTCGCGCGCGCGCGCTGAAACTGCCACCGCCTTCGCCGCCAGCGAGCTCGCGAAGCTGCGCGCGCAACGAATCGAGGCCCTGCCTAGTACGCGCGGATACGATGAAGTGATCAATTTGTACTACACCGCCCGCCTGTGGCCGAAGGTCGGCCTTGTTGTGCAACCAGAGCACGCGCGCGCCTTCAGGAATGTCCCGCGCCAGGTCGACGGGCAGGTTTTGGTGCGCGTCGGTCTCCAGGACCGCAAGCACCACGTCCGCGCGCTTCAATTCGGCACGCGCGCGGCGGATGCCCTCGGCCTCGATGCTGTCGGGCGCCTCGCGCAGGCCGGCGGTATCCACCAGCGTCAAAGACACGCCTTCCAGGTCCAGCGTTTCCCGCAACAGGTCGCGCGTAGTGCCGGCGATGTCGCTGACGATGGCGCGGTCCTCATCGGCCAGCGCATTCAACAAGGACGACTTGCCGACATTCGGCGCACCGATGATCACCACATGCAGTCCGTCCATCAGTCGCTTGCCACGACCGGCTTCCCGCAGCAGGTCGGCGAGCGCGTCGCGCGTCGCGCGCAGGCGCTCACCCAGTTCCGGCGCCGCCAGGAAGTCGATGTCCTCGTCCGGGAAATCCAGCGCGGCCTCGACATACATGCGCAGCTGCGTGAGTTGCTCGACCAGTGAATCGACCCGGCGCGAGAACTCGCCGTCCAGCGACCGACGCGCCGCGCGCGCGGCGGCCTGGCTGCCGGCGCTGATCAGGTCGGCGACAGCTTCGGCCTGGGCCAGGTCGAGCTTGCCTTCGAGGAAGGCGCGTTCTGTGAATTCGCCGGGACGCGCCTGGCGCGCGCCCAGCCTCAGGCAACGCTGCAGCAATTGCCGCAACACCACCGGGCTGCCGTGCGCCTGCAGCTCGACCACGTCCTCGCCGGTGTAGGACGCCGGCGCGGCGAACCAGATCGCGATGCCGTCGTCGAGGGTGTTGCCGTCGTCGTCGTGGAACCGCGCATGCACGGCCTGGCGCGCGCGCAAGCGGCGCGCGCAAATCTTTTCAGCGATCGCGCGCGACGCCGGTCCGGACAAGCGCACGATACCCACGCCACCGGCGCCTTGCGCGGTGGCGATTGCTGCGATGGTGTCGCGACCTTCCCTGGCAGGCATGGTCCGCGCGAAGGATTACTTCGCGACCACCGCGGTCTTGATGCCGTGCTGCTTGGTCATCCACCACTGCTGCAGCAAGCCGAGCAGGCCGTTGGTGACCCAGTACAGCACCAGGCCGGCCGGGAAGAAGGCCATCATCACGCCGAACACCAGCGGCATGAACTGCATCATCTTCTTCTGAATCGGGTCGATGCCCGGCATCGGCGTGAGCTTCTGCGTCAGGTACATCACGGTCAGGTTGAGGAATGGCAGGATGAAATACGGATCGGCCGCGGTCAGGTTCTGGATCCAGCCCATCCACGGCGCGTGGCGCAGTTCGACGGTTTCCAGCAACACCCAATACAGGCCCAGGAAAATCGGGATCGGAATCAGCATCGGCAGGCAGCCACCGATCGGATTGATCTTTTCCTTCTTGTACAACTCCATCATCGCGATCTGGAATTGCTGCTTGTCGTCGCCGTAGCGTTCCTTCAACGCCTCGATGCGCGGCTGCACGGCGCGCATCTTGGCCATGGACTGGTACTGCTTGGCCGACAGCGGATACAGCGCGGCCTTCAGCAGCACGACGATGGCGATGATCGCCCAGCCCCAGTTGCCGAACAGTTTATGCAGCCACGACAACAGCCAGAACAAGGGCTGCGCGATGAAGCTGAGCATGCCGTAGTCCACGCTCAGCTTGAGCGTGGGCGCGAGCTCGGCCATCGGCGCCTGCAGTTTCGGTCCGACCCACAAGCGGCTCTGGTGATCGACCGCGGTGCCGGGCGCGACGTCCAGCGGTGAGGCGATGCTGCGCAGGATGTACAGCGGCACGCCGTTGCGCGTCTCGACCGTGGTGTTGAACTGCACCTGCGGATCCTTGGGCTGTGGCACCCACGCGGTGGCGAAATGGTGCTGCAACATCGCGATCCAACCGTCGGTGACGGTGCCGGCCGGCGGAGTTTCCTTGCTGTAGTCGCTGAGCGGCGTCTTCTCGTACTTGCCTTCCGGCGTGTACCAGGCCGCGCCCACGAAACTGAAGGTTTCCGGGCTGGTCAGGAAGCTGTGCTTGGGCGGTGGCGGCGGTGCGACGCGCGACAGGCGCACGAACGGATAGATGCGTTGCGCGGCGGCGCCGGGATTGGCGATGTGGTCGTTGATCTCGAGCACGTAGCTGCCGCGCTTCAGGGTAAGCGTGCGCTTGACCACCAGGCCGGTGGTCGGATCGGTCCAGCTGAGCGGCACGGACAGCGAAGCCGCGCCCGACCCAAGCACGAACTGGCTGGCGCCGGAGTCGGTGCTGAACTGCGCATCGAGCGTCTGCTGCGCAGCATTGGTGTCCACGCGGATCAGGCCCGACTCGGCGACCTGGTAGGTCGCGGGCGAGCTGTCGAGCAAATGCACGTTCGGGCTGCCGGCTTTCTTCTCGATCGTGTACTTGAGCAGCTGCGAATCGGTGATGCGGCCGCCGTTGAGATCGATCGTGAGGCGCAGCGTGTCGTTGGCGATGGTGATCGGCCGTGCCGACTGGGTTGTGCCCACTGGATTGGTGGCGGGCGCCAGCGCGACGCCGGCCGGGGGCAGCGCCGTGGTTCCTGCCGCAGGCGCGGGCGCGAGGCCGGCTACCGGTGCCGCTGCCTCGGGCGAGGTGGACGTGGCGGTGGTGGCGGCAGGCGTCGCGGGCGCCGTCGTGGCGGCCAGCTGGCCCTTGCTCCACTCCATCCACAACAAGGTGGCGACGACCAGCCAGGCGATCAACAGGAAAGAACGGGTTTGATTCATGGACGAACAATCACCCGGCGCGTACTGCGCCTGTCAGGACTCGGGAGAAGAAGGGCGACCGGTAATCGCGTCGGAGGGCGGCATTGTGCCGGGTGGGGCCATGGGCTTCAACGTGCGGGCGCGATTGAACAATGACAATAGGTCGGAATGCACGGCACTCGACTCTGCCTTGGCTGCCTCGGGCTTGGCCAGCAACACGTAATCACCCGCCGGCAGTGTGGCGCGCAGTTGCCGGAAACATTCCTTGGCCTGGCGACGCAGGCGGTTGCGCACGACCGCGCGCTTGTCCACTCGCTTGGAAACGGTGACGCCCAAACGCGTACGGCCGCCCTCGGGAGGCAGCCGCACGTTCAATCGAAAGAAGGTTCCGGACACGCGCCGACCTTCGCCAAACACAGCCTGGTACTCGGCCGAGACGTGCAGGCGCGCGTCGGGAGGGAAACTCTGGGAGGAAGTCATCGGCGCGGCAGCACGTCAACGTGGCCGCGCGGGAACCGCGACGCCGACTAGCGGCGAAGCGTCAGACGCAGAGGCGGGCGCGGCCCTTGGCGCGGCGACGGGCAAGGATCTTGCGGCCATCGGCGGTAGCCATGCGGGCGCGAAAGCCGTGGTCGCGCTTGCGCTTGATGTTGCTGGGTTGGTACGTACGCTTGGTGGCCATGGTGGCAGCTCGGCTTGAATTGGGCGGAAATGAACTGGAAACGATAGCAACCGCAGCGCCAAAGGTCAAGGCGATCCCACTTGGCAGGCCACTGCGGCGGGGGCTAGACTGGCCAACCCCGTACTTATCCACAGCCCGCCCCGCGCGGCGCGCGAAGGTTGCCCCAGTTTAATGGATACCGTTTGATGGATACCGTCTGGCCCCGTTGCCTCGAACGCCTTGAGGCCGAATTTTCCGCGGAAGACGTGCATACCTGGCTCAAGCCCCTGCAGGCCACGGCCCGTCCGGACGGCCTGGTTCTGCTGGCTCCCAACGCCTTCGTGGTCGACACCGTGCGCGAACGCTACCTGGGCCGGATCCGCGAGCTGGCCGGCCATTTCGCCGGGCTGCCCACCCAGGTGTCGCTGGAAGTGGGCTCGACGATGCGCGAGGCCGCGCCCGTCGCGCTGGCGGCGCCGGCCCGGGCCGCCGTCGATTTCCAGGGCAACCTCGACAAGCACTACACCTTCGACAACTTCGTGGAAGGTCGCAGCAACCAGTTGGGGCGCGCGGCCGCCCTGCAGGTCGCGCTGAACCCGGGCCGTGATTACAACCCGCTGCTGTTGTACGGCGGCACGGGCCTTGGCAAGACCCACCTGATGTATGCCGCGGGCAATTTGATGCGCGCCAACAATCCCGGCATGCGTGTTTTGTACCTGCGCTCGGAACAGTTCTTCAGCGCGATGATGAAGTCGCTGCAGGACAAATCCATGGACCAGTTCAAGCGCCAATTCCACCAGGTGGATGCGCTGCTGATCGACGATATCCAGTTTTTTGCCGGGAAAAACACCACCCAGGAAGAATTCTTCCATACCTTCAACACGCTGTTCGACGGCAAGCAGCAGATCATCCTGACCTGCGATCGCTATCCGCGCGAAGTGGAGAATCTCGAGCCGCGCCTGAAGTCGCGACTGGGTTGGGGTTTGTCGGTGGCGATCGAGCCGCCCGATTTCGAAACGCGCGCAGCCATCCTGACCGCCAAGGCCAGCGAGCGGAAGATGAGCCTTCCCGAGGACGTGGCCTACCTGATCGCCAAGCGCATGCGCTCGAACGTGCGTGACCTGGAAGGGGCGCTCAACACGCTGGCGGCGCGCTCCAATTTCATGGGCCGGCCGATCACCCCGGAGTTTGCGCAAGAGACCTTGCGCGACCTGTTGCGCGCCCAGGCGCAGGTCATTTCGATCAGCAATATCCAGAAGACCGTGGCAGACTACTATCAGCTGCGAATGGCGGACATGTTGTCCAAGCGCAGGACGCGCTCGCTGGCGCGTCCGCGGCAGATGGCCATGGCGTTGGCGAAGGATTTGACCGAGCACAGCCTGCCGGAAATCGGCGATGCGTTCGGGGGGCGCGACCACACGACGGTGCTGCATGCCTGCCGGGTGATCCGCGACCTGATCGGCACCGACGGCAAGCTGCACGAAGACTGGGACAAGCTGGTTCGCAAGCTGACCGAATAGCGGCGGCGCCAGGGGAAAACGGGTTATACCGGCGGCACGGGGATAGCCTGTGGATAAGTAGGGGGAAGTTTCAGGCCTCGCCACTTATCCACAGATTGTCCCAAGGGCCCGGGGCTTGCGGCACACAGGCTTCTGGCTAGATAAGTTGTTTTAATTCAATGGGTTAAACGTGAACCAGGGGCTTTTTCGGTCCCTCTACCACCACCAGTTTTAATTTATCCACCTGGATTTTGGGGTTCCCTGCATGCGTTTCAGCCTCTCCCGCGAAGCCTTTCTCAAGCCATTGCAGCAAGTGGTCAATGTCGTGGAACGACGGCAGACACTGCCGGTGCTGGCCAACCTGCTGGTGCAGGTCGAGGGCGGCAACCTGTCCATGACCGGCACCGACCTGGAAGTGGAAATGGTGTCCCGCTCCGCAGTGGACGACAGCCAGCCAGGCGAAGGCACCATTCCCGCCCGCAAGCTGTTCGAGATCGTCCGGGCCCTGCCTGACGGATCCAAGGTCACGGTCAGCCAGTCCGGCGACAAGGTGACAGTGCAGGCCGGTCGCAGCCGCTTCACGCTGGCCACCCTGCCCGCCAACGATTTCCCCGCCATCGAAGACCTGGAACTGGTCGAGCGCGTTCGCGTCTCGGAAGCGGCGCTGAAGGAACTGATCGAGCGCACCGCGTTCGCCATGGCCCAGCAGGACGTCCGCTACTACCTCAACGGCCTGCTGCTGGACCTGCGCGAGAACACCCTACGCTGCGTTGCCACCGACGGCCACCGGCTGGCCATGTGCGAGGCCGAGCTTCCCGCCGGCGTGCAGACCCGCAAGCAGATCATCCTGCCGCGCAAAGGCGTGCTCGAATTGCAGCGCCTGCTGGAAGGCGGCGACCGCGAGGTCGAGCTCGAAGTCGGCCGCAACCACCTGCGCATGCGCCGCGAGGATGTCACCTTTACCTCCAAGCTGATCGACGGCCGTTTCCCCGATTACGACGCCGTCATCCCGATTGGCGCGGACAAGGAAGTAAAAGTGGACCGCGAGGTCCTGCGGGCTGCCCTGCAGCGCGCCGCCATCCTGTCCAACGAAAAGTACCGTGGCGTGAAGCTCGAGGTATCCCCGGGCCAACTGAAGATCGTGGCGCACAACCCGGAACAGGAAGAAGCCCAGGAAGAAGTCGAAGCCGAAACACGGGTGGACAACCTGGCAGTGGGCTTCAACGTGACTTATCTGCTGGACGCACTGTCGGCGCTGCGCGAGGAGCAGGTCATCATCAACCTGCGCGACGGCAATTCCTCCGCCCTGATCCGCGAAGCCAGCCACGAACGCAGCCGCCATGTGGTGATGCCGCTTCGCCTGTGACCCCTCGCGCCAACCGCTTGTCTGCCCAACCCAGGCCCGGTAACCCCGGGCCTGGTCTGCTTTGGGGCCCACGGCCCTGGCCAGGGAAGGGCATGGCATGGTCCTGACCCGACTCCAGATCCGCCAGCTGCGTTGCCTGGTAGAGGCGGAATTCCAGCCCCAACCAGGCTTGAATGTCCTGGTGGGCGCCAACGGCGCGGGAAAGTCCAGCGTCGTCGAAGCCATCCACCTGCTGGGTTACGGCCGATCCTTCCGCGGTCGGGTCAGCGACGGCCTGGTCCGGACGGGCTCGCCGCATCTGGAGATCTACGCCGAGTGGCTGGATCGGACGGGAGCAGCCCACCGCGCTGGACTGCGCCACGCCGGCAGCCGCTGGGAGGCCCGTATCGATGGTGCCCCAGCCCCCAGCCTGACCGAACTGTGTGCGCAGATCGCCGTGGTCACCTTCGAACCCGGCAGCCACGACCTGATCGCCGGAGGCGCGGAACATCGTCGTCGCTACCTCGATTGGGGCCTGTTCCACGTGGAACCGGAGTTCCTGCCGCAATGGCGTCGATACTCCCGCGCCCTCAAACAGCGCAACGTCCTGCTCAAGTCATCGCCGTTGCCGTCGGCGCTGGATCCGTGGGACCGCGAATTGGCCGAGGCCGGTGAACGCCTGACCCGGCTGCGCCAGGATTACCTGGACCAGTTGGAGGCCTTTGTCGCCGAGCAAGCCCAAGCCTTTCTTTCCGAACTGGGTCGGGCCAGCCTGGACTTCAGGCCTGGATGGAAGCGCGACGATGTCAGCCTGGCCGATTCACTGCTGCTGGGGCGCGAGCGGGACATCGCGCTGGGTTACACCGGGTCCGGGCCGCACCGGGCGGACTGGCGTGTGGACTTTGTCGGTTTGCCGGGCAGGGAGGCATTGTCGCGCGGCCAGGAGAAGCTGACGGCCCTGGCCTGTATCCTGGGGCAGGCGAGCGCCTTTGCCGACCGTAACGGCGCCTGGCCCCTGGTTTGCCTGGACGACTTGGCCTCCGAACTCGATCTCAGGCACCAGGCGCAGGTTCTGGAGCGGGTGGGGCGTTCGCAGGCACAGGTCCTGCTGACCGGAACCCAGATCCCCGAAATCCTGCGGCCGGGCGACAGGGAATTTACCCTGTTCCACGTGGAACAAGGCAGTATCCGCCCGGATTAACGCCCCTGTCGCGCAAATGAGACCGGCCCCAACGCGCGGCCTGCGTCGGCTATAATCCTTACTCCTTATTGTAAAGCGCGCGACCGCCCGCAGCGTCGTGTCGCCCCGTCATTCCAGAGACCCCAATCCGATGACCGAGTCGCAGACGCCGATCGCTCCCAACAACACCTACGACTCCAGCAAGATCACCGTGCTGCGCGGCCTCGAAGCCGTCCGTAAGCGCCCCGGCATGTACATCGGCGACGTGCACGACGGCACCGGCCTGCATCACATGGTGTTCGAGGTGGTGGACAACGGCATCGACGAAGCACTCGCTGGCCATTGCGATCGACTCATCGTTACCTTGCACAACGACGGATCGTGTTCCGTATCCGACAACGGCCGCGGCATTCCGGTGGACATCCACAAGGAAGAGGGCGTGTCCGCCGCGGAAGTCATCATGACCGTGCTGCATGCCGGCGGAAAATTCGACGACAACAGCTACAAGGTATCCGGCGGCCTGCACGGCGTCGGCGTGTCCGTGGTCAACGCACTGTCGGGACACCTGTGGCTCGACATCTGGCGCGATGGTGCGCACTTCCAGCAGGAATACGCGCTCGGTGAGCCGCTGTATCCGCTGAAGGAACTCGGCCCGTCGACCAAGCGCGGCACCGAGTTGCGCTTCCTGCCCAGCGCTGAAATCTTCACTGACGTCGAGTTCCATTACGACATCCTGGCCAAGCGCCTGCGCGAGCTGAGCTTCCTCAATTCCGGCGTCAAGATCGAACTGATCGACCAACGCGGCGAAGGCAAGTCCGACATCTTCGAATACGAAGGCGGCATCAAGAGCTTCGTCGAACATCTCGCCGCGCTGAAGACCCCGCTGCATCCGACCGTCGTGTCCGCCTCCGGCGAGAAGGACGGCATCGTGGTGGACATCGCGCTGCAGTGGACCGACGCGTACCAGGAAACGATGTTCTGCTTCACCAACAACATCCCGCAGAAAGACGGCGGCACGCACCTGATCGGTTTCCGCGCCGCGTTGACGCGCACGCTGTCCAACTACATCGAACAGAACGGCATCGCCAAGCAGGCCAAGGTCGCGCTGTCGGGCGATGACATGCGCGAAGGCATGATCGCCGTGCTGTCGGTGAAGGTGCCCGACCCCAGCTTCAGTTCGCAGACCAAGGAAAAACTGGTCTCCTCCGAGGTCCGCCCGGCGGTGGAATCGGTGATCGGCCAGAAGCTGGAAGAGTTCCTGCAGGAACGCCCGAACGAAGCACGCGCCATCGCCGGCAAGATCGTCGACGCCGCGCGCGCCCGTGAAGCCGCCCGCAAGGCCCGCGACCTGACCCGTCGCAAGGGCGCGCTCGACATCGCCGGCCTGCCCGGCAAGCTCGCCGACTGCCAGGAAAAAGATCCCGCGCTGTCCGAACTGTTCATCGTCGAGGGTGACTCCGCCGGCGGCTCGGCCAAACAAGGCCGCAACCGCAAGACCCAGGCCATCCTTCCGCTCAAGGGCAAGATCCTCAACGTCGAACGCGCGCGTTTCGATCGCATGCTCGCGTCCGCCGAAGTCGGCACGCTGATCACCGCGCTCGGCTGCGGCATCGGCAAGGACGAGTACAACCCCGACAAGCTGCGCTACCACCGCATCATCCTGATGACCGACGCCGACGTCGACGGCTCGCACATCCGCACCTTGTTGCTCACCTTCTTCTATCGGCAGATGCCCGAACTGATCGAGCGCGGCCACGTCTACATCGGCCTGCCGCCGCTGTACAAGATCAAGCAGGGCAAGAACGAGCTGTACATGAAGGACGACGCGGCGCTCAACGCCTACCTGGTCAACAACGCCATCGACGGCGCCGAGTTGCGCGTCAGCGACGTCGCGCCGCCCATCCCGGGCCCGGCCCTGGAGAAATTGCTGCTCGATGTCGTGGCGGCCAACGAGGTCATTGCGCGCCATGCCTATCGCGTCGATCGCGCCGTGCTCGAGGCGCTGCTGGAAGCGCGTCCGCTCACAGCCGATGATTTCGTCGATGAAACGCGCCTGGCCGAATGGTGCGCAACGCTGGAAAACGAACTCAATGCGTCCGGCCTCGGCCGACCACGCTATTCGGTGCGCGTGCAGCCCACCAGCGACGGCCAGGTTGGCGCCCTGCTGGTCGAAAAACGCCACCACGGCCTGAGCTCCATCCAGACCCTGGCGGTGAACCAGTTGCTGCACGGCGAGCTGCGCCAGATCAACGAAATCGCTGCGCAGTTGCACGGCTTGCTGCAGCCCGGCGCCACTGTCTCGCGCGGTGGCAAGACCCAGGCCATCACGCGCTTCCGCCAGGCGCAGGAATGGTTGCTGGAAGAAGCCAAGAAAGGCCGCGCGATCCAGCGCTTCAAAGGCCTGGGCGAAATGAATCCCGAGCAGTTGTGGGACACCACGGTCAATCCTGAAACGCGGCGCCTGCTGAAGGTGCGCATCGAGGACGCCGTCGCCGCCGACCAGATCTTCTCCACGCTGATGGGGGATGTGGTCGAGCCACGTCGCGAGTTCATCGAGGAAAACGCCCTGCGCGTCGGCAACCTGGACGTCTGATCCGGGCGTTGCCCGAGGCTGGGCTGCCGCCGGACGGGCGGCCCCGGCTGCCGCCGCGGGCCATTGACGCCGCGTTAAGGCGAGATGTCCTACAACTGTCCCCGACCCACCGGGCCTGCAATCCGCCGCCACCGCGCCAGCATGGGCGCGGCCCTTGAGGCGAACGTCCATCCCCCGTACGCTTTGCAGCCCTTGCCCCATTCCGTCCCCGCACTACTGTCGCAACCGTTCCGGAGAGCCCCATGAAGAAGTCGCTGTTGTTGTCTGCGGTCCTGGCCGCCCTGTTGGCTCCCCTGCCGGTTGAAACGGTCCATGCGCAGGCAGGAGGCGTGGACGCGCCGCAGGCCAACACCCGCGCTGCGCGCAAAGCGCGCGAAGCACAGAAGAGCGGCGCCACCAACGTGGCCCAGACCTATCCCAAGGCAACCCGCGTAGCGCCCAAGCAGGCAGGCGAACCCAAGCTGTCCAAGCAGCTGGGCGCGTTGTTCGAATTGCAGACCAAGAATGACAGCGAAGACGAAATGATCGCCAAGGCCGACGAGATCCTCGCCGATCCGCGCGCCAACGCCTTCGACAAGTCCAGCGCGGCCTACCTTGCCGGCGGCGCGTGGCAGTCCAAGGAAACCAAGGACTATTCCGACACCATCAAGTATTACAAGCAGGCGGTGGAGTTCAACGGCCTGCACAACAACCTTCACTACCAGGCCATGCTGCAGGTCGCGCAGATGCTCGACGCCGACAACAAGCATGACGAAGCCCTGACCTACGTCGACCGTTTCCTCACCGAAACCCAGTCCGAGGACGAGCGCGCCATCGCCATCAAGAACCAGATCCTGATCGGCAGCGGCAAGCCCGAGCAGGCCATCGTGGTGATGGAGAAGATGGCCGCCGCCAAACCGGCCGACAAGAAGCTGCAGATGAACCTCGCCAGCCTCTACCAGGAGGCCGGCCAGGAGGCCAAGGCGCTGGCCATCCTGGACCGTATGCGCAAGGACGGCCTGTTCACCGAGAGCAACGACTACGACATCGCCTGGCGCCTGCTGGCCAACAGCAACGACCGCCAGAAGGACGCCATCAGCGTCATCGAGGAAGGCATGCAGAAGGGCATCCTGACCCCGGGCGCCGACGTGTACGCCTACCTGGCCCAGACCTTTTACGCCGAAGGCGAGACCGACAAGGCCATTGCCGCCTGGACCAAGGGCGCCCCGCTGAGCAAGAACGGCGTGAGCTTCCTGAACCTGGCCAAGGCCCAGCAGGACAAGGAGCGCTATGCCGACGCCAAGGCCTCGGCCCAGCAGGCGCTGGCCAAGGGCGTCACCAAGCCCGGCGAAGCCTGGCAGGTCATCGGCATGAGCGAAGCGGGCCTGGGCAACAAGGCCGGCGCCGTGGCGGCTTACCGGGAAGCGGCAAAGTACCCGGAAACCAAGAAATGGGCCGAGTCCGAACTGCGTCAAGCTTCGGGAAAGTGACGGTTGGTAATGCTGACGCCTTCGTATAAGCTAATACGTTCCCGCCGCTGGAAAGCAGAGGGTCGTTGCGCTTGTGCGCCGCGAGAACGAATGATCGAGCCGCCACCCGCATGACGGATTTACACACCAGCTTCGATACTCCCAAGCAAACGATCAGCTGGCCGCGCATCGCGGGCACTTCGTTTGCAATCGCGTTGCACGTGGTCGTCTTCATGACATTGATGGCGCCCGTCACTTCGCAGAAGGCAGCGGACAAGGACGACGACGTAACGCTCGTCAACTTCATCGAGCCGCCCAAGCCGCCGCCGCCGCCGCCACCGCCGCCGAAGGAACCGCCCAAGACGATCACCCGCATCGTCGAAGCGCCCAAGCCGACCTCGTTGCCGCCGCCGCCGGATGAACCGCCCATGGTCTACAACGACCCGAGCCCGGTCTCCACGCCTGCACCGCCCCCGGCTCCGCCGGCGCCGGTTGCCGCGCCGTCGGATTTCGGTGGCTCGGTCGACCCGACCGGGCGCGCACTGAACAAGCCGGTCTATCCGCCGGAAGAAATGCGCCGCGGAATCACGGGCACCACGCTGCTTACGCTTACCTACGACATCTCCGGTAACGTCACCGGCGTCGAGGTCAAGCGTTCCAGCGGCAATCGAAACCTGGATCGGGCCGCCGTCAAGGCTGCCAACCGCTGGAAGATCAACCCGGGCATGCGCGGAGGGGTACGCGTTGCTGGTCAGGTCGATGTCCCCGTCGAATTCACTCTTTAACGACTAACACTAGAAGGTCATATTTATGCTGCAGGACATCCTCATCAACACTGCCGCTGCCGCCGCGGCCGCCGCACCGGCCGCCTCCAACGCCGAATCCCTGCAGAAACTGGGCTTCAGCCACATGATCCAGAACCTGGACGTCATCAGCGCAGGCGTGCTGGTGATCCTGGTGATCATGTCGGTCGGCGCCTGGTGGTACACCATCGTCAACCTGATCAAGAACGCAGTCGTCCGCACTCGCGCCGACCGCGTGATGCGCACGTTCTGGGAAACCCCGAACGCGCAGGACGCGATCCGCTTCATGGAAGAGCAGAAGTCCAACGAGCCCTTCTCCAAGATCGCCCTCGACTGCGCCCAGGCCGCTGCGCACCACCAGCGTCATGAAGGCAGCCGCCTGGTCGAAGCCCTGAACCGCTCCGAGTTCATCGACCGCGCCCTGCGCCAGGCTGTCACGCGTGAAAGCGCCAACCTGGAAAACGGCCTGACCTGGCTCGCCACCGTCGGCGCCACCGCGCCCTTCGTCGGCCTGCTCGGTACCGTCTGGGGCATCTACCACGCCCTGCTCAGCATCGGTGAAAGCGGCAGCTCGTCCATCGACGCCGTCGCCGGCCCGGTCGGCGAGGCGCTGATCATGACCGCCATCGGCCTGGGCGTCGCCATCCCGGCCGTGCTTGCCTACAACTACTTCGTGCGCGTCAACCGCGACACCTACACGAAGTTCGATACCTTCGCCCACGACCTGCACGACTTCTTCGCCACCGGTTCCCGCGTGGGCGAGGTCAAGCGCTAAGTCCGGCAACCGAGGCTTACAGCCATGGCTTTCAGTTCAAACTCCAGCGGCGGCGGTCCTATGGCCGACATCAACGTGACGCCCCTCGTGGACGTCATGCTGGTGCTCCTGATCATCTTCATGATCACGGCGCCCCTGATGACGCACAAGGTCGTGGTCAAGCTGCCCGAGGCCTCGCTCAGCACCAGGCCGACGCTCACCACGCCGCCGGTGACGCTTGCCATCAAGTCCGATGGCTCGCGTTACTGGAACGACGAACTGGTCAACCCCGCCAAGCTCGACCAGTACATGGGCGTCGTCGTACAGAAGGACCCGCAGCCGCAGGTCAACATCCGCGCCGACGCGACCACCAAGTACGGCGTGATCAACGATGCCGTGCAGACGTTGCGCAAGGCTGGCGTTCGCAAGGTCGGATTCGTTTCCGGCCCCGAGCGCGACAACTAAGTACAGGGACTCGAGATGGCATTTGCTTCCAACTCTGGCGGCGGCCCCATGGCCGACATCAACGTGACGCCCCTGGTGGACGTCATGCTGGTGCTGCTGATCATCTTCATGGTGACGGTGCCCCCGCTGTCGTACCCGATCCAGGTCGACCTTCCGCAGCCCAGCACCATGCCGCCACCGCCGGGCATGCCGCCGCCGCCGATCCGCATCCGCATCGACGCCGCTGGCGGTGTCTCGTGGAATGGCAGTCCGGTGGACATGCGCATCCTGCAGTCGCAGTTTGATGTCGAAGGCGCCCGCGGCGACACGCCGGCCGGCACCATCGACGCCACCAAGCAGCCGGCCATCGAGATCGAAACCGACCGCGATGCCGAATACGAAATGCTGGCCAAGGTGCTGTCGCGCGCCAAGAACGCAAACCTGGTTAAGATCAATTTCGTGGACGTGGCAGCGCAGTAAACGGCGCGACCCATCGCAAGAAGACAACGCCGCCCTTGGGCGGCGTTTGTTTTTGTCAGGTCGCCGCGATGATGCGCAGGTAGGCGCGCACGGTGGCATCGAGACCTGCGTAAAGCGCCTCGCCGATCAAGGCGTGGCCGATCGATACTTCAGCGACCCCGGGCACGCCATTCAGGAAGGCGCCCAGATTGGCCTGGCTGAGGTCGTGGCCGGCGTTCACCGCCAGCCCCAGTCCACGCGCCTCGGCCGCCGTTGCCGCGCACGCAGCCAATGCCGAGGATGCATCGCCGGCCGCGAACGCTTCGGCAAACGGCCCGGTGTAAAGCTCGATCCGGTCGGCGCCCAGGGCGGCCGCCAGGTGCAGGTTTTGCGCCCCGGCATCCATGAACAACGAAACCCGCGCCCCGGCCGCCTTGAAGTCCGCAACCAGGGGCGCGAGCGCAGCGTGGTCGCGTGCCAGGTCGAACCCGTGGTCCGACGTCAGCTGTCCGTCGCCGTCAGGCACCAGCGTCACCTGCTGGGGCCGGGTCTCCCGCACCAGCGCCAGCAGCCCAGGATAGTCGCCGCGGGCGGGCGCGAAGGGGTTGCCCTCGATGTTGAACTCGACCCGGCCGCGGGCCAGGGCCGCCAGGTCGCGCACGTCCCCGGGGCGGATATGGCGCTGGTCGGGGCGCGGATGCACGGTCAGGCCGCCCGCGCCAGCCGCGATGACCGCGCGCCCGGCGGCCAACACACTGGGCTCGTCGCCGCCCCGAGAGTTGCGCAGCACGGCCACTTTGTTCACATTGACGCTCAGTACGGTCATGGGGAGTGATTCGTTGGAAGGGTCGGTAGCCAAAGCATCGCCAGAAAGCGCCCGAGACTTGGGCTGGTCAGCACAGTACCGTTTCCGCCGGGTATCGCATACTGCGCCGATGACCCGATTCTTCTTCATGCGCGCACTGTTGGCGATGCTGCTGGCCACGCTGGTGGTGGCCGGGGCCATGGCGGACACGCTGCGCGGCACGCCCCTGCTGCGCCGCTATCTTCCCGAAGACTACAACGCGACGCCGCAGCACTGGGCGATCACCACGGACAAGGCAGGCCGCCTGTACGTAGGCAACGGCGAAGGCGTACTTCGTTACGACGGTGAAACCTGGGACCTGATCAGCCTGCCGGCCAAGCAGATCGGCCGCGACGTGGTCACCGGCCGCGACGGCCGCATCTATGTGGCCAGCTACGACACCTTCGGCTGGTTGCAGACCTCGCCCGACGGCGAAATGGTCTACCAGGAATTGTTGACTGCGGTCGGCCTGAAGGGCCGCGAGCGCGACCTGGGCAATGTCTGGCAAATCATCGTCACCGACGAAGGCACGTATTTCCGCGGCGAGCGGATGCTGCACTTCCTCAGCTACGACCACAAGCAGGTCAGGCACTGGCCGCTGGATGAAAACCAGCGCAGCTTCTTTGCGCAGGGCAACCAGCTTTATGCGCGCATCGCCGGCAAGGGTTTCTGTCGTTTCGTGGACGGCAAGTTCGAGCTGCTGCCGGGCGGCGAATTGTTCGCCGAACAAGGCTTGCCCGGCGTGATCAATCGCGGCACCTGGCAATTGCTGGTCGGCGACCAGGGTTTCTACCGTGCCGACAAGCAGGGCGTACGGCCGATCGCGAACGCGGCCGGCGCCGAGCTGCGCGACGCCAACCCCTATGTTGCCTATGCCCTGCAGGACGACAGCTTCGTGATCGGCACGTTGAAGGGCGAGCTGTTCCGCTATGGCCCCGACTTCAAGCTGCGCGAGCGCGTCAACCTGGGCAGCTTTGGCGTGGTCGCGTTGGGCAGCGACCAGGAAGGCGGCTTGTGGGCCGCCACCGAAGGCGACCTGATCCGCATGTCGTTGCCGTCGCCCTGGTCTTTCATCGGCGCGGCGCAGGGCCTGGGCGGAACCGTCTACGATTTTGAATGGCACGACGATGCGTTGTGGGTAGCCGGCACGCGCGGCATCGTGCGCGTCAGTCCCGGCGAACACGGTCGCATCGAGGCGCGTGAAACCGGCTGGGTGCAGCTGGAGGCGTTTGCCGTGGTCAGTACCGATGCCGGCCTGGTGGCCGCGCATCGCAACGGAATACTCGTGCTGGACAAGGGCGCGACGCAACCGCGCCCCGTGCTGGAAACCGAAGCCGAAAGCGTGCTGCAGCTCGTGGCTTCGCGCTTCCATCCCGATCGCATCTATGGCCTGGGCGACCAGCGCCTGTATGTGCTCGAGCGCAACGACGGTCGCTGGGGCGTGGGCTATTCGATCGCGTTGGAAGGCGCGAGCGCTTCCAGCCTGTTGGAAACGGGACCCGAGCAGGTGTGGCTCGACGATTCCCGCGGTGGTCCCCAGCGCTGGACGCTCGATCCGGCGCGCAAGAACGCCTCACGCAAGGAAGTGTTCGGCAAGGCCCAGGGCCTCGAGCTCGACCCGGCCGCCGGCAGTTTCCTGTTCCAGCTGGACGGCCAGCTCCACGTGATCACCGGCGAACAAGGTTTCCGGTTCGACAACAAACAATTCATCCCCGATGTCGGCCCGCCGTTCACGCTGGTGGACCGCCCCAACGAACTGGTGGTCGAGCAGACGCCGCTCGGCACTTACGCCTTCACCCGTCGCCAACTGTGGTTCCGCGCGCCGAAGGCAACACAGTGGAAGCCA
The DNA here is from genome assembly GCA_026398715.1 of Gammaproteobacteria bacterium. The sequence continues at coordinate 51,351 of JAPLSI010000242.1, forward strand.
CTGCACCTGGGCTCACAATTGGCGGCTGGCTACGGCCGGCTGCGTTACAACCGGGACGGCGTGTTGCGCGTCGCAACGTGGAGCGGCCTGCTGCAATACAACCCGGCAGAAAAACAACCCGAGCCCGTGCCGCTGGTGCTGGGTTTCGAGCTGGTCACCGCTGAAAGCCCCGACGGCCAGGAGCTGCGCAGGCTGCCGGTTTCATCGGCCGGCAAGACCGTGGAAATTCCATCCGGATATCGGCTGCACTTCCGCTACGGCATGGTCAGCATGGATAGCGGGCTGGAGTTCCGCTATCGCCTCAATGGCTCGGGCCTGCCCGACGCCTGGAGCAACTGGACCGATCGTGAACTGTTCATCCGCGCCATGACCCCCGGCGAATACCTGCTCGAAGTCGAGGCGCGTACGCGCAGCGGCCGGCCGGCGGCGCCCACCAACTATCGCTACAAGATCCTGCCGACCTGGAAACAGCGCGCGTGGGTCCAGTGGACCGCCGGCCTGGCGTTGCTGGGCATCGGTGGCCTGCTGGTGCAGGAGTTCGTGCGCCGGCGCACCCAGCGCTACGTCGAAACCAATCGCAAGCTCGAGGCGCGCATCGGTGAGCGCACGCACGAGCTCGAAGCGGTCAACCGCAAGCTGGCGGAACTGGCGACCGAAGACGCGTTGACCGGCGTCGCCAACCGCCGCGCCCTGGAAAACGGATTGCAGCGCGAGTGGTATCGCTGCCTCGACCAGCGTCGGCCCTTGTCGGTGCTGATGATCGACGTGGATCACTTCAAGCGCTACAACGATGCGCACGGCCACCTGGAAGGCGACGTGCTGTTGCGCACCATCGCCCAGCACCTGTACGCCCTGCACGATCCCAAGCGCGAGTTGCTGGCCCGTTATGGCGGCGAGGAATTCGCATTGTTGCTGCCTGGCGTACACCAGGACGAAGCGATGCGCCGCGCCGAAAAGATTCGCCTCGGCATGCAGGAACATATCGGCGAGACCACCATCAGCATCGGCGTGGCGGGCTTCGTGCCGACCATGCAGGGCGATTCGATGAACCTGTTGCGGCGCGCGGATGCGGCGCTCTACCGCGCCAAGCGCGCCGGCCGCAATCGCGTGGAAATGGATACCGACACGCCGGCCTGATCAGCCGGCGAGCACGTAGCCTGTCAGTCGGGGCGGCGCTGCGTCACGCAGCGCGACCACGGCGGTATGTTGTGTCGATGGCGACAGCCGGAAGAATTGCCAGCGCGCGGCATCACCCGCGTCCGCCGGTGGCTCGACCAGCAAGGGCGTGTCGGCGTCCGCATCGAAACGCCAGCGCGGCGTGTAGCCGAACAAACCGGTGCCGGTGGCCTTGCAGCTGGCTTCCTTGGCCGTCCACAAGCGCAGGAAGGCCGCTCGCGCCGCCTCCGCATCCATCAACTGCAACGCATCCGCTTCCTCGGCGCTGAACCAGCGTCGCGAAAGACGATCCACCGGCGGCTTGCGATCGATGCGCTCCAGATCCACGCCGATCCGGCCTTGCCGGCACAAGGCGACCAGCGTGCCTCCTTGCGTATCGCTGAGATTGAAATCGGGCGCGCCGTCGTGGCGCAGGAAGGGCCGGCCTTTTTCTTCACGACCGAAGGCCAGCGTGGCGGGCGCCAGGCCGACATGCGCGGCGAGCACCGTGCGCAACAGGCGGTCCACGCGTTGCCGGCGCGACTCCAGGGGGCTGCTGCCGCCGGGCGGGTCGGGCTCCGGGCACCAGTGCAGACGCAACTCGTCCAGGGCCAGCGGCGGCGCGTCGGCGGCGCGCAGCAGCGGCCAGGGCAGGGCGATCAGGGCGGCGGTTCGCTGCCGGGATTGGATTGCGCGGCGGCCTTGCGTGCTTCGGCCTGTTCACGCAGCCGGCGCAGTTCTTCGGGGCTGATGATCTGCGTGTCGTTGCGTGCGCCGCTGGAGATGCGGGTGGACACCCAACCCAGCATCCAGGCGATGAAACCGACCAGGGACGCCAGCACCAGGATCACCACCAGCCAGCCGGAGGCCTTGGACGCGGCGAGCAACAGGGCCATGGCGATAAACAGATATAACCAGTGCATGGGACGACCCTCGGTAACTTCGGTCCAGTTTAGCCCAGCCTCACAGCAGCGGCGATAGCAGCCGGGCCGAGGCTTCGCCCAGGGAGGGCCAGAAACCGAGGCGGCGCGGGCCGCGTACTTCGCGGCCGTGGGACAAGTCCTCGGCCAGCACCGATTCCAGCGCCGTTGCCACGCCCGCGTCCTCGAACAACACGCACAATTCGAAATTCAGCCGGAAGCTTCGATTGTCGAAATTCGAACTGCCCAGCACGCTGATGTCCGAGTCCACCAGCAGCGCCTTGGTATGCAGCATCCGCGGATACTCGAACACGCGCACGCCGGCGCCGATCAATTCGTCGAAGTAGGATCGCGCTGCCGCCGACACCAGCGCCGAGTCGCCGCGTCGTGGCACCAGCAGGCGCACGTCCACGCCGCGCAAGGCGGCCGAGGTCAGCGCCATGCGCGCGGCCTCGCCGGGCACGAAATACGGCGTCACCAGCCAGATCCGTTTTTGCGCGCGATGCAATGCGCCCAGCATCACCCGGTGGATCGTTTCCCAGGGCGAATCCGGACCGGCCGGCAACACCTGCGTGCGGATCGGCCCGTTCGGCATCTGCGGCCACAGGTCGGTTTCCTGCGGCGCGCGCCCGCTGGCGTAAACCCAGTCCTCGGCAAAGGCCAGTTGCAACCAGCGCACTGCCTGGCCGTCCATGCGCAGGTGCAGGTCGTGGAAGGCATCGTCGCGCAACGCCTCGTTCTCGGTGTCGGTGATATTGATGCCGCCCGTAAAACCAATGGTGCCGTCGATCACCACGATCTTGCGATGCGTACGCAGGTTCAGCCGCGGACGCCAGAGGCGGCGCAGGTGAAAGCGATGGAAGAAGGCCACTTCTCCGCCAGCATCGCGCAAGGGGGCCAGGAAGTCCTGCGAGAGTTTCGATGAGCCCAGCGCATCCACCAGCAGCCGCACCTTCAGGCCCTCGCGCGCCTTCGCCACCAGCGCGTCGCGCACGCGCGTGCCGGTGATGTCCGGTTCGAAGATGTAGTACTCGACATGCACGTGGTAACGCGCCGACTCGATCGCGTCCACCAGCGCGTTGAACGTGGCCGCGCCGCCGACCAGCAACTTCACCCGCTCGCAACTGCTGGGCAGGAAGCCACTGGCGCCCTCGGCCAGCCGCATCAAGGCGCTGGGTTCGTCGGACTGCTGCGATCCGAGCCGCAGCTCGCCCATGCGCGCGCGCGCCTGGCTGCGCTTGATGCGATTGCGCCGGATGCGGGTGGGGCCGAGCAGGTGGTAGATGACCAGCCCCGCCACCGGCAACAGCGCCAGGGACAGGATCCAGCTCAGCGTCGCCACCGGCTCGCGCTTCTGCATCATGATCCAGCCGGCCAGCCAAATGAGGTAGCCCGCCCAGGCCAGGCCCAGCCAGAGCGTCAGGTGCGGCTGCAGTGCGGTCCACAGTTCGATCAAGGGTTCGATCATTTGGGCAGTCTACCCAGTGCGGCCGCGCTTGGCCGAAACGCTTGGATGACACACTTGGACGACACACGGAAACGGCGGCCGAAGCCGCCGTTGTGTCAACGATGCCGACGGCCGTTATCGGCGCCGGATCAGTCCCAGCAGGAACAGGATCACGATCGCGCCGATCATCGCGTTGATGATCGCCCCGGCGATGCCGCCGCCCAGCGAAACCCCCAGGCGACCGAGCAACCAGGTGCCGACGAAGGCGCCGAGGATGCCGACGATGATGTTGCCGAGCAGGCCGAGGCCGTACCCCTTTACGATCAGTCCAGCCAGCCAACCGGCGATCGCGCCGATTATCAGGATGGTCAGCAAGCTTTCCATGCTCATAGTTGTTCCCCGTGATGACGCCCAAGCAGGCGCAGGCCATAACTACGCGTCCTCGCTGCACCTCGCAAGGCGTAGCCCGTTCAGGCTTCAGCGGCGGTTTGGCTTCAGGCGGGCAGCGAGTCGTGTTCGAGGTGGTAGCGCGTGGCGGTTTCCACCTCGTGGCGCGAACCCAGGAACACCGGTACGCGCTGGTGCAGCCCGGTCGGCGCCACGTCCATCATGCGGCTGCGTCCGGTGGTGGCCGCGCCGCCCGCCTGCTCGACGATGAAGGCCATCGGGTTGGCTTCGTACATCAGGCGCAGCCGGCCCGGCTTTGAGGGGTCCTTGCGGTCCGCCGGATAGATGAAGATGCCGCCGCGGGTCAGGATGCGATGCACGTCGGCGACCATGCTGGCCACCCAGCGCATGTTGAAGTCCTTGCCGCGCACGCCCTGCTTGCCCTCCAGCAGGTCGGACACGTAACGCTGCATGGGCGGATGCCAATGGCGCTGGTTGGACATGTTGATGGCGAATTCCTGCGTGTCCGCCGGAATACAGATGTCGCGACGGGTCAGCATGAAGCTACCTTGCTCGCGGTCCAGCGTGAAGCCGTGCGTGCCGCGGCCGATGGTCAGCACCAGCAGCGTGCTCGGACCATAGATGGTGTAGCCCGCGCAGACTTGCGCCACGCCCGGCTGCAGGAAATGCTCGTCGGTCGGCTCGATGACGCCGTCGGGACATTGCAGCACCGAGAAGATGGTGCCGACCGCCACGTTCACGTCGATGTTCGAGCTGCCGTCCAGGGGATCGAACAACAGCAGGTAATTGCCCTTGGGATACGCATTGGGAATCGGATGCGCATGCTCCATTTCCTCCGACGCCAGGCCGGCCAGGTGGCCGCCCCATTCATTGGCCTCGAGCAATATCTCGTTGGACAGCACATCGAGCTTCTTCTGCGCCTCGCCCTGCACGTTGCCGGTACCGGCATCGCCCAACACGCCCCCCAGCGCACCCTTGGCCACCGCGGTGGAAATGGTCTTGCACGCACGCGCCACCACCTCGATCAGCAGCCGCAAGTCAGCGTTGATATGTCCGGCGTGTTGTTCCTGGATCAGGAAGCGCGTAAGCGAAATCGGCTTGGCAGACATGGAATCTCGTCATGGTTCGCGGGGCCTTCAATTATAAATCAGCACACGTCATCTTCGGCGCGAACGCTTGACGGCGCCGGGGCGACCAGGGCGGACCCATCCCCCGGCGCCGGCAAGCGTTCGCGCGACACCAGCGCCGAGTCAGATGATTTGGAGGGTGATGGCTTTGAGCACCGCGCGTGTGCGGTCGCGGGTGCCGAGTTTGTCGAGGATGTCCGAGACGTAGTTTTTTACCGTGCCCTCCGACAGGAACACCGCCCGGGCGATTTCCTTGTTCGAGTAGCCGCCGGCCAGCAATCGCAGGATCGCCACTTCGCGTTCGCTGAAGGTGTCGGTGGGCTCGCTGGTGTCGCGGTAGGCGTAGCGAGCGCGGACCGGGTCGGTGGATACCGGGGCGAGCAGGGTGTCGCCGGCGACGACGCGCGTCACGGCGTCCAGCAGGTCTTCCGGGGATGCGTCTTTCAGCAGGAATCCGCGCGCCCCGCTTTCAGCCGCGCGCAAGGTCAGGTCGGGTTCGTCGAAGGTCGTCAGCAGGATCACCGGCGTGGTGTTGCCTGCGGCGCGCAGGGCGTCGAGCAAACCAAAACCATCGAGCCCGGGCATGCGGATATCCGACAGGATCACGTCCACCGGCTCGAGTTCGATCGCCGCCAGCAAGGCAGCGCCATCGCCGGCTTGCACCACCACCTGCAATTGGCTGAAGCCCCCCAGCAGCGCGGCCAGGCCGCGGCGCACCAGGGCCTGGACGTCGGCCAGCGCCAGCCGCAAAGGGGTTGCCGCAGAACTCATGCGGCCTCCGGCAACCAGGCCTCGAGGTGTACGCCGCCGGATTCGCGGCGCTCCGCCGTCACGCCGCCGCCAATCGCTTCAAGTCGCTCGCGCATGCCGGTCAGGCCGTTGCCGAAACGCAGCTCGCCGCCGCCGCGACCGTCGTCATGCAGGTCCAGGCGCAACTGGCCGTCCTTGCGGCGCACGGTAAGCCACAGGTTTTCCGCGCCGCCGTGCCGCGCCGAATTGGTCAGCGCTTCCTGCACGGTGCGCAACACCGCTTCGGCCTGTTCGAATGACGCAACGCGCAGGCCCGCTTCCATGTCCAGGCGCAGGCGCGGCTTGGGAAAGGGCGCGGCCAGGCGTTCGATCAGCTCGCGCAATTGCACGCCATCGTGCAGGCGCATCTGCTGCACCACGGCGCGGATGTCGCCGAGCAATTCATCGGCAAGCTTCGCGCACAGGTCCACCTGCGCATTGCCAGCCAGCGCCGGCTGCCGCTGCAGCGCGCCCAGGTTCAATTTCAGCGCGGTCAGCTTGTGCCCGGCCACGTCGTGCAGTTCGCGCGAGATGCGCAGGCGCTCGGAATCGCGCGCGCTTTCCGCCAGCAGCGATCGCGTCGCCAGCAGGTCGGCGTTGACCTCGGCCAGCACGTCGCGCGAGCGCTGCGCGGTGTAGGCGTACCAGGCGGTGACGATGGCGAACAACTGGAAACTGGCGCCGATCAACACGGTGAACAGCGGCGAGGATGCGCGCCAGAGCTGGCCGTAGGCGAGGTACATGGCAAGGTTTACCGCGACGAACACCAGCACCAGTCGCACCGGCGACAACATCTGCGCCAGCTGTGCCATCACGATGATAAGCAGCACGCTGGTCGAGCCGTAGCGCGCCAGCACGATGATGCCGATCGCAAGCATTCCTTGCGCGATCACCATCGCGATGCCGCGATTCCCGTCCACCGACAGCACCGTTCGCAGCATGAACAAGGCGAGGAAGGCGAAATGCGCCGCGATGACGGTCGGCCACAGGGCGGGCCCGGCGATCAGCCCGGTGCCGCGCGGCGCGTTGAAAATCAGTTCGCTGCCGATTGCCAGCCACGCGATGTAGGCGGCCAGGTTCAGCGGTTCGAGCAGGGGTCGCAGTCGGTTCCACATGCACGCAGCTTGGGCCGATGCGCGGCCGGGCTCAAGACGTTGCGAACATAAAGTGACTTCCGGCACCTCGAAGCGATGACCACCGGCACCTGATCGCCGCTGCCGCCAGCGGCAAAGTGGCCTCGCACAACCGGAGAGCCCCATGTCTGCCTATTCGATGACCGTCCTCATGCATTCCAGCCTCGGCGCCGCCGCGCTGCTCACCTATTGGGTCGCGGCGCTGGCGAAAAAAGGCAGCGGACCGCACAAGCTGGCCGGCAAGGTCTATGTCGGCGTGATGATCGGCCTGTTGGTTCCGGCGGTACCGCTGAGCATCAACGTGTTTCGCCACTTCAGCACCTCGTTCGGTGCCTTCCTGTTCTACCTGTTGGTCATTACCGGCACCGCGCTGTGGCAGGGCTGGTACGCAACGCGCCACAAGCGCGATTTCAGCCGCTATGCCGGCACCGGCTTTCGCCGGCTCGCGTGGTTGAACATCGGCTCGGGCCTGGCCGTGCTGGGCCTCGGCATCGCCACGATGTCGCCGGTCTTCCTCGGCTTCTCCCTGGTCGGGCTGCTGGGTGGGCGAGGAATGTTGCGACTGGCCAAGGCCGGACCCGCGCATCCGCGCTGGTGGATGGAACAGCACCTGGGCGCCATGCTCGGTTGCGGCGTCGCCACGCACATCGCCTTCCTGCAGATCGGACTGCCGCGTTTGCTGCCGTCGCTGGCCGGGCCGGTGATGCAGAACATCGCCTGGCTCGGTCCACTCGTTGTCGCCGGCCTGGCGCGCGTCTGGCTCGGCCGCAAATACCTGGGCGGGATGGGCGGTGCCGGTCCGGCGAAAATCGCCAAGCCGGCGATCAGCGCCCGGGTGATCAATCCACGCGCCGCCCTGGGCGAGACGCCGTCAGCGAATTGATTCGACGATCAGATATCGCCTTCCTGCAACCAGCCTTCGCCGGTGCCGCGCTGGTACACGGTGTCGCCGGGCAGGATTTCGCCGGCCGGAATCGTCGGCAGCTGCGAGAGTTGTTCGTAGTACGGGCGGAAATCCGGGCCGGTCGCATCGAACAACTGGTCGAAGCTGTCGATCACGAAGTAGGTCTTCTGGTAGGTGTCGATGCGGTAGCGCGTGCGCATCACCCGCAACAGGTCGAAGCCAATGCGGTTGGGCGCCTCCGATTCCAGGCAATGCACGCTTTCGCCGCTGGAACTGACGATGCCCGAGCCGTAGATGCGAAGCCCCTGCGGCGTGTTGATCAATCCGAACTCGACCGTGTACCAGTACAGGCGCGTCAGTTGCGCCAACGCTTCGGGACCGATGCCGTGCGCCTTCACGCCGCCGCGGCCATAGGCCTGCATGTAGTCGGCGAAGACCGGGTTCATCAGCAGCGGCACGTGGCCGAACAGGTCATGGAACAGATCCGGTTCGGACAGGTAATCGAGTTGTTCCGGGCGACGGATCCACCAGGTCACCGGGAAGCGCCGGTTGGCCAGGTGCTCGAAGAAATCCAGTTCCGGCAACAGGCCTTCGACGCAGACCAGCTGCCATCCGGTCTTGGCGAGCAATTGGGGGTTGAGGTCGGAAAATTTCGGGATGGCGTCTGCGCCGATGCCCATCTCGTCCTGCGTGGCGAGGAACTCGTCGCAGGCGCGCCCGACCAGGACTTCGCGCTGGCGTCGGTACAGCGTGCTCCAGACCTGGTGGTCGGTATCGGAATACTGATCCCACGGCTGTTCGACGACGCCGGTCGCATACAGGGGCACGCTGCCCTTGTCGGTGCTGAGGTGTTCGACGCGCTGCGGCTGGGTCATGGCGGACGGCTTCCGGGGGGCAGCCAGTTTATCGCAAGGCTTGGGGCATCGGCCCTTCGGCAACCTTAACGCGGTTGCGGCCCTCGGTCTTGGCGGCATACATGGCCCGGTCGGCACGGCGCAGCAGGTGCGAGAACTGCTGGTCGGTGCGCTCCAGGGCGGCCACGCCGATGGAGATGGTCAGCACCAGTTCGACCGGGCCGTCGCCGTCGTGGACGGCCATGGGCGCGTCGGAGAAGCCACGACGGAGTCGTTCAGCCGCCGCCTGGGCGCTGTCGATGTCGATGTCGGGCATCACCACCACGAACTCCTCGCCGCCCTGCCGGCCGATCAGGTCCTCGCTGCGCAATATCCCGCGCATCCGCCGTACCACCTCCACCAGCACGTTGTCGCCGCACTCGTGGCCATGCTCGTCGTTCACCCGTTTGAAGTGGTCCACGTCCACGATCACGATCGCCAGCGGAGTGCCGTGCCGACGCGCCGCGCTGATGGCGCGCGTGGCGAGGTCGTCGATGGCGCGGCGGTTGTAGATACCGGTCAGGTAGTCCACGCGCGCCATGCGTTCCAACTGCACCTGCGCGCTTTCGGCGCACATCAGCAGGAAGCCCACCGTCGCCAGCACCGGCAGCAACAGCAGGCCGCCAATACAGGCCAGGTTGACCGGCGTTGCGCTCAGCAGTTGATCGGGCGCGATCGGCCAGAACCCCTCCAGGCCCGCGCGCATCAACACCAGTACTGTCACCAGCGCGAACAGCGCGCCGGTGATCCGTGGCACGCGGCCGCGCGGACCGCCGCGACGGAACACCGCGCGCGCGCCGCTGCCGATCAGCATCGCCAGCAAAACGTGCACGAGGATGATCCGCACCTGCAGGTGCGGCGAGACGAAGGTGAACCAGATGGCCGCGACACCCACCAACACGGTGATGGCAGACAGGCGCAGGCGTCGCTCGGGCAGCCCGTAGAAACTGCGCAGCGCAATCGCCATGCAACTGAAGGAAGCGGCCAGCAACGTGACCCCGACAGCGATGGCTATCCAATCAGGCAGAAGATCGCCAAGCCCGATCAGCGCGAAGCCGACCGGGTGCAGCGCGATGCCGGCCAGCCACCAGCGCAGGCTGGGCCGGACGTTGCCGGGCAGGCTCTTCCAATTGAGCAAAAGCATCCCTGCGGTGAGCCAGGTAACCAGCGCACCGACCAGGATTGCGGTGCGCGGGTCGAATGACCAGGCCACGGGAGCCCTCGGGGGATTTACCAGTGAAGCGAAGCAAATTGCGCGCCAATTACCGCGCCGCAATCGTGATCCCCATCACGATGCCGGAATCTATTCCGCCGGCGGTCGCCGAAAAGGCAGGACGACGCCCGTTTCCTGCGGCGTGCGGTCGGCGGGTCGGTGCCAGATCACAGGCACCCCATCGGGCGAAGGCAACTCCAGCGTGGTTTCCGGCGGCAGCTCTTCCTCGATTTCCCAACTGTAGCGACGGCGTGGCGGCACCGGGTCTGCGCGCCGCCAGATGAAGCCGCTGACCACGCCGAACACCGCGCCGGACAAGTGGTATTCCCAGGACACGCCCAACTCCATCGGCAACACCGACATCAGCATGCCGCCGAAAAAGAAGAAGGCGATCAGCGAGGCGGCAATCGCCGGGCGATCGCGACGCAGGATGCCCAGGGTGAACACCAGGAAGCCCAGCCCATGGGTCACGCCACTGGCGCCGATGTGGAAGCCGCCCGTGGCGATCAGCCAGGTGCCCAGGCCCGAGCCGATCCAGATCACCGGCAGTGCGCGCAGCGTGGCGCGCGGAAACACCGTGCCGGCCAGCGTGCCCAGGATCAGCACCGACAGCGAGTTCGCCGCCAGGTGCCCGATCGAGCCATGCAACAGCGGCGCGGTCAGCACCCCGACCAGGCCGGCGCCCACTTGCGGTTGCAGGGAGTAGGGCTGCAGGTTGGGCACCAGGCGCTGCAGGAAGAAGATGGCGCCCAGCACCACCACGGCCAGCATCGACAGCGTCAGCGCGCGCTTGAAGCGCGCCAGCACCGCAGGCGCCTCGGTCAGTTCGGGATCGAGGTCGAGGGAAGGGTCGGCGTCGGACATGGGCTAGAGATGGGGCGGCCTCGCCGCAAGGCAAGGCCGCCCGGTGATGCCCGGGCGACTCAGCTGGCCGAGACGTCGGCTTTTTTTGGCCGCGGCGCAATCCACAGGCTGGCCAGCATCGCGATCGCAATCAGCGATGCGACGACGCCCAGCGACAGGAACACCGGAATCTTCACCCACTCCACGATCAGCATCTTCGCGCCGATGAACACCAGCACCGCCGCCAGGCCGTAGGTCAGCAGGTGGAACTTCTCGACCATGCCGGCGAGCAGGAAATACAGCGCGCGCAGGCCGAGCACCGCGAACACGTTGGAGGTGAGCACGATGAAGGGATCGGTGGTGATGGCGAAGATCGCCGGGATGGAATCCACCGCGAAGATCACGTCGGTCACGCCGATCATCACCAGCACCACGAACAGCGGCGTGTATTGACGCCGGCTGCCCTCGCCGATCCACAGCGCCTCGCCGTGGTAGCCGCGGGTCAGGGGAACGTGGTTGGTGATCCAGCGCAGGATCGGATTGTTCTCCATGTCCGGCTCCTTGCCCGCGGCCCACAACATCTTGGCGCCGGTCACCAGCAGGAACAGCCCGAACACGTACAGCAGCCAGTGGAACTTGGCGATCAGCGCCGCGCCGATGAAGATCAGGATGGCGCGCAATATGATCGCGCCAAGCACGCCGTACACCAGCACGCGCTGCTGCGACGCCGCCGGCACGCCGAAGTAGGTGAACAACATCAGGAAGACGAAGATGTTGTCCACCGCCAGCGCTTTCTCGACCAGGTAGCCGGTCAGGAACTCGGTGGCGACGCGGGTGGCATCGGCCTCCGGCAGGGTGCCGCGCAGGTAGAACCACAGGCCGGCATTGAAGGCCAGGGCCAGGCCGATCCAGACCGCACTCCAGGCAATGGCTTCGCGCTGGCTGACGCGATGCGGTCCGCTGCTGCGCATGACCCACAGGTCTATGACGAGGGCGACGATGATGAAGACGGCAAAGCCCGCCCACATCCAGGGTGTTCCGATTGATTCCATTTTGTCAGTCTCCAGAAAGCAAAAACCCCGCGACCAGGGCGCAGGGCTGTTTTCTGGACAGACCTTCGCCCCGGAGGACGAAGGTCTTGCTCGCAAGCGCTGGGCTTGCCTTCCGGACCGGAGGGAGGGACTTGCCAGGGGCAAGACACGCCTCGTGTTGACGATCGCGGAAGCGGGAGCTACTCCCCTTCGGGCGGCAATCTACCATGCCCGCGTCAACGGCGCATGAAATCGGGCGCAAGAATTCGGGGGTGCCCCGGTACAATGGCGGCATGACCGCCCCCGCCGAACTACCCGTCGTCCACCTCAAGATCGAACGCCGGTCCAACCACCCCTGGATCTTCCAGAAGATGGTGGACAAGCCTGTCGCCAAGCCGCGGCCGGGCGCCATCGTGGACATCGTCGACAACACCGGGCACTGGGTCGGGCGGGGCTTCTACAACGGCCACTCCCGCATTGCCCTGCGCGTGCTGACCGAAGACTACGAAGAGGCGCTGGACGAGGCCTGGTTCGTGCGCAAGGTGCGCGAGGCGGTCAGCCTGCGGCGCGATGTCTTGAACCTCGACGAGACGACCGACGCCTGGCGCGTCATCCATTCGGAAGGCGACGGCATCTCCGGCCTGGTCGTGGACCGCTACGGCGACCTGATCGTGGTCGAGTTCTTCTCGGCGGGCGCGTTCCGTCACCGCGAATGGATCTATGCCGCGCTGCGCGAAGCCTTCCCCGGCTGCCGCTTCTACAGCTTTGCCGAAGAACACGTGCAGAAGCAGGAAAGCTTCGACTTCCGCTCGCCCGAGCCGCCTGCGCCCAGCGTCATCACCGAAAACGGCCTGAAGTTCCGCGCCAGCCCCGGCAGCGGCCACAAGACCGGTTTCTTCGCCGACCAGCGCGACAACCGCGAATACCTGTCGCGCTTCACCAAGGGCAAGCGGGTGCTCGACATCTGCTGCAACTCGGGCGGCTTCGCCATCTACGCCAAGGCACGCGGCGGCGCCGACGAAGTGATCGGCATCGACCTCGACGAAGAGATCCTCGAGATTGCAGCCAAGAACGCCTACCTCAACAACGCCAAGATCAAGTTCGTGCAGTCGGACCTGTTTCCGTACCTGCGCGATGCCGCGGCGGCCGGCGAGCAGTTCGACGTGGTCATCCTCGACCCCGCCAAGCTCACGCGTGACCGCGAGCAGGTGATCGCCGCGCTGAAGAAATACAACGACATGAACAAGCTGGCGATGCAGGTCGTCAAGCCCGGCGGCATCTTGCTTACGTGCTCGTGCACGGGCCTGGTGAGTGAAGAGGAATTCCTCGACATGATCCGCCGCGCCGCGTTCTACGCGGGGCGCACCGTGCAGGTGCTGAAGGTATCCGGTGCCGGTGGCGACCATCCGTTCATGGCCCATGTAAAGGAAAGCCGTTACCTCAAGGCGGCGTTCCTGCGGGTGTTGTGATCGCCATGCGCTGGCTCGCATTCATCGTGTTGGTCGCCTTGTGCGGCCAGGCGTTTGCGCAAGGCGCGAAGGAATCCGCGCCGGTGGACCTGCCGCCGTCGCAACTCAAGCCCGGTGAATTCATCTGGTCGCCCGAGGCGGTGCCTGCGGGACCGCTGGTGATGGTGATCAGCCTCGACGAGCAACGCGCCTACGTCTATCGCAACGGCCTGCGCATCGGCGTAAGCACCGTCAGCACCGGCAAGAAGGGCTACGAGACGCCGACCGGCGTGTTCACCATCCTGCAAAAGAACAAAGACCACAAATCAAACCTCTACGACGATGCGCCGATGCCCTTCATGCAGCGGCTTACGTGGAGCGGCGTGGCCCTGCATGCCGGCCGATTGCCTGGCTATCCGGCATCGCATGGTTGCGTGCGCCTGCCGTACGAATTCGCGCGTCGCCTGTTCGACGTCACCACCTTCAACATGACCGTGGTGGTGGCGCAGGAAGCCCAGCACAGCGCCGATCTCGCCCATCCTGGTTTGTTCGCACCGCAGGCCATCTCGGCCGGCAAGACCGAAGACGACGTGCCGCGCCTGTCGTGGTTCCGCGCCTACCAGTGGTACCCCTCGAAATCGCCAGCCGGCCCGCTGACGGTATTGATGAGCACCGCGGACGAACGCGTGCTGGTGATCCGCAACGGCATCGAGATCGGCCGCGCGCGCATCACCGTCGCGCCCGGCGCCGGCACCATCGGCACCCAGGCCTATGTATTGCTGGCCGGCGACACCGGGCAGCCAAGCGCGGTGGTGCCTTCGCGGCGCGGCCTGTTGTGGCAGTCGATCCCGATGCCCGGTTACGAAACCAAGCCAGGCAATACGATCGATCCGGCGATCGTCGCCAACATCCGCGTGCCACCCGAATTCGCGGCCAAGGTCTACGACGAACTCGCGCCCGGCTCGACCATCGTGTTGACCGATGCGGCGATCCTTCCGCAGACCACCGGCAAGGCGATGACCGTCATCACCACCGGCGACGAGCCCGGCGCTGAATAGTTAATCAATCCACACTTTGGAAAATTGGGGGCCTTCTGGTTCAGCTTCGGGCCAGCAAGGGTGGCATTCGCAGAACGTTTTGCTAACCTCGGGCTGGGTATAGTCCCCGCCTGCCCCCCCGGAACGACCCATGCGCCTGAAGTTTGCATTCCTGGCACTGAGCCTCCTGCCCGCGTTCGCCGCGGCCCAATCACCCGATCTCAAGCAATTGTCCCGCCTCGCGCCGGACGCGGATCCGCGCGTGCTCTCGCTGGCGCTGGAAGCGCGCGAGTGCGCATCGCAGTCGCTGGGCGAAGCACCGTCGCCGCGCCTGGCGGTGATCGATTATTCGCGCGCCTCCACCGAGCCGCGCCTGTGGGTGTTCGACCTGGTGCACAACAAGCTGTTGTTCCATGAAGTCGTCGCGCATGGCCAGGGCACCGGCGAGAACATGGCGCGCGCCTTTTCCAACAACGACGGCAGCCACCAGAGCAGCCTCGGCCTGTTCCGCACCGGCGACACCTACCAGGGCGGCAACGGCTACTCGCTGCGCATGCAAGGCCTGGAGCCGGGCACCAACGACAAGGCGATGTCGCGCGCGATCGTGATGCACGGCGCGCCCTACGTGAACCTGCAAACGGCTCGCAAGCAAGGCCGCCTCGGCCGCAGCTGGGGCTGCCCCGCCGTCCGCCCGGAAGTGGCGCGCCAGGTCATCGACAGCCTGAAGAACGGGCAGATGATCTTCTCGTACTACCCGGACACGAACTGGCTGGCGAAGTCGCCCTTCATCAAGTGCCGCGACAAGCAACTGGCCGGCGGGGCGACCTCGTCGCGTACTCTCGCCGCGCAGTAATCTTCTCGGCTACGTAGCCACTGCCCAGAATTGGCGCGCGTCGCCGGGTCAGGGCGTGTTCGTCCGCGTCGTGTAAAAAACGTCCTGTTTTTTACACGCCGCCGCTCCTGGCGTCCTGCCCCGCTCGGACGAACACGCCCTGACCCGACGTCGCCCCAATCATGACCGCACGTTTCGGGCTGAGATCAAAAGCGCTCGAGGTCCCTCCTGCCAGTGGGAAAAAGCCAAAGCGCGATGTCTAATTCTTCCCGACACAACATCAAGGAAAGTGCACACGTGGCTCCACCACGTGACAAGCCGCGCGGGTACAGCATAAGAACGACACCGACGAGCCCATCGCGCGCTCACTCTGACAAGCCAATTCACCGAGACGAAGCGGAAGCCTTGGATAGGTACCTGGTCGGGAGGACAGCAAGGACAGAAGTACGGATTGCGTATGGGAGCGGGGGGCGGTGTTTGCTTCGACCAAGTCGCGCGAGCGCCGGCAGGCGCGAGTGCAGCGACTCGAAGTGAATACCGACCCCTGCCTCGCCGCAACGCATAACCGCCAGTACGCCAATCCGCTCCCAACTCGTACAGTTACAATAGGCACAACTCTTTGAAAGCGAGAAGTCCGTGGATGCTGCGGTAACTCCCGTGCGCCGCGCTGCGCTGGTTTTCATCTTCATCACCGTGCTGCTCGACATCCTGGCGTTCGGGATGATCATTCCCGTGCTGCCGCACCTGATCGCCAGCTTCCTCGATGGCGACCTGTCGCGGGCGGCGGTGATGCACGGCTTGTTCGCGTCGTGCTTCATGGTCATGCAGTTCGTGTTCTCGCCGGTGCAGGGCGCGTTGTCGGACCGGTTCGGGCGGCGGCCGCTGATCCTGTTGTCCAACCTCGGGCTGGGGCTGGACTTCATCCTGATGGCGGTGGCGCAGACGCTGCCGCTGTTGTTCATCGGCCGCGTCTTGTCGGGCATCACCTCGGCCAGTTTCAGCACCGCCAACGCCTACATCGCCGATGTCACGCCGCCGGAAAAACGCGAGGCCGCCTATGGCAAATTGGGCATGGCCTTCGGCTTTGGCTTCGTGCTGGCGCCGGCGATCGGCGGCCTGCTCGGCGACATGAGCCCGCGCCTGCCGTTCTGGATCGCCGCCGGCCTTAGCCTGTCGAATTTCTGCTACGGCTATTTCGTGCTGCCCGAAGCGCTGCCGAAGGATCGACGCACGCCGTTTTCCTGGCGGCGCGCGAATCCGATCGCCTCCTTGCGTTTCCTTGCCCACCATCCGGAAGTGTTCGCGCTGGCAGGCGTGGTGTTCCTGATGCAGATGGCGCACATCGTCTATCCAAGTACCTTCGTGCTGTACGCCGACTATCGCTTTGGCTGGGGCGCGAAGATGGTCGGCTACACGCTGGCCGGCGTCGGCGTGTTGTCGGCGATCGTGCAGGGCGGGCTGATCAGTCGCTTCATCCGCACCTTCGGTGAGCGCAAGACGCTGTTGATGGGCCTGGCATTTGGCAGTATCGGCTTCATCGCCTACGGCCTGGCGCCCACCGGCGGCTGGTTCTGGCTGGTGATGCCGATCGCCGCGCTGTGGGGCGTGTCCATGCCCGCGGCGCAGGCCCTGATGACACGCCAAGTCGATCCGCATGAACAAGGCCGCCTGCAGGGCGCGATCGTCAGCCTGTCGAGCCTGGCCGGCATCGTCGGGCCGACCGTGTTCACCCGCGCCTTCGCAGAAGTGACCGGTCGCGACCTGCATAGCGGCTGGGCCGGCGTTACTTTCTGGCTGGCGGCGGCCATGCTGATCGCGGCCGGGGTGTTGGCCTGGCGCGCCACCCGCCCGACCTGAGTCGGGCTTCGGTAGGATGGGAGAACGGGGCGCCGCGCAAATTCGCGCGCATCCCGACAGGAGTACCGCCATGGCCCAGCCACCCCCCGTCGTTTCGCAGGCCGATGCCGAAGCCGCCGTCCGCACCTTGCTGCAATGGGCCGGCGAAGATCCCGAACGCGAGGGCCTGCTCGACACGCCGGCGCGGGTCGCACGCGCCTACAAGGACTGGTTCTCCGGCTATGCGCTGGACCCGGCCGATTACCTGCGTCGCACCTTCAAGGAAGTGGAAGGCTACGACGAGCTGATCGTATTGCGCGCCATCGAATTCGAAAGCCATTGCGAACACCACATGGCGCCCATCATCGGCAAGGCGCACGTGGGCTACCTGCCCAGCGGCCGCGTGGTCGGCATCAGCAAACTGGCGCGCGTGGTCGAGGCCTATGCCCGGCGTTTCCAGGTGCAGGAAAAACTCACCGCGCAAATCGCCCGCTCCATCGAGGAAGTACTGCAACCGCGCGGCGTGGCGGTAGTGATCGAAGCCACGCACGAATGCATGACGACGCGCGGCATCCACAAGCGCGGGGTCAGCATGGTCACCAGTGCGATGCTTGGCGCGTTTCGCGACGATGCGCGCACGCGGTCGGAATTCCTGCAGTTCATCGGGATGCAGAACATCCGCTGAGCTTTCCGGAGATTCCGCGTTGCGATGCTGAATGTCGCCGAGGGGCGGGTTCGCCCTGGTCGACACGGCGTAGCCGCTCCATGCGGACTCAGGGTCGACCGGTTGGCCATTCATGGCCAACCTCCTGTGCGAACCCGCCCCTCGGCGCCCTTCAGCATCACGCGCGAATTCGGCACGGATAGCCTGAGTGCATCCCGGCATCCGGTGAACGTGGCGTCGTGTTGAATGGACTGCATCCCAACAAACTGTGACGGCCTGCACAATCATTCTTGATTTGGACACAAAC
>JAPLSI010000156.1 GCA_026398715.1 Gammaproteobacteria bacterium
GCCTTTCTGTTCCAGCCAGGCGGTGTAGTTGCCTTTCCACGGAATGCCCTTGCCGCGGTCGAGTTCCAGGATCCACTCGGCGGCGTTGTCCAGGAAGTAGCGATCGTGCGTTACCGCCACCACCGTGCCCGGGAAACGCGCCAGGAATTGTTCCAGCCACTCCACCGACTCGGCGTCGAGATGGTTGGTCGGTTCATCGAGCAGCAGCATGTCGGGCTTGGACAGCAGCAGGCGGCACAGCGCCACGCGGCGCTTCTCGCCGCCCGACAGCTTGCCGATCACCGCGTCCCACGGCGGGATGCGCAGTGCATCGGCCGCCACTTCCAGCTGTTGTTCCAGCGTGTGCGCATCGCCGCTGGCAAGGATCGCTTCCAGGCGCTGCTGCTTGATGGCCAGCTTGTCGAAGTCCGCCTCCGGATCGGCGTAGGCCTCGTAGACCTTGTCCAGTTCGGCCTGCGCGTGCAGGATTTCGCCGACGCCTTGTTCGACGGCCTCGCGGACCGTCATTTCCGGGTCGAGCTTGGGCTCTTGTTCCAGATAGCCGATCTTGATGCCGGGCGCCGGGCGCGATTCGCCCTGGAAGTCGGTATCCACGCCGGCCATGATCCGCAAGACGGTGGACTTGCCCGCGCCGTTCAGGCCCAGCAGGCCGATCTTGGCCCCGGGATAGAAGCTCAGCGAGATGTCCTTGATGATCTGGCGCTTTGGCGGCACGGTCTTGCTGACGCCGATCATGGTGTAGATGTATTGCATTCGTATTCCGATGAGGTTGGAGGCGCCGCAGGCGGCACCGGAAATCAGGGCGCGTTTAGCGTCAATTCACTATTATCTCCTATTCGGTTGCCCCTTGTTTGGTGCCGAAACAGCTTAAATTCAGGCTCGCTTGGGGATTATGGCCAAGGTGTGGGTGAAGCGTGACGGGATTGACATTTGCTGCAAATTTGATCCAACCCCCTTGACGCACCTTGCGAGCGCCCTACAAATGGAGACACCCCCCAAGAAAACACCCCTCGGTGCGTGATGATGACATCCCTTTCCAGTGGCCTCGGCGCCAGTGCGCTCGACCCTGATCGGCTCGAAAAAGCCAAGCGCGCCTATGTAACGCGACGTGCCGACCTGTCGCTGGCGAAGCAACTCCTGACCGGTCCGCGCAAGCCAATCGCTGGCGATCTGCTGCTCGCCCGGGTGGCGGAGGTCTCTCCGCGCAACCGCATCGAATTGACCGATGGTCGACGTGCCCATCTTTTCCTTGGTGACGAGATCGTCGTCGCCTACGGCAACCGCTACGCGCCGGACCAGTACGAGGCCCTGGTTCCCGAGAATCTCGACGCTTGCGAGTTGGTGGCCGCTGGCGGCCTGGCTTCCCGGGTGGTCAGGCGCCACGATGCCATGGCCAAGCCTTCCACCATCGTGCCGATCGGATTGCTGGCCGATGGCAAGGGACAGCGGTTGAACCTGGCCGACTTTGGTTTGCCGGTGCTGCAGGCACTGCCGCCGCGACTGCCACGCATCATCGCCGTGGCGGGTACGTCCATGAATGCCGGCAAGACCACTGCCTGCACCTGCCTGATTCGCGGACTTCGCGATGCCGGCCTGAGCGTAAACGCGCTCAAGATCACCGGCACCGGCGCGGGCGGAGACCTGTGGCAAATGAAAGATGCCGGAGCCGGCATGGCCCTGGACTTCACCGATGCCGGCCATGCATCGACCTATCGCATCGGTCGCAGTGAACTCATTGCATGCTTCCTCGAACTGGTCGCCCACGGCGCATCGACCGCGCCGGATGCGATCGTGCTGGAGGTTGCGGACGGCCTGCTCCAGGCTGAAACGGCCACGCTCCTGCGCTCGCTCGAGTTCCGATCGGTCGTAAACGTGGTCTTGTTCGCTGCAGGCGATGCACTCAGTGCCGAGTCCGGCGTGCGCTGGCTTCGCGAAGAACAGCTTCCGGTTCGCCTGCTCAGTGGCCTGATGAGCGCATCGCCGCTCGCGATGGCCGAAGCGGAGAGTGCAACTGGTTTGCCGGTGCTGACCATGGCGCAGCTGTCGCGGGGCGAGACTCTCGTGCCCTTGCTGTTCGAGTCCGGGGCTGATGACCGCGGTGCGATGAATCCTGAGTCCAACCATGCACTTGCCCAGCGCACTGTCGGGTAGGAGACGCTGGATCTTCGCCGGCCTAGCGGCCAACGGACTGCTGCAGGCGGCGATGGCCTTCCTGATGGCGGGCCTGGTCCGTCACGTGTTTGACGGCTACCTGATGGCGACGCAACCGCTGGCTGCGGAAGGGCTCTGGAGTTCGGCCTTTGCACTGGTGCTGGTGGCCCTTGTCACGGCATGGCTGCGGCTGCGCGAGACCGTGGATGCCGAGCGCCTGGGCCAGGACTACGTGCTTGAGATCCGCCGACTCTTGATGATGCACCTGACCCAACTGTCGGTCCGGGCCCAGGGACAAAAGGCGGGTGGGAGCACCTTCCTTCGCTTTGTCGGTGACTTGACGGCGCTGCGCCAGTGGTTGAGCCAGGGCATGGCCAAGCTCAGCGTTGCTGGCGTGATGGTGCCGGGCATCCTGCTCATCCTCGCTTCCATGAGCCCGTTGCTGGCCGGCGTGGTGGCGACGGTGTTGGTGCTGGCGGTGCTGGTCGCGAGGATGATCGGAAACTCGCTGGAAGATGCGGTTCGCACCAGCAGGCGCAGGCGCAGCCAACTGGCCGCAAACATCAATGAAAAGATCGCCCGCATGCCCGTGGTGCAGGTTAGCGGACGCGGCCGGCGCGAGCGCAATCGCCTGTTCGGGCAGTCCGAGCGCCTGGTCGAAGCGATGGTGGCGCGCGCGCGCGTTGTCGGAACCTTGCGCGGTCTGGCCCAGCTTACGGCCGCGCTGGCCAGCGCGAGCGCACTGGTGGTAGGCGTTATCGAAGTCCAGTCCGGGCAGATCAGTGCCGGTTCCGTGGTTGCCGCCATGAGCGTGGTCGGCCTGATGGTGGCGCCGATTCGCGACCTGGGCCGGGTCAGCGAGTATTGGCATGCGGCGAACGTCGCCCGGGAAAAACTGCAGTCCACGCTCGACCATGGGCCGTTGGTTCGCAATCATCCGGATGCCCGTCCGCTGACGCCGGGTGCCGGTCGCGTCGAGTTTGAACATGTAGCCATTCCCGGCGTTTTGGCCGACGTCAGCATGGTCGCCGAGGCTGGCGCGCGCGTGTTGCTGAGCGGAGACAATGGCAGCGGCAAGTCGGCGTTGCTCTCCTTGCTCGCACGCATGGACGATCCGTCTGCAGGCAGGATCCTGATCGACGGCCAAGACACGGGATTCGCCACCCTGGGTTCCCTGCGCCGGGCGATTGGCGTAGTCAGTCCCGAACTTCCGCTCCTGCGCGGCACCCTGCGCTGGAACCTTGCCTATCGCAATCCCGAAGCCGCCGAAGGCGCGCTGCAGGCCGTGATGCAGCAATGCGGCGTGGACCGATTGCTCGCTGACTTGCCCGAAGGCCTGGACACGCGGATTTCCGAGTCCAGCGAAGGCCTTTCCACGGGACAGCGTCGTCGCGTGATGCTGGCGCGGGCCTTGCTGGGTTCGCCGCGCATCCTGGTGCTCGACGAGGCAGACGCCAACGTGGACGCAGACACACTGGCAATTTTCGAGAGGGTCCTGCAGCAATTTCGGGGTACGGTGTTCATGGTCACACAGCGCGCCGAGTTGCAGCGCCATTCCACGGCCGTTTGGCGCTTCGCCCATGGGCGCGTGTCTGCCGAAGCCACGCCGCCGCAGCTCCGGCCCGCCATTGATCGGGGAGTGCTGCCCGCATGAGTCCGCATCGCTCGCTTGCCGCCGGCAGCATCGGCACGGACCGGGACGTCGGGTTCCCGCGTGGCAGGGTCTTCGTCTGGGTGCCGCAAAGCGTGCCTGAACTGGAGACGCTGTTGTACTTTCCGCGCTCCGTCCACGATTGCTCCCGGGCACTGGTCACGGTGCATGGCATCGCCCGCAACGCGATGGAACACGCGCTGCTCTTCTCCGCCCAGGCCGAACGCGCGGGAGCCGCGATTGTTGCGCCGATGTTTTCCGAGCGCCGGTTCCGCGGATACCAGAGCCTGCGCAAGCGTCGCCATCAACTGGCGCCGGAGCAAGCCTTCGAGGCCATGCTCGAGGAACTTGCCAGCTCATCTGGCCTGGATCTGCAGCGCCTTTCGCTGTTCGGATATTCGGGTGGCGGACAGTTCGCCCATCGTTTCGCCCTTACTCGCCCGCAAAGAGTTGCACGCCTCGCGATCGGGGCAGCCGGCTGGTATACCTTTCCCGACCGCAGCGTCGCCTATCCCCAAGGGCTTGCGCAATTGCCCGCTCGGTTTCCTGCCATTGACCTTGGTGCTTTCCTTCGCATCCCCGTTCGCGTCTTCGTCGGCGATGCCGACCTGCAACGCGACGAAGCCCTGAACCAGAAGCCCGAGATCGACCAGCGCCAGGGACTGACCCGGGTCGAGCGCGCCCGGCGCTGGGTGGACGCGCTGCGCGATGCCGCGCGTGAGCAGGGCCTGCCCGAGTTCGCCGACCTGCGCCTGCTGCCCGGCGTGGCGCATTCCTTCGCCGACGCCGTCGCGCGCTGCGGCTTGGACAGGGAGGTATTCGAATTCCACTTTGGAAGCGGTGCAAGCGCGTCGCCTTCCCAATCCGCTCTGCCCGGAGACGCGCAATGAAGTTCCTGACCCCTGCCTGCCTGCTGGCGCTCGGCCTGGCCCCAAGCCTGGCCCTGGCCGACGCGAAGTTCGGACCCACCGGCCTGGTGATCGCGCCTGCGGATGACAGTTATCGCCTTCGCTTTGGCGGCCGGCTGCACTTCGACAGCGTGCGCTTCAACGAAGACATCACGAAGAGCGTCTGGGTGAGTTACACGGGGTTCAAGAATCTCAACCTGAAGGCGGGCCAGATGACGGCACCTTTCGGAATGGAGGAGCTGGCGAGCTCGAACGACACGATTTTCATGGAGCGCGCGCTGCCCTCGGCGCTTGCGCCAGGCCTGTTGGTCGGGGCGCAGGGCAGCTACGCGTGGAAACACGGCACGGCGACCCTTGGCTACTACGGCAATCCGCTGAACGTCGAGTTTGGCAAGACGTCGGCGACCGGTCGCAGCCTGATTGGGCGCGCGACTTGGGCGCCGCTGCATTCTTCACGCCAGACCCTGCACTTCGGCCTTGCCTATGAAGCACGCGACCTGGATACCGGCAGCGCGTTCCGGATTTCCTCCGCACCCGAGACCGGCCTGACGCAACTCACGCTGTTCAATACCAGCAATCTGATCAATGCCAGGCGGATGACCCGGCGCGGTGCCGAAGCTGCCTGGGCACTCGGACCCCTGACCGTGCAGGCCGAGTACATGAAGTCGGACCTCCAGCGCGAGGGATTTCCCGACTCCGACTTCGACGGCTGGTACGTGCAGGCAGCCTGGCTGCTTACGGGCGAGCACCGTTCCTACAGAGTGTCGAGCGGAAACTTCCGCGAGCTTCGCCCGCGCCACAAGTTTGGCGCTCTTGAGCTTGCCCTGCGCCGCAGCGCGTTGGATCTGGAGTCGGGATTTGTCACCGGCGGTCGCGGCTGGAATGAGAGCGTTGGCCTGAACTGGTACCTGGGCCGCAACTTTCGGCTGATGACCGACTACACGCGGTCGAGGGCGCTGCCCAATCGCAACGGACTGGACGAGACCCTTGCAATCTTCCAGGTCCGCGCCCAAGTGGATTATTGATACAGGGAGATGTTGGTGAACGCAGTCCTCAAGCCCTTCCGGATACTTGCCAGCGCGGCCTTGCTTGCCTCGTTCTTGCCTGCGTTCGCCCAGGCGCAGACCACCGACGCATACCACGCCATCCAGGTGTTTCCGGTGGTGGTGGATTCGGCCAGCTTTACCCAGAAGTTCACCTTCAGGAACCCGAACACCACCAATGCCCTGGTGATCTCGTCGCAATACTTCCCCGGTACCGGCACCACGCAGCCGGGCGCGATCGCTTGCCCGGACATCGTGGTCCCGATCAGCGGCGAGGCCGTGGTGGCCAGCCTGCGTGACTTCTGCCCCGGCCTGGCGGCGGGAAGCCAGTTTGGCTACCTGTACACCTTCGAGAACGGCGGATACGCGCGACCCTACGCGGCGTTTTCGCGCGTCAGCAATGGCGCAGGCAACGGCTTCAGCGTCGAGGCCTTCGCGGCCCACACCTTTACCTCGGCCGACTCGACCGTGATTGGCCTGCGCCGCCTGGCCGCCGGCGGTGGACGGCCGGCGTTCCAGAGCAATTGTTTCATTGGCAACCTCAACGAGGTCACGGCACCGGTTACGCCGGTCACCACTACCGTCACGGCGACGGTTTATTCCAGCGCGGGCGTCGCGCTTGGCAACGCGGCCATCGACTTGGTGCCGGGCCGCCTGACGCGCCTGCTCGATATCTTCGCGGCGGCGGGTGTTCCCGCCGGCGACTACGACAATGCCACCGTTCGCTTTGTCGAAAGCGGCGTCGGCGAGCCCGGGCTGATGAGCTTCTGCACGGTCCAGGACAATTCGAGTTTTGGCGCCGATTTCCGGATCGCCAAACAGGAGTTCGGCGACACCTTGGCCGATGTCGGCGCCAAGGATGGCAATGTCCGCCGCAACTCGACCGTGTCGGCCGACGTGGCCACTTCCGACGGCCCGGGCCGGCCCTTCGAAATCCTGGCGGGTGCGCTGGGGATCAACGTGCATGTGATGTACTTTCGCCACCCCGACTGGATCCAGTGCGAGATCATCAATCCGGGCACCGGCGTGCGCGCCTTGAACTCGTACGGCCTGGAGATGCGCCTGGTCGATCCGGACGGCGTCACCGCACTTGCGGGGGGCAATGGCATCACCGGCTTTGGCGCTCTTTTCCTCGGCGACAAGACCGAGCGCAACTTCGGCGCGAATACCCGCTACACCATCGAAGTCGAGAGTAACGGCAACAACACCGGCGCGGTGCGTGCCTACTCACTGCATTGCCAGAGCGGCAGCGGCCACACGGCTGCCGACCTGATCCGATACAACGACCAGACACTGCGGTTCTGAGCCCGGGAGCGAGACGTGAAGAATGCAAGCAAATTTGCGTGGACGCTCTGCCTGCTGGGGCTGGGCGGCTTCGCGGATCCCTCCGCCAAGGCGCAAACGACCGATGGCTACCACACGATTCTGGTGTTTCCGGTCGTGGTGGATACGGCGAGCTTCAGCCAGCGGTTCAGCTTTCGCAATCCCGATCCTGCCAACGCGGTGACGGTGGCGCCAATCTATTTTCCCGCGAGCGGCACCAGCCAGCCGGCTTCGATCAGTTGCCCGAGCTTCAGCATCCCGGCCAACGGCGAATCCACTTTCACCAGCCTTCGGCAAATCTGTCCCAGCCTGTTGTCCGGAAGCCAGTTCGGGTTTCTCTATACTTCCGAAAGTGACGGTTTCAATCGGCCCTACGCAGCGTTTTCAAGGGTCAGCAATCCAGCGGGGCAGGGCTTCAGCGTAGAGGCTTTTCCGGCGCATACCTTTACTTCGGCCGATGCCGTGGTGACCGGCATTCGCCGGCTCGCCGCGACCGGAAGTTCCCCGGCATTCCAGACCAATTGCTTCGTCGGCAACATGAACGAGGTGACGGCCGCGGCATCACCCGTCATCAGCACCGTGAAGATGTACATCAACAACAGTGCTGGCGTGCAGATCGGGCTCACGACGACCATCCCCGTGGCGCCGGGAAAGCTGACGCGATTGCTGGATGTATTCGCCGTGGGTGGAGTTCCGGCCGGTGACTATGACAATGCCAGAGTGCTGTTCACCGAGAATGGCAGCGACGAACCGGGGCTGATCACCTTCTGCACGGTGCAGGACAACTCGAGTTTCGGCGCGGATTTTCGCATCGGCAAGCAGGAGCGCGGGTTCAACTCGCCGTTCGCCAGTGTGGGCGCCCAGGACGACCATGTCAGCCGGGCATCCAATGTGCTCGCAGATATGCCGGTGGCTGGTGAAATCCTGCCGCGCGCTTTCAATATTCCGCCCGGCGATTTCAGCAACACGCATGTGATGTATTTCCGACATCCCGATTGGGTCCGCTGCGAGGTGATCGACCCGGTAACCACTTTCCGCGCTTTGGACGGTTACGGCCTGGAGATGCGCATGCTGGCCGATGACGGCGTCACGGTGATTGCCGGAGGCAACGACCTGCAGGGCTTCGGGCCGATCTACCTGGGCGACAAGGCAGACCAGGGCAATGGCGGCAACAGCCGCTACACCATCGAGGTGGAGAGCAACGGCCAGAACCCGCTGGTGAACCGGCCCTACACCCTGCGTTGCCACACCGGCAGCGGGCATACCGCAGGCGACATGATCCGGTTCAACCAACCTTTGGTCCGGTTCTGAGCCCATCTGGCGGCGAACGGGGCGGTATTCGGGACAAAATTGGCTGATCCGGGCCCCGGAAGCTACAATTTAGGGTCTCCCAGCCCCTGCCGAGGTCCCACGATGTTTCCCCGCGATACGCGCATTGCCGGCTACGACGACGTCCTGGCGCAGGCCATCGAATCCGAACGCCAGCGGCAGGAAGACCACGTCGAACTGATCGCCTCGGAAAACTACGCCAGCCCGCGCGTCCTGGAAGCCCAGGGCAGCGTGCTGACCAACAAGTACGCCGAGGGCTACCCCGGCAAGCGTTATTACGGCGGCTGCGAATTCGTCGACATCGCCGAAAAGCTGGCGATCGACCGTGCCAAGGAACTGTTCGGCGCCGATTACGCAAACGTGCAGCCGCATTCCGGTTCACAGGCCAACCAGGCCGTGTTCCTGGCCTTGCTGCAGCCCGGTGACACCATCCTTGGCATGTCGCTGGCCCACGGCGGCCACCTTACCCACGGTGCCAAGGTAAACATCAGCGGCAAGCTGTTCAACGCCGTCCAGTACGGCGTCGATGAAAACGGCCTGATCGACTACAACGAGGTGGAACGCCTCGCCCTCGAGCACAAGCCCAAGATGCTGATCGGCGGTTTCAGCGCCTATTCGCAGGTGGTGGACTGGGCGCGCATGCGCCAGATCGCCGATGCGGTCGGCGCGATCTTCTTCGTGGACATGGCGCATGTAGCCGGCCTGATCGCCGCGGGTGTCTATCCCAGCCCGCTGCCGCACGCGCACGTGTGCACGTCCACCACGCACAAGACCCTGCGCGGCCCACGCGGCGGCATCATCGTCGCCAGCAATACCAGCGAAGAACTCGCCAAGAAATTGCAGTCCATCGTATTCCCCGGCATCCAGGGCGGCCCGCTGATGCACGTCATCGCGGCCAAGGCCGTAGCCTTCAAGGAAGCGCTCGATCCGTCCTTCAAGGGCTACCAGGCGCAGGTCGTCAAGAACGCGCAGGCGATGGCCAAGGCCATCATGGCGCGCGGCTACAAGGTCGTTTCCGGCGGCACACAAAACCATTTGATGCTGATCGACCTGATCGGCCGCGATGTCACCGGCAAGGATGCGGAAGCCGCACTGGGCAAGGCCCACATCACCGTCAACAAGAACGCCGTGCCGGGCGACCCGCGCTCGCCCTTCGTCACCTCGGGCCTGCGCATCGGCACGCCCGCGGTCACCACGCGTGGCTACATGGAACCCGATTGCGTCGCGCTGGCCAACTGGATCTGCGACGTGCTCGACGCGCCAGCCGACGATCGCGTGCTGGAAGGCGTGCGCGGCAACGTCACCGAGCAGTGCCGGCGATTCCCGGTTTACGGCTAAGCCGCCAACGACTGATGCATTGCCCCTTCTGCCAGCACGAAGACACCCGGGTCATCGATTCGCGCGTCAGTGAAGACGGCAGCACCATCCGCCGTCGTCGTGAATGCGAGCATTGCCAGGAACGCTTCAACACGTTCGAAACCGCCGAGCTGAAGTTGCCGACCCTGGTCAAGACCGACGGTCGCCGCGAAGCCTTCGACGACCGCAAGTTGCGCACCGGCTTCGAGCGCGCCTTGCAAAAGCGCCCCGTGTCGGGCGAGCAGATCGACGCCGCCGTGCGCGGCGTCGTCCATGCCCTGCGCATGACCGGCGAGCGGGAAATTTCCTCGCGCCGCATCGGCGTGTTCGTGATGGACGAACTCAAGAAACTCGACCAGGTGGCCTACGTGCGTTTCGCCTCGGTCTATCGCCGCTTCGAGGACGTCGCCGATTTCCGCGAGGAAATCGAGCGGCTCGAGCGCGACCTGCCCGGCATGGCCACCGAACAACTGCCCCTGCTGGACGAACCGGTCCGCGGCAGCAAGCGCTAGGCCATGCACATCGATTACCTCGACCAGCATCGCGACTTCGTCGCGACCCTCGCCGATTGGCACCACGCGCAATGGGGCCACCTGTTCGACGACTGGGGCATCGAGGTCGTGCGCGCCGAACTCGAAGGCCACGCCACGCGACGCACGCTGCCGACCACGCTGGTGATGGTGGAGGATGGAAAGCCGCTGGGCTCGGTCAGCCTGGTGCTGGAAGACGCGCCGGAATTCTGCGACCAGGGCAGCCCCTGGCTGGCCAGCCTGTATGTCGCGCCCGAACATCGCGGCCGCGGCCTGGGCGCCATGTTGGTGCACGCGGCGGTGGACGCGGCGGCGGGGCAGGGCATCGATCAACTCTTCCTGTTCACGCCCGACCACGCAGACTTCTACACGCGCCTCGGCTGGAGCCGGATGGTGCGCACCACCCTCAAGGGCACCCCCGTGGACTTGATGACCATCCATCCGTCGTTGGACAAAGCGAAGGCCGTCGCATGACGACGGCTGCCTGGTCCGCCACCGACCACGCCATGATGGCGCGCGCGTTGCAGCTTGCCGCGCGCGGCGAATTCACCAGCAAGCCCAACCCGATGGTGGGCTGCGTGATCGCGCGCAAGGACAAGATCGTCGGCGAGGGTTTCCACCTTCGCGCCGGCGAACCGCATGCCGAGGTGCACGCGCTGCGCGAGGCTGGCGACAAGGCCCGCGGGGCCACCGCCTATGTCACGTTGGAACCCTGCGCGCACATGGGCCGTACTCCGCCCTGCGCTGATGCATTGGTGGCGGCGGGCATCACCCGCGTCGTCGCCGCCTGCCGCGACCCGTTCGCGTCGGTGGACGGCGAGGGTTTCCGCAAGCTGATGGCCGCCGGCGTGTTGACCGAAACCGGCCTGATGGAACCGGCCGCGCGTGAATTGAATCGCGGCTTCTTCTCGCGCATCGAGCGCGGCCGCCCCTGGGTGCGGGTGAAGCTGGCGATGAGCCTGGACGGCCGCACCGCCATGGCCGACGGTGAATCGAAATGGATTACCTCGCGCGCCGCCCGCGCCGACGTGCAAGCCTGGCGCGCGCGCAGCAGCGCCATCCTGACTGGTAGCGGCACGGTGCTGGCGGACGATCCGCAACTTACCGCGCGGCTCGCCGACGACGCACCGGTGGTCGCGCCGCTGCGCGTGGTCCTGGATACCCGCGGCCGGCTGTCCGGAACGCGACGGGTCTTTGACGACACGGCGCCGACCATGGCCGTGCATGCGCTGGACATGATTCCCGACTATCCCGATTCCGTCGCTGCCTTCGCCGTTCCGCGCGATGGTGATGGCCTCGACCTGCATGCCACTTTGTCGCAACTCGCCCAGCGCGACATCAACGAAGTGCAGGTGGAAGCCGGCGCGACGCTGTGCGGCGCCCTGTTCCGCGACGGCCTGGTGGATGAGTTGCTGCTGTACATCGCGCCGGTGCTGCTGGGCGACAAGGGCCGGCCGTTGTTGGGCGGCCTGGGCATCAACCTGATGTCGGACCGGCACAATCTCGAATTGATCGACACGCGCCAGGTCGGTCCCGACCTGCGCCTGTTGCTGCGGCCGGTGCGCTGAGCGATGTTCACCGGACTCATCCAGGCGGTTGGCAAGTTGCGCGATGCACAGCCCCGCGGTGGTGATCTGCGCCTGTGCATTGATGTCGGCGCGCTGCCCATGGACGATGTGCAACTGGGCGAGAGCATCGCGGTGTCGGGCGTCTGCCTTACCGTCGTGGAGTTCGACCCGCAGTCCTTTGCCGCCGATGTATCGAACGAAACCCTGTCGCTGACCACGCTGGGTGCGCTGGCCGCGGGCGCGCCGGTCAACCTGGAGCGCGCGCTGCTGCCGACCACGCGGCTCGGCGGACACCTGGTCGCCGGCCATGTCGACGGCATCGGCCGTGTTGAAAAAACCTGGGACGACGGCCGCTCGCAGCGCTGGCGCTTCAGCGCGCCCGCCGGCCTGCTTCGCTACATCGCCAATAAGGGATCGATCTGCGTGGACGGCGTCAGCCTGACCGTCAACCTCGCCGACGACACCGGCTTCGAGGTCAACCTCGTGCCGCACACCATCGAACAGACCGCTTTCGCGAGCACGCCGGCAGGCTCGCCGGTCAATCTTGAAGTCGACCTGATCGCCCGCTACGTCGAGCGCCTCAACACCGGACCCCGCCCATGAGCTTCGCCCCCATTTCGGAAATCCTCGACGACATCCGATCGGGGCGCATGGTCGTGATCGTGGACGACGAGGACCGCGAGAACGAAGGCGACCTGATCATGGCCGCCGAAAAAGTCACGCCCAGCGACATCAACTTCATGGTCACGCATGCCCGCGGCCTGGTCTGCCTGTCGCTGACCGGCGAGCGCTGCCGGCAGTTGAACCTGCCGCTGATGGTCAGCGACAACCGGTCGCCCTACCAGACCAACTTCACGGTCAGCATCGAGGCGGCGGAAGGCGTCACCACCGGCATCTCCGCCTACGACCGCGCGCTTACCATCCGCACCGCCGTGCGGCCCGACGCGAAGCCGCAACACCTCACCCAACCCGGACATATCTTTCCTTTGATGGCGCAGCCCGGTGGTGTGTTGACTCGTGCCGGGCATACCGAAGCCGCGACTGACCTCGCTTTGCTCGCAGGACTGGAACCGGCTGGCGTGCTGGTGGAAATATTAGATGCGGATGGCGGGATGGCGCGACGACCGTCACTTGAGCGCTTCGCAATTCACCACGGCATTCGAATAGGATCGATTGAAGACCTCATCCGTCACCGCCTCGCCACCGAGCACACCATCGAACGCGTGGACACGCGCGACGTCGAGACCGCGCACGGCACCTTCCAATTGGTCACCTACCGCGACCGCCTCAGCCGCGAACTGCATTTCGCGATGGTGCGCGGGCAGCCGCGCGCCGATTCACCCACCCTGGTCCGCGTCCACGTGAAGAATCCGCTGTCCGACGTGCTGCACTGGCAACGCGCCGACTTCGGCATCAGCGTGTCCGAAGCGATGGCGCGCATCGCCGAGGAAGGCTGCGGCGTGGTCGTGGTCCTGTCCGAAGCGCTTCGCCCCGACGACCTGCTGGCGCGCATCACCGAGCAACCCGAGGCGGAACCTGCCCGCGGCGCTGAATGGCGACGCAACGGCGCCGGCGCGCAAATCCTCGCCGACCTGGGCCTGCGCCAGCTGCGCGTGCTGGGCACGCC
Source organism: Gammaproteobacteria bacterium (assembly GCA_026398715.1). The sequence continues at coordinate 13,487 of JAPLSI010000156.1, forward strand.
GCGCCGTCAGGTGGGCCTGGCCGGCTACGGGCTGGAGGTGGTGGAAACCATCCCGGGTCGGCCGGCAACGGCCTGCTAAACTAATCGCCCAACCCGCAAAGCCCGAGCCATGCCCCTAATCGAAGGTGAAATGCGAGCCGCCACGGGCGCCCGCTTCGCCATCCTCGCCAGTCGCTGGAATCCGCGCATCACCGATGCGCTGGTGGACGGCGCGCGCCAGGCGATGCAGGACCAGGGTGTGGACGAGGCCGAGATCGACCTGGTGCGGGTGCCTGGCGCCTGGGAATTGCCCGTGGCCGCCGCGGCGCTGGCAGCCACCGGAAGCTACGCGGCCCTGGTGGCCCTGGGTTGCGTGGTGCGCGGCGAAACACGCCACTACGAACACGTCGCCGACGAATGCGCCAAGGGCCTGATGCGGGTCGCAATCGATTACCGCCTGCCGGTCGCCAACGGCGTGCTGGCGGTTGAAGACCATGCCCATGCGCAATCGCGCGCGGGCGGCGTACACGGCAACAAGGGCGAGGAAGCCGCGATGGCGGCCCTCGAAATGTCCCGGCTGTTGCACAAGATAAGCGAATCCAACCCATGAAACCGCATCGCACCGATGGCATCGCGCTACATAGACCGCACGATGGACCAGGTGGACCCGATCGAGCGCGCCGTGTTGCGCATCGCCGGCTTCGAGTTGCGCTTCCGCCCCGACGTGCCGTATCGCGTGGTCATCAACGAAGCGATCGAAACCACCAAGCGTTTCGGCGCCGAGCACGGACACACCTACGTCAACGGCGTGCTCGACCGCGCTGCGGCCGAATGGCGGGCGCAGGAAATACAAGGCGCGCGTCGCTGAGATGGAAATCGATCCGGGCGCGCCGCGCAATGCGGAGTTCAGCCTGATCGATCGCATTCGCGAACGCGCCGGCTCGCGCAGCGACGTGCTGCTGGGCATCGGCGACGACGCCGCGGTGCTGCAGGTGCCCGAAGGCCACAACCTGGTGCTGAGCACCGACACCCTGGTCGCCGGCGTGCATTTTCCCGAAGACACGGCGCCGGCGGACATCGGCTGGAAGTCGCTGGCCGTCAATCTCAGCGACCTGGCCGCCATGGGCGCGACGCCGGCCTGGGTGACGCTTGCGCTGACGTTGCCCGATGCCGACGCCGATTGGCTGGACGGATTCCTTGATGGTTTCTGCGAATTGGCCGATGAACACGGCGTGGCCCTGGTCGGCGGCGACACGACCCGCGGCCCGTTGTCCATCACGATCGGCGCGCATGGCTTTGCGCCGGCCGGCATCGCGCTTCGCCGCGACGGCGCGGGTTTCAACGACGACATCTGGGTCACCGGGTCGCTGGGCGACGCGGCCGGCGCCTTGCTGCAGTGGCAGGGCCGCGGACTGATGTCGTCCAAGCTTCGTTATCGGCTGGACCGTCCGACGCCGCGCATCGCCGCGGGCATCGCGCTGCGCGACCTCGCCACGGCCGCCATCGACCTGAGCGACGGACTGGTTGCCGACCTGGGCCACATCCTGCAGCGCAGCGGCGTTGGCGCCGAACTCGACCTCGGCCGCCTGCCGACATCGCGCACGCTGGCCGAACACTTTCCCGACGAGCCCGCGCGCTGGCGCATGCAACTTTCCGGCGGCGACGATTACGAGTTGTGCTTCACCGCTGCGCCGGCGCATGCGCTGGCCATCGAACAAGCCCTGGCCGCCTGCGATACGCGGGCCACCGTGGTCGGTCGGATCACCGCCGGAAATGGCCTGCGACTGACCACGCCCGACGGCGAGGACTTCGACGCCGGTCCGCGCGCAGGCTTCGAGCATTTCAAGGGCAACCCATGAGCTTTCCGCAGCCCGCCCGCGTGGTGTTGACCCATCCGGCCGGTTGGATCGCCAGCGGCTTCGGCATCGGCCTGTCGCCGGTGGCGCCGGGCACGATGGGTTCGCTCGCCGCCTTGCTGCCTTGGTGGTTCTATCTGCAACACGCCTCGCTGGCCGTGCAATTGGCCGTCATCGGCGCGGCCTTCGTCATCGGCGTGCTGACGGCAAACTGGGTGATAGCCAAGACCGGCGTGCAGGATCCGTCGGTGGTGGTGTGGGATGAATTCATCGGCCAGTGGATCGCCCTGTTGCTCGTGCCCGCCGGGTGGATGTGGATGGCGCTGGGCTTCGGCCTGTTTCGACTGTTCGACATCTGGAAGCCCTGGCCGGTGAGCTGGGCCGACCGGAAATTGCATGGCGGCGTCGGCGCCATGCTCGACGACGTGCTGGCGGGCGTCTATGCCTTCGCCACTGTCCAGCTGATCGTCGCGTTGCTGGACGCGAGCGGGATGCTGAAATCGGCCTAGCCGGAAAGCACGGCCGACACCTGGTCACGCAGGGCCGGCAACACCTCGGCGTCGAACCAGGGGTTGTGCTTGAACCAGGCCACGTTGCGCGGGCTGGGATGCGGCAGCGGAAACACGCGTGGTGCATATTCGCGCCAAGCCTGCACCGTGTCGGTGAGTGATTTCTTGCGCGTGTCGCCGAGGAAATAAACCTGCGCGTACTGGCCGATCGCCAGCACCAGTTTCACTTCCGGCAGAAGCGGCAGCAGCCGGGGGTGCCAGGTCTTCGAACATTCCGGACGGGGCGGCAAGTCGCCGGAATTGCCGCGGCCCGGGTAGCAAAAGCCCATCGGCACGATGGCGATCTTGCCCTCGTCGTAAAACGTATCGCGGTCCACGCCCAGCCAGCCGCGCAGGCGCATGCCGCTGGCGTCGTTCCAGGGAATGCCGCTGGCGTGCACCAGCGTGCCCGGCGCCTGGCCGACGATCAGCAGGCGCGCCGTCGCGCTGGCGCGCAGCACCGGCTTCGGCCCCATCGGAAGGTGCTCCTCGCACAGGCGGCAGGCGCGGACGTCGCGCAACAGCAGGTCGAGTTCGGTAATGGGTTTGCTCATGGCGCCGGGGTTTCGATGTCTGGCAGCAGTTTGCCGGGATTGAGG
>JAPLSI010000136.1 GCA_026398715.1 Gammaproteobacteria bacterium
TTGGCGTGCAGCACGCGACCCTTGATGGCCTGGCCGACCTTGTAGCCGTCCTTCTTCATCTCCGGGCGCTTGCGCAGCATCTCGGCGGTAACGGTGAAGTCCTCGTCCATGATCGGCGCGGGGCCTTTTTCCTTGGCCAACGCCAGGGAAACTTCCCAACCGGCAATCGCCATGTCGCGCGACACGTCTTCGGTGAAGGCGCAGCTTTCCGGCGAGCCGTACTTCATGCGCATCATCGTTACCGTGCTGCCCAGGCCCAAAAAGCCCATGCCATGGCGGCGCTTGCGGGCGATTTCGGCGCGCTGCTGCGGCAGCGGCAGGCCGTTCACTTCCACCACGTTGTCCAGCATGCGGGTGAACACGCGCACGACTTCCTTGTATTCGTCGAAGTCGAAGCTGGCCTTGTCGGTGAAGGGGTCGCGCACGAAGTTGGTCAGGTTGATCGAACCGAGCAGGCAGGCGCCGTAGGGGGGCAGCGGTTGCTCACCACAAGGATTGGTTGCGCGGATGTTCTCGCACCACCAATTGTTGTTCATCTCGTTTACCCGGTCGATCAATATGAAACCTGGTTCGGCGAAGTCGTAGGTGGACGCCATGATGCGGTTCCACAACTGCTGCGCGCGGATGTGGCCGAAGATCTTGCAGGCCACCAGGCCGTCTTCGCGCGTCACGTACATGTCGGAATGCGGCCAGTCGCGCCACACGACCTGCTTGGGGTCGTTCAGGTCGACTTCGTCCTTTTCCTTCAGGTTGACCGGGAAAACCAGCGGCCAGTCGAGGTCTTTTTCAACCGCGGCCATGAAGCCGTCGGTGATCAGCAGCGACAGATTGAATTGGCGCAGGCGGCCGTCTTCGCGCTTGGCGCCGATGAATTCCTTCACGTCCGGATGCGACACATCGAAGGTGCCCATCTGCGCGCCGCGGCGACCGCCAGCGGACGACACGGTGAAGCACATCTTGTCGTAGATATCCATGAAGCTAAGCGGGCCGGATGTATACGCGCCGGCGCCACTCACGTACGCGCCGCGCGGACGCAGCGTGGAAAATTCATAACCGATGCCGCAGCCTGCCTTCAGCGTCAGGCCTGCTTCGTGCACCTTGTCCAGGATGCCGTCCATGGAATCGGTGATGGTGCCGGACACGGTGCAGTTGATGGTGCTGGTGGCCGGCTTGTGCTCGAGCGCGCCAGCGTTGGAGGTGATGCGGCCGGCCGGGATGGCGCCCTTGCGCAGGGCCCACAGGAACAGCTCGAACCAGCGTTCGCGGGCCTCCGGCACCTCGACGTCCGCCAGCGCGCGCGCGACGCGGCTGTAGGTGTCGTCCATGGTCTGGTCGACCGGGGTGCCATCCTTGGCGGTCAGGCGGTAGTTGCATCGGAATGCCCTGCGCGGCTTGGGTGACCAGATCGGCCTTTACCGCTTCCAGGCGAACAGTGCTCATCGTGCGTGAATCCTCAATTCTGGCCCCGGTTTTACCGGTGGCTTGTTGTTATTGGCTATGCAGCGGTTGTGACGGGCGTCTCATGGAAAAGGGTGGTTCCGGGGTGAATCCGCCCGCCGGACCCTAGCCCGGAGACGCCCCTTTTTGTCCTGTGGATCGACCCCATTACGTATTGGCTCGCGCGGCGCACCGGCTGACGAAGCCCCACATGGTGGGGCCCTCCCCCGTCGGCCACCCAACATGTGGTGTGACCGCCGGGGCCAAAAGTACCCCCCTACACTGGCACTGTCAACCGCCTGTAACCATGGTGTTTCATAAATTTTTTGCATTGGGGGCAACGGCTTGGACAACACTCCTAAGGCGAATTATTTTTTGTGAACTTCTTGGCTCAGGAACCGGTCATCCCCATTTGTTAAGCTGGTTTATTCCTTGTTTTCAGCCTCCGGAAGCCTCTCATGCGCCCCCTGCCCACCCTGTCCCTGATCCTGCTGGCCGCCCTGGGCGGCGGCGTCGCCGCCCGCCTGCTGACCCTGGGCCCCGCCGACGACGGCTCCCCGGAGGCCCTGGTGCAGTCGGCAGCAACGGCCGCCCTGCCCGCCCTGGCCAATGCCGCCCCGCCCACCCCTGTGGTGGGCGGCGCCCCGATGCCGTCCCTGGCGCCCATGCTCGAGCGCGTTACCCCTGCGGTGGTGAACATCTATACGAAGCAGGTGGTGCGGGTGAACAACCCGCTGGCGGAATTCTTCGGCGGCGGGCGCTTCCCGCAGGAACGGGTGCAGCAATCGCTGGGCTCGGGCGTCATCGTTGACGCCACGCGCGGCCTGATCCTGACCAACAACCACGTGGTGGAAGGCGCCGACGCGGTGTCGGTCACCCTGTCCGACGGCCGCACCTTCGAAGCCGAGCCGATCGGGTCGGACGCCGATACCGACGTGGCGGTGATCCGCATCACCGCGCCCAACCTGACCGCCATCCCGCTGGCTGACTCGTCGGCCTTGCGCGTGGGCGACTACGTGGTGGCGGTCGGCAATCCCTTCGGCCTGGGCCAGACGGTGACCTCGGGCATCGTGTCGGCCGTGGGCCGCAGCGGCCTGAGTGGCCTGGGCTACCAGAACTTCATCCAGACCGATGCGTCCATCAACCCGGGCAACTCCGGCGGCGCGCTGGTTAACCTGCGCGGCGAGCTGGTCGGCGTGAATGCAGCCACCTACAACCCGCGCGGCAGCGCGGCCGGCAACATCGGCTTGAGCTTTGCCATTCCGGTAAACCTGGCGCGCGAGGTGATGCGCCAGCTGATGGCCTACGGCGAAGTGCGCCGCGGCTCGCTGGGCCTGGAAACCCCGGACATGACGGCCGCGTTGGCCAAGCAGTTCGACGTGGACATCAACCTGCGCGGCGCACTGGTGCGCCGCGTGTATCGCGGATCGCCGGCGGAAGTGGCGGGCGTGAAACCCGGTGACGTGATCGTGGCGGTGAACGGCCAGCGCATCGACTCGGGCCAGGGCCTGCACAACATGGAAGGCCTGTTGCCGGTCGGCCAACCGGTGAAGCTGGACCTGCAGCGCGACGGCAAACTGATCTCCACCACCGCCACCCTGAAGGCACTGGCCAAGGAAGTGGAAGGCGCGACGCTGGATCCGCGCCTTGCCGGCGCGACCTTCACCGACCTGCCTGAGCGCTACCGCCAGCAAGGCATCAACGGCGTGATAGTGAGCAAGGTAACGCCGGGCAGCCGCGCGGCGCGCAACCAGCTGGACGGCGGCGACCTGGTGCTGGCGGTGAACCGCCGCGTGGTGGTGGACCTCAACGCCTTCCGCGCGCAGATGTCGCCGCCACCGAAAACCCTGGTGCTGGCGCTGCAGCGCGGCGGCGCCCGCGGCGAGTTGCCCATGCAATGAATTTAAGGCAGGCTCAGCCAACACGGCTTAACCTGCAGTGCGTCACACCCAACACGTCACACAGGAAGCAAGACCATGGCCAACGATTCCAACAACGGCAAAGCTGCAACCGAAAGCATCGTCGAAAAAGCCGCGCTTGCGCGTGACCAGGTAACGGTCGGCGTGGCGGATGCGGTTGAAAGCGGCATGGAAGCGGCGCGCAACGCCAAAGCCGTGCTCGACGAAAAACTCGAAGGGCTGATCGACTCCGGCAAGGACGTCATCGACCAGGCGGAAGACCTGATCCGCACGCGTCCCTGGGTAAGCTTCGGCGCTGCATTCGCCGCGGGTTACCTGATCGCGAAGCTGACCCGTTCGAAAGATTGATCCGTGCCCGCTCTGGACGCTGCAGAGCGATTGAAGCAGGACGTCAGCGCGCTGCTTGAAGCAGGGCGCGGCGTCGCACGCGAATACGCCACCGCCGGAAGCTCCTTCCGGCGTCTGGTGCTGTCCGACATCTCGCTGGCGCGGGTCGCGCTGATCCGCGGACTGGTGTTCCTTATCCTGGGCGCGCTGATGCTCGGCACGGCCTGGGTCACGATGATGGTGATGATCGTGATCGCCCTGACGCAGACTGGCATGTCGCTGTTGTGGGCCTTGTTCATTCCGCTGGTGCTGAGTTTGTGCATTGCCTGGTACGCCTGGCGTGTCGCGCGCAAGGCGCTGGCCTTTGCCGACCTGGATGCCACGCGCCGGCAACTGGCGATCATCTTTCCGCCCACGCAACCGATATCGACCGAGTCGGCCACGGGCGCGCCCAATCCCGGCCCGCCCGATCCCGAAGGCAAGACCGACGACGTGGCGCCGAAAGTGCCATGAGCATCGAAGACCGTTTGAAAGTGGTGCAGATGGCCGAGATAGATTGCGAGGCGTCGGTTATCCGCGCGCGTGATTCGTGGGGCAAGCTGGGCGCCGTGTTCAAGACGGCGGCAACGCCGTGGCGCATCGTTACCGTCGGCGCCATCAGCGGCTACCTGATGGGCCGCAGCAACAAGCCCGGCACGTCGAGTGTCGGTGGACAGATTTTCAGCACGGCGGCGCAAGCCATCATCACCGCGCTGGGCGCGAGCGCCGCTTCGGGCATCGCCGCCGGCGCGGCGGCCGAAGCCGCCGCCGATGCCAGCGCCACGGCCACCAGCGACGCACTGCGGCAGGATGCCGCAAGCACCGACGCGCTTGGCTGACATCAGCGCCCCCGTTTCGTTTCCCACCTCACACTGGCGCGCCGTGCACCTGCTGGCGGTGATCGAATGATGCATTCCCCCACCATCGACGACTTGCCGCCGCCGGAAATTCCCGACGACGCCCGCTTGCCCGTGGACGACCCGCCGGGAACGCCACCGCCGCCGGATCCGCCGGTGGACGAGGAACCCGCGTCGGGTATCGGCGCCGTTCGCCTGATCGCGGTGATCCTCAGCCTGGCCGCCTGCTGGCTGGCGCGCGACCTGCTGGTGCCGGTGATGCTGGCGATGATGCTGGCGCTGCTGGGCAATCCGATGGTCAGCCGGCTGGCGCGCATGTGGGTGCCACGCTGGCTGGGGTCGCTGGTGGTGGTGGTGGGCGGCCTGGTGTTGGCGGTGTGGTTGTCGAGCCTGCTGATCAGCCCGGCGACGGACTGGATGAAACAGGCGCCGACCCAATTGCGCGAACTCGCGCCGAAACTCAAGAAGCTGACCAAGCAGGTCGAACAAGCCAACAAGGCGGCGGCGTCCATCGTCAACGCCACCGGCGCGGCCGCGCCCCCCAGCGCCGTGTCCGACGCCGAGAAACCGCGCCCGCCGAATCTGTGGACGCTGATCAGCAGCGCGCCCCGCATCCTCGCCTCGGTGCTGGCCGTGGCACTGCTGGCCTACTTCTTCCTGGTGTACGGCCAGGGATTGCAGCGACACGCCATCGCGCGATTGCAGGGCGCCAACCAAAAACAGGTGACCATCGAAATCCTTCGAACCATCGAAGCCGACCTGTCGCGCTACGTGCTGACCATCAGCGCCATCAACTTCACCCTTGGCCTGATCCTGACCGGCGGCCTGGTGTGGATGGGCCTGGACTGGTCGGACGCACTGCTGTGGGGCACGCTCGCCGCACTGTTCAACTTCGTGCCCTACGTCGGGCCGTTGACCGGCGTGATCGTGCTGGGCGTAGTCGGCGTGGTCGCCTTCGACGCCCCCGCGCAGATGATCGTGCCACCCGCGCTGTACCTGGGCCTGCACGTGATCGAATCGCAATTCGTCACGCCCATCATCCTGGGCCGCCGCATGGCGATCTCGCCACTGGTGATGTTGCTGTGGCTGATGTTGTGGGGATTCCTGTGGGGCATTGCGGGGCTGCTTCTCGCTGTGCCGATGCTTGCAAGTTTGAAGATCGTTGCGGAGCGTGTAGAGGGCTGGCAAGGCTGGGCCAAAGTCATCGAATAGCTCGCGCACTGGTTTTCTGGCGCGAACGCTTGGCGGCGCCGGGGACGGGTCCGCCCTGGTCGCCCCGGCGTAGCCGAGGCGACCAGGGCGAACCCACCCCCGGCGGCGCCGAGCGTTCGCGCCGGAAGCGAGTAAAATGGCCGGATGGATAGCGCTCCCAAGGCACTGAGTCTCGATCTGGATGACACGCTCTGGCCAATCTGGCCGGTGATCGAGCGGGCCGAAGTTGCGCTGCAGGCGTTCCTGCGCGAACGTTGCCCGCGTACTGCCGACATGTATTCGATCACGCGGATGCGTGAGTTGCGCGAGGAGATCGCCGCGGCGCATCCGCAGTACGCCCACGACTTCACCCGGCAGCGCAAGTTGTCGCTGGCGCATGCGCTGCGCTGCGCCGGCGATGACGAGTTGCATGTGGAGGATGCGTTTACTGCCTTCTATGCCGCGCGCAACGACATCGAGTTCTATCCCGATGCGATTGCGGCGCTGGACCGGCTGGCGGCGCGTTGGCCGATTGCGGCGCTGACCAATGGCAATGCCGACCTGGGTCGCATCGGCATCGCCGATCGGTTTTCGGTGTTCGTGGCGGCGCGCGATACCGGCCATGCCAAGCCCGATGCGCCGATCTTCCATTCCGCCTGCCAGCAACTCGGGCTGGCCCCGCACGAAGTGCTGCATGTCGGCGACGACCCGTTGCTGGACGTGGCGGGCGCGCACTGGGCCGGCATGCGTACCTGCTGGATCAATCGTCGCGACGAAAGCTGGCCGGAACAATTTCCGAAGCCCGACTTGCAGTTCACTACGCTTGAAGCATTAGCCGACTGGCTCGATGCCCGACATCCGCACCCGGAGAACGCATGAGCCTGCCCGCCTGCTTCATTGCCGCCAGCGACATGGTGGCCTCCTGCCCGATCGTCGTTGTTGATCGCGCCACGTTTCCCGCCTGGCTGGAAGCGCAGAACGAGGCCACGCGCCGCTGGCTGGACGCCAATGCCTTCACGCCCGGAACCGGCTCCTGGCTGCTGCTTCCCGATGCCAATGGCCGTCCGGCCTGCGTGGTCACCGCGATCAGCGATGCCGGCGATCCGCTGGCGCTGGCGCACCTGCCGATGTTGCTGCCGGCCGGCGTGTACCACCTGGACGGCGAGTCACCGGTGCGGATCAATGCGGCGCAGACCTTGCTGGGCTGGGGGCTGGGTGCGTATCGCTTCTCGCGCTACCTGTCGCCGAAGCGGCCGGCGGCGCAACTGGTGGTGGACGACGCCGACAGCGACAACCAGCAAAGCCTGGCCATCCTGCGCGCCAGCGAAATGGTGCGCGACCTGGTGAACACGCCCACCGAACACATGGGCCCCGGCGACCTGGAGGCCGTGGCCGATCGCCTGTCGCGCGCGCACGACGCGAAACTCCACGTCATCGCCGGCGAGGCGCTGCTCGAACACAATTTCCCGACCATCCATGCGGTGGGACGCGCCAGCCATCGCGCGCCGCGGCTGATTCAACTGCAGTGGGGCAATGAAGCGCATCCGCACGTGGCCATCGTCGGCAAGGGCGTGTGCTTCGACACCGGCGGCCTGGACATCAAGGGCGCCGACGGCATGCGCAACATGAAAAAAGACATGGGCGGCGCCGCGCACGCCTTGGCCCTGGCGCAACTGGTGATGGCGCTCGAGCTGCCGATCCGCATCACGCTGCTGGTGCCCGCGGTCGAAAATTCCATCGCCGGCAATGCCTTCCGCCCCGGTGAAGTGATCGTGACGCGACAGGGCCTTAGCGTGGAAGTGGACAACACCGACGCCGAAGGCCGGCTGGTGCTGTGCGATGCGCTGACCTATGCCGCCGAGCTCAAGCCCGAACTGATTCTGGACTTCGCGACCCTTACCGGCGCGGCGCGCATCGCGCTGGGTCCGGACCTGCCGGCCTTGTTCAGCAACGACGACGCGCTGGCCGCGGACTACGTGCAGGCCGGCGAGCGCGTGCGCGACCGCATCTGGCGCATGCCGCTGTGGCGGCCGTATGTCAGCCATCTCAAGTCCAACATCGCCGACATGAGCAATGGCGGGCCGTCGCGCATGGCCGGCGCCATCGTGGCCGCGCTGTACCTCGAGCGTTTCGTGCCCGAGGCGATGTCGTGGGCGCACATCGACGTGTACGCCTGGAACGACAACGACCGCCCCGGCCGACCGGCTGGCGGCGAGGCGCAAAGCCTGCGCGCCGCCTTGGCGCTGTTGCAGAGCCGCTACCCAAGGTAGGAGCCCCACTGCAGGGGCGCTCCCACGGTCAGATTCTTACTTCCGGCAGGTTGTTCGGCGGCTTGACGCCATTCACACTGCGGCACGTTCACACTGCACCTGCTGCACTACCCCGCATCCCTTCGCTCCCACGGACCCACCATGAATTCCCCCGCCGACCTGTTGAAGGAACTCCGCATCGACCGCCGTGGCACGGCGCCGAAGAAGCGCAAACGCTGGCCCGCCATCGTCGGCATGATGGTGGTGCTGATCGTGGTGGTCTTCTTCCTGATGGGCCGACGCCCGGTGGAAGTGGAAACCGCGAAGGCGCGATCGGCCGCGGAAGGCGGCCCGGCCTCGGTGCTGGACGCGTCCGGTTACGTGACGGCACGGCGCATCGCCACGGTGTCGTCCAAGATCACCGGCAAGGTGCGCGAAGTGATGATCGAGGAAGGCCAGCGCGTGGTGGAAGGCGAAATCCTCGCCACGCTTGATCCGGTCGATGCCAGCGCGCAGCGCGATCTGTCGCAGGCGCAGCTGGCTTCATCGCAATCGCAACTGGCCGAAGCGCAGGCGCAACTGAAACTGGCCGAGCGCAACCTCGTTCGCCAGCGCGAACTGGCCGCGAAGAAGCTGGTCGCCGCGCAATCGCTCGACAGCGCCATCGCCGAGCGCGATTCCCGCGCCGCGCGCCTGGTGTCGCTGCAACGCGCCGTGGGCGTGGCGCAGGACCAGCTGACCATCGCCGGCATCGGCGTGGACAACACTGTCATCCGCGCACCGTTCTCCGGCGTCATCGTGACCAAGGCTGCGCAGCCGGGCGAAATGATTTCGCCGATCTCCGGCGGCGGTGGCTCCATCCGTACCGGCATCGGCACGCTGGTGGACATGGATTCGCTGGAAGTACAGGTGGACGTGAACGAGGCCTACATCGGCCGCGTGCAGCCCAAGATGCCGGTGGAAGCGGTGTTGAACGCCTATCCGGAATGGAAGATCCCCGGCGAGGTGATCGCCATCATTCCCACCGCCGACCGCAGCAAGGCGACGGTGAAGGTGCGCATCCAGCTGGCGTCGAAGGACACGCGCATCGTGCCCGACATGGGCGTGCGCGTTAGCTTCCTGGAAACGACCAAGCCCGGCGCGGCCAAGCCCACCGGCGTGTGGGTGCCGGCGCGCGCCGTGCAGACCAGCGCTGGCAAGAGTTCGGTGTTCGTGGTCGAAGAAGACAAGGTGAAGTCGGTTGCCGTGACCGCCGGCGAAGTGCGCGACGTGGACCAGATGATCTCGGCCGGGCTGAAGGGCGGCGAGATTGTCGTGCTGTCGCCGCCGAAGGGTTTGAAGGACGGCAGCCGCGTCACCCTGAAGAAAGAATGAGTGATGGACGCCCCCAATAATCCAATCCGGCCGCTGGTGGAAATCCGCGGCCTGACCAAGGCCTACACGCGCGGCAAGCAGTCCGTTGAAGTGCTGCACGGCATCGACCTGGATATTCCCGAAGGCGATTTCGTCGCGCTGATGGGCCCATCGGGCTCGGGCAAGACGACCTTGTTGAATTTGATCGGCGGCCTGGATTCGCCCAGCGGCGGCGTGCTGATGATCGACGGCGACCGCATCGAGGAACACAGCAACAACGAGCTGGCCGCATGGCGCGCCGCCACCGTGGGCTTCATCTTCCAAAGCTACAACCTGATGCCGGTGCTGAGCGCGCTGAAGAACGTCGAGCTGCCGTTGTTGCTGACCGACATGTCGCGCAGCGAACGCGTGCGCCGTGCGCAGGTGGCGCTGGAACTCGTCGGCCTGAGCGATCGCGCCAGCCACAAGCCCAACGAACTGTCCGGCGGCCAGCAGCAGCGCGTGGCGATTGCGCGTGCGCTGGTGTCCGACCCGCGCATCCTGATCTGCGACGAACCCACCGGCGATCTCGACCGCAAGACCGCCGACGAAGTGCTCGGCCTGCTGCAGCGCCTGAACAAGGAATTCGGCAAGACCATCGTGATGGTGACGCACGACCCGGCGGCCGCGAAATACGCGAAACGCACCGTGCACCTGGACAAGGGCACGCTGGTGGACGAGGCAGCGCACTGATGTTGTCGCGCCTGCGCCAGCACGGACCACGCGCGTGATCGCGAAATATTTCCCGCTGGTGTGGGGCGGGTTGATGCGCAAGAAGACGCGCACCACCTTCACCCTGCTCGCGCTGATGGCGGCCTTCGTGCTGATCGGCCTGTTGCAGGCGGTGAATTCGGTGCTGTCGGGCGGCGCCAGCTTTTTGGGCGTGAACCGGCTGATCACGCAGGCCAAGACCAGCTTCACCCAGCCACTGCCGATGCGGATGCTGCCGCAGATCGAAGCGGTGCCCGGCGTGGATTTCGTATCGCATTCGCAATTCTTCGGCGGCGTGTACCAGGACGCGCGCAACTTCTTCCCGCAGTTCGCGGTCAACCCGCAGCGCCTTTACGACACCTATCCCGAGTGGGTGCTGCCCGAGTCGCAGCGGCGCGCCTTCATCTCCACCCAGGACGGCGCGATCGCGGGCAAGTTGCTGGCCGACAAATATGGCTGGAAGGTCGGCGATATCATTCCGCTGAATTCCTTCATCTGGACCAAGACCGATGGATCGCGCGTCTGGGAGTGGCGGCTGGTCGGCATCTTCGACGGCCGCGACGAGGAATGGTCCAAGCGCGCCAACCTGATGTACCTCAATTACGGGCAGTTCGACGAAGCGCGCGTCACGGGCGCCAAGGGTTTGGCGGGCGTGTTCGTGGTCAGCGTCAACGATCCGATGCAGAGCGAACGCATCGCCGCCGAGATCGACCGAAAGTTCGAGAATTCACCGGACGAAACCAAGAGCCAGAGCGAACAGGAATTCCAGCTGGGCTTCCTGAAGCAACTGGGCAACATCGGTTTCATCCTCAACGCAATTTCGGGCGCGGTGTTCTTCACCATCCTGATCCTGACCGGCTACACGATGAGCCAGGCGGTGCGCGAGCGCGTGCCGGAACTGGCCGTGCTGAAATGCCTTGGCTTTACCGATCGCACGGTGCTGGGCCTGGTGCTGGCGGAGTCGTTGCTGCTGTGCCTGCTGGGCGCGACGCTGGGCATGCTGACGGCGAGCGTGATTACGCTGGGCATCCCGCCGGAGTATCCGATTACCACCAGCCCGGCCGTGTGGTTGTTCGCCGGCGCCGCGGCGGTGTTCCTGGCGGTGGCGGTGGGCCTGCCGCCGGCCCTGCATGCGATGCGCATCCGCATCGTCGATGCGCTGGCGGGGCGCTGAGCCATGAGCACCCTCACCCAGATCCGCGAAATCGTGTTGATGAACCTGCGCAGCATCCCGCAACGGATGGGCGCGTCGCTGGTGATCGTGATCGGCATCGGCGGCGTGGTCGGCGTGCTGGTGGCGATGCTGTCGATGTCGGCCGGCCTGGACAAGACGCTGACGGCGACCGGCAATCCCGATCGCGCCATCATCCTGCGCGGCGGATCCAACGGCGAACTCGCCAGCTTCCTCGACCGCGCGTCGAACACGCTGGTCAAGCAGGACCCGGCGATTGCACGCGCGGACGACGACCTGCCGCTGGCCTCGGGCGAATTGATCGTGGTGACCGAGGTGCCTCGGCGCGGCGATACCAGCGGCGCGAATGTCTCATTGCGCGGCGTCGAACCGAAGGCCTTCATCCTGCGTCCGGAACTGCAGTTGACCGCGGGCCGGCTGTTCCGCCCCGGGCTGCGCGAACTGATCGTCGGCGACGGCGCGTATCGGGAATTCGGCGGTCTGGATGTCGGCGCCAAGCTGAAATTCCGCGGTTCGTACTGGACCGTGGTCGGCCGCTTCAAGACCGGCGATGCGCATGATTCGGAATTGTGGGCAGACCTTGAAACCGCGCAGAGCGCGTTCGGTCGCTCGGGTGTTTCGTCCGTGCTGGTGCGGCTGACATCGCGCGACGCCTTCGATTCGTTGAAGAAGCGGCTGACCGAAAATCCGCAGTTGAACGTGGACGTGCAGACCGAGCGCGAGTTCTTCAGCGCGCAGTCGGCGGGCACCACCCGCATCATTCGCTGGGTGACTACGGCGGTGACCATCATCATGGCCATCGGTGCGCTGTTCGGCGCCTTGAACACGATGTTCTCGGCGGTGTCGTCACGCACTGCGGAAATCGGCACGCTGCGGGCGCTGGGTTTTGGCAGCGCGCCAGTGATAGCATCGGTGATGGCTGAGGCTATGGCACTGTCGGTGCTCGGCGGCCTGCTTGGCGCAGGCATCGCTTACGGGGTGTTCAATGGTTATTCGGTATCGACGCTGGGCGGAAACTTCACCCAGGTCGCCTTCAATTTCGCAGTCACACCCCGATTGGTCACGCAGGGACTGGTGTGGGCGCTGGCCATTGGCTTTATCGGCGGGCTCTTCCCCGCCGTGCGCGCTGCGCGCTTGCCCGTGACGCAGGCCTTGCGTGGCTAGCTCTGCGCGCTCCTGGTGGAGCACGGCTCCCGGGGTCATCCTGTTGCTGGCCGTCGTCAGCAGCGTGCCTGCCTGGGTCTTGATTGCCCTGCCCGTCGCGACGCTGTCCAACGTCGCAGACCACCCCAGTCATTTTCCGCTGGTATTCCTGCACATGCTGGGCGGCACCGTGATGCTGGTGCTCGGCGCGCTGAACCTTTATGTCGGTTTCACCCGGCAGCAGTTTCGCTTCCATCGCGCCATCGGATACAGCTACCTGGTTGGCGGTGCGTTGGGAGCCATGGCGGCCTTGGTCTTGTCGTTGGCCACCGTACACGGCAAGGTCGTCGACCCGTTCGCCTTCGACCTGATGAAAGTGGGCGACCTGGGCTGGGCATTGGCGGCGCTGTCCGTCGCATGGATGGTGACGGCGGCCATGGCCCTTCGCGCCGCCATCAATCGCCGCTTCAACAACCATCGCGACTGGATAATTCGCAGCTACGTATTGGTCTGGTCGTTCGTGTTATGTCGTCTGCTCGCGAAGATTCCGGGGCTTGCCATCCTCGGCCAACTTGGCGACGGCGCCGCGCTTGGATGGCTCAGCTGGCTGGTTCCGCTGGCGATTGCAGAGATTTGCCTGCAATGGAAAGCCGGCGCGCGCGAACCAGACCGTCGCCCGCAAATATCGCCAGCGCTGCCCAGATAAATCCAAAGCCCACCAGGCGATTGTGGTCGAAGGCTTCCTGGAAGATGAAAACGCCGGTGAGGAACTGAAGCGTTGGCGCGATGTACTGGATGACGCCGACGGTGGACAGCTTGATGCGCCGCACCGCGAAGGAAAACCCGATCAGCGGCAAGGCCGTCAACGCACCGCCGAAGATCAACAGTGCGTCCACGCCGGTGCCCCACGCGCCAAAGAAGCCGCCCTGCCCGTGGCTTTCGACCCACAGCAGCATCAGCAGCGCGGGCGCGAACAGATAAACGCTTTCCACGCCCAGGCCCGCCACGGCGTCGATGGATAGCAACTTGCGCAACAGGCCGTAGAACGCGAACGACAAAGCCAGGCAGATGGCGATCCACGGCGGCTGGCCGAACTGGATGGTCAGCCAGGCCACGCCCGCCGCCGCCAACGCCACGGATACCCACTGCGCGCGGCTGAGTCGTTCGTGCAGAAAGGCCACGCCGAGCAAGACATTCAGCAGCGGGTTGATGAAGTAGCCCAGGCTGCTTTCGACCACGTGACCGGCGTTCACCGCCCAGATGTACAGGGCCCAGTTCGACCCGATCAGCAGGCTGCTCAGCGCGAGCATCCACGCGGCGCGCGGACGCGCCAGCGCGGCGCGCAACCAGCCGCGGCCCTGCGACCACAACAGCCAGCCCGCTACCAGCAAGGTGCTCCACAAGATGCGGTGCGCCACGATTTGCAAAGACGGCACCACCTTCAGGAAATGCCAGTACAGGGGCATCATTCCCCAGACGACGAACGAGCCGACCGCCACCCACAGGCCATGCCTTGCTTCGCGCTGGGCCGGGCTCATGCCCTTGCCTGCGCGCGGGTGATGATCAGCACGCCGGCCAGGATGACGACCATGGCGCCGATCATGCGCGAGTCGACGTGCTCGCCCAACGTCAGGCTGCCGAGCACCACGGCGATCGGCGGATTGACGTAGGCATAACTGGTGGCGAGTGCCGGGCGAACGTTCTGCAGCAACCACGAGTAAGCCGAGTAAGCCACGATCGATCCGAAGGTGATGAGGTACACCAGGGCGAGTGTCGGCTGCAGTGCGGGGACTTCATGCATGCGCTCGCCCACGACCAGGCCCAGCACGCCCATCATCAGGCCACCGCACATCATCTGCGCCGCGGTGTTCATGAAGGGCGATGCCAGGTCGCGGTTGTGGCTCCAGACCGATCCGTAGGCCCAGGACAAGGTGGCGGCCAGAAGGGCGAGCATGCCCGGCACGCTCGCACTCATCGCGCTGCCAAGATTCAGCCAGACCACGCCGGCAAAGCCCACGCCCAGCCCCAGCCACTCGAGCCGGCTCGGATGCCTGCCCCGAAAGGCGCTGAACATGCCGACCCACAGCGGCATGGAAGCGATGGCCACGGCCGCCAGTCCGCTGCTGACCGTCATCTCGGCGAAATTGACCAAGCCATTGCCCAGCATCACCAGCAACAGGCCCAGCACCATCGCGTTGCGCCACTGCGCACGCGTCGGCGCCGCGTGGCCGCGCCAGCGCAGGAAGGCGTAAAGCAGCCCACCCGCGGCCACGAAGCGCATGCCACCCATCAGGAACGGCGGATAGCCGTCCAGCGCGATGCGGATGCCCAGGTAGGTCGAACCCCAGATCAGGTAGACGGCGGCGAGGGCCAGGACGACCTGCAAGGGCGTCGGCGTGGCTGCCGCGACGGGCGCGGCAGTGGGGGCGATAGTGCTCATTCGGGATAGCGTAAAGACCGCGTGAGATTTACGATTGAAAAAAACCACGCCTGGACGCAAAATTATTGCGTGGCGAAAAACCCGCTCGCACTCGATGAAATAGACCACCGCCTGTTGGCGCTGGTGCAGCGCGACGCCGATGTCACGCTGACGACGCTCGGCGATGCCATCGGCCTGTCCGCCAGCGCCGTGCAACGCCGGCTTACCCGTTACCGCAAGGCCGGCCTGCTACGGCAGGTGGCCGTGCTGGACCCGAAGATGCTGGGCAGCACCAACATGGCGGCGGTGCTGGTGACGATGGAACGCGACTCCGCCAAGCAACACGCTGCCTTCTGCGCCCGCATGCGCGCCGCGCCCGAAGTGCAGCAGTGCTACGTGCTGGCCGGTGAATGGGACTACCTGGTGCTGCTGACCAGCAGCAACCTGGCCCACTACCGCGAACTGGCCGAGCGCCTGTTCATCGACGAGGGCGCGATCCGCCGTTACGAAACGCACATGGTGTTCGAGCCGGTGAAGATGGGCCTGTCCCTGCCCACGCGCGAGCCGTCGCCGCGGCGGCGCAAGTAACGCGCGTTTCAGGCGACGCGTTCGCGTTTCAGCAGGCTGTCCTTCAAGGGCAGGCCCCAGCGATAGCCGCCCAGCGACCCGTCGCCGCGCACGATGCGATGGCAGGGCACGATGACCGCCAATCGGTTCTGTGCGCAGGCCCGCGCCACCGCGCGCGCCGCACTCGGCTTGCCCAAGGACTCGGCCAGTTGCGCGTAGCTCAATGTCTGGCCCGGAGGAATCTTCATCAGCGCCTGCCACACCCGTTGCTGGAACGCGGTGCCGATCAGTTCCACGTCCACCGCGCCTGATCGCCCACTGAGCATGCTCGCCACTTCGCGCACGCGCGGCGCCAGGAAGTCGTCGGACCCTTCCTGCACGTGGCTGATGTCGGCCTTCGGGAATTCGCCGCGCAGTTCGGCCTCGAGCGCGGCGGCGTCATTGCCCAGCGCGATCGAGCACAGCCCACGCTCGGTGGCGGCGACCAGCGCCAGGCCGAGCGCGGTTTCGATGATGGTCCAACGAATCTGCATGCCCTCGCCGCCGCGGCGATAGGCGCCGGGCAACATGCCCAGCCGAGCCGCGCCGTCCTCGTACACCCGGCTGCTGGACCCATAGCCGGCGTCGTACAAGGCCCGCGTGACATCGCCACTGCCACGCAACTCACGCTTCAGGGTCGCCAACTTCTTCTGCGCCCGATACTCGGCCGGACTCAAGCCAAACGCCGCCCGGAACCGCCGCTGCAGATGCGTCGGGCTAAGCCCAACCGCCGCGCCCAGCGCATCGAGGCTGTAGTCGCCTGCATCCAGCAGGCTGCGGGCTTTGTCGAGCCGCGGATCGGGCGTGGTCGTTTCCATGGCCGCAGATTATCCCCCTGATCCCCCCGCCGCTATCCGAATCTTGCTCGGATCCTACCGTCCAGAAATGTCTCGCAGCGCCGGTGGCCGGCAGGCATCGCGCCCGACATCAAGGGAAGTGCACACGTGGCTCCACCACGTGACAAGCCGCGCTGGTACAGGATAAGAACGACACCGACGAGCCTTCGCGCGCCACTCTTACAAGCCAATTCACCGAGACGAAGTGGAAGCCTTGGATAGGTACCTGGTCGGGAGGACAGCAGGGACAGAAGTACGGATTGCGTATGGGAGCGGGGGGCGGTGTTTGCTTCGACCAAGTCGCGCGAGCGCCGGCAGGCGCGAGTGCAGCGACTCGAAGTGAATACCGACCCCTGCCTCGCCGCAACGCGTACCCGCTCGTACGCTAATCCGCTCTCAACGGCTTAACAATCCCGCAGCTATCCTGACGCCTCGACCGGAGAAGACAGATGACCGACAAGAAGCGACTGACCACCGACGATTTCGACCCGAAGGTGATGCGCCTGTTCGACCAATACGTGCATGGCGTCATCGACCGGCGTGGCTTCCTGACCGGCGCCGGCCAGATGGCGATCAGCGCGGCGGCGGCCACGGGCTTGTTGGCGGCGCTCAGCCCCAACTTCGCGGCGGCCCAGCAGATCAAGCCGGACGACAAGCGACTGAAGGCCGAGTATGTGGAATTCGATTCGCCGAACGGCTATGGCAAGGCGCGCGGTTACCTGGTGCGGCCGGCCAAGGCCAAGGGTCCGTTGCCGGTGGTGCTGGTCGTGCATGAAAACCGCGGCCTGAATCCGCACATCGAGGATGTGGCGCGAAGGTTTGCGCTGGAGAACTACATCGCGTTCGCGCCCGATGCGTTGTTTCCGCTCGGTGGTTATCCCGGTGACGAGGATTCGGCGCGCACGCTGTTCGGCAAGCTCGACCAGGCCAAGACGAAAGAGGATTTCCTGGCAGCGGTAGCGATGCTGGCGAAGATCAAGGGTGGCAACGGACGCCTTGGCGCGGTCGGCTTCTGCTACGGGGGCGGCATGGTCAATTTCCTGGCGACGCGCGTGCCGACGCTGGCCGCGGCCGCGCCGTTCTATGGACAAGCCGCGCCGCTGGAAGACGTAGCGAAGATCAAGGCGGAAATGCTGGTCGTGCTGGCCGGCACCGACGAACGGATCAACACCGCCTGGCCCGCGTATGAAGCGGCATTGAAGGAAGCAGGAGTGAAATACACCAGCTTCCAGCCCGCGGGCACGCAACACGGATTCCACAATGACACCACGCCACGCTATGACGAGAAGGCTGCGCACCAGGCCTGGGAACTGACGACAGCGTTGTTCGAAAGAACGCTGCGCAAGTCCATTTAATCGACGCGCGCAAATAAAAAAGCCCGGGAATTTCCCGGGCTTTTTTCAACTCATGGCGGTACGAATCAATCGCTCCAGACCGTCGCCTGGTGCGTCACCGGCATCACCAGCGCTGCCAGCTTCGCATCGCCGCTGAGTGCGGCGATGGCGTCGGCGAGGATGGCGGCGGTTTCGCGCAGCAGCGGGTCGGGGCGATTCTTGGCGGCGGCTTCGGCCGCCACTTGCTGCGCCACGTTGCGCTCGTCGGCCTGCAGGCCGTCGTCGTCTTCCGGAGCGCCCGGCAACACCAGGCCCAGGGCCTTGCGCTCGGCGGAACGTTGCTTGCGCTTGGCCAGGTCCTGGTCGCGTTCGATGCGGCGCTCGGCCTCGTTCAAGGAGATGACCTTGCGATCGCGATCGGCCTTGAACTGGGCCACGTCCTGCGCCCACCAGCTGAACTCGCGGTCGGCGGCGACGCGCGTGTTGTGCTGCGACAGCAGGCGCGGAACGATCGGCTTGAAGTTGCCCAGGTTGCTGTGCGGCGCGGTCTGGATGCGGGTGGCCGGCAAGGCGTTGTCGAAGGTGCTTTCGCCGAACTCGCTCGCGTCCACCGTCACCGGGAACTGGATTTCCGGAATGACGCCGGCGTGCTGGGTGGTCTGGCCGTCGACGCGGAAGAACTGCGCGATGGTCAGCTTCACCTGGCCGTACTGTTGCGCGGCCTTGGTCGGCCAGCGGTCCAGCGGGATGAGGTTCTGCACGGTGCCCTTGCCGAAGGTCGGCTCGCCCACGATCAGGCCGCGGCCGTAATCCTGGATGGCGGCCGCGAAGATTTCCGCCGCCGATGCCGACGAACGATTCACCAGCACGGCCAACGGGCCGTCCCAGGCAACGCCGCTCTGGTCGTCGTTCTCCACCGCCACGCGGCCGCCGGATTCACGCACCTGCACCACGGGGCCGCGGTCGATGAACAAGCCGGTCAACTCCACCGCCTCCACCAGCGAACCACCACCGTTCTCGCGCAGGTCCATCACCACGCCATCCACGCCCTGCGCCTTCAGTTCGGCGAGCAGGCGGGCGGTGTCGGAGGTGGCCGAGCGTGCATTCGGATCGCCACGACGCGCGGCTTCGAAGTCCAGGTAGAAGCCCGGCAGCGTGATGACGCCGATCTTCTTGCCCTGCACGTCGATCACCGACTTGCTGGCGGCTTGTTCTTCCAGCTTGATGGTGTCGCGCACCAGGGTAACCATCTTGTGCGGGCCGTCGATGCCGGCATCGGCCGGCAAGACATCCAGGCGCACCTTGGTGCCCTTGTTGCCGCGGATCTGGTCCACGACATCGTCGATGCGCCAATCCACGACATCCGTCATCGGGCCCTTGTCGCCCTGGCCGACGGCAACCACGCGGTCGCCGACCTTGATCTTGCCGCTGGACGCGGCCGGACCACCCGGCACCAGGGTGCGGATGACCACGAACTCGTCCTGGCGCTGCAACACCGCGCCAATGCCCTGCAGCGACAGGCGCATCTGCATGTCGAAGTTCTCGGCGCTGCGCGGGCTCATGTAGCTGGTGTGCGGATCGATGGACGAGGCATACGCATTCATGAAGAACTCGAACACGTCGTCGCCGCGCATCTCGTGCACGCGTGAACCCAACTGCGCGTAGCGCTTGTCGAGCGTCTTGCGGATTTCTTCCTGGCTGCGGCCGGCAAGCTTGAGGCGGAGCACGTCGTTCTTGACGTACTTGCGCCAGATTTCATTCAGGGCGGCCTGGTCGGGCGCCCAGCTGGCTTTTTCGCGGTCGTAGGCCCAGCTTTCCTTGGCGGAAAAATCGAAGGGCTTGGCCAGCAGGCTGCGTGCAAACGTGGAACGCTCGTCCACGCGCTTGATGTAGGTCTTGAAGATGTCGTAGGCCGGGGCCAGCTTCTGCGTCTTGATCGCATCGTCGAGCGTGGTGCGATACGACGCGAAACGGTCCATGTCGGCTTTCACGAAGAACAACTTGTCGTTGTCCAGCGCTTCGATATAGCGACGGAAGATGTCGGCGGACAACTGGTCGTTCAGCGGCATCGGCCGGTACGCATAGCGGCTGTCGGACAGCAGGCCGTAGACCAGCGTCGTCGCTTCGGCCTGGGCCTGGGTCGGCGCCATGGCAGAGGCAGGCGCCTTGGCGGCGGGCGCAGGCGTGCTGGCCGCGGCGATGGCCAGGGTCAGCGGCAGCAGGGCGGAGAAAACCAGCAGGTTGCGATTGAACATTCGTCGGTACTCTTGGACCGCAGGAAACTAAGATCAGCTTGCGCTGTTGAAGCAGGGGGTGCCTGTGCCGATGGTACCGGTTTACAGGTTCTGCCCTAGGCCTGGACGAATCCAGCTTCAGCCGCCATTCGGTCGGCGTGGTAGGACGAACGGACCATCGGACCCGAAGCCACATGGGTAAAGCCTAGACCGTAACCCAGTACCTCTAGTTCCTTGAATTCCTCCGGCGTCCAGTAGCGGATGACCGGATGGTGGTGCGGCGTGGGCTGCAGGTACTGGCCGATGGTGATCATGTCCACGTCATGGGCGCGTAAATCCCGCATGGCGCCTTCCACCTGTTCACGGTTTTCACCCAGGCCCAGCATGATGCCGGACTTGGTCGGCAGGCCGGGATGCTGCCGCTTGAACTGCTGCAGCAGCTGCAGGGACCAGTCGTAGTCTGCGCCCGGGCGCACGTTGGGGTACAGCTCGCGCACCGTTTCCAGGTTGTGGTTGAACACGTCCGGCGGCGACACGGCCAGGATCTCCAGCGCGCGTTCCATGCGGCCCTTGCCTCGGAAATCAGGCGTCAGGATCTCGATCTTGATGTTCGGGGACAAGGCGCGCGTCTCGCGGATGCAGTCGGCGAAATGCTGGGCGCCGCCGTCACGCAGGTCGTCGCGGTCCACGGAGGTAACCACCACGTAGCGCAGCGACATGTCGGCGATGGTGCGGGCCAGGTTGGCCGGCTCGCTGGCGTCGGGCGGCTTCGGCCGGCCGTGGGCCACGTCGCAGAATGAACAGCGCCGCGTGCACACCTCGCCCAGGATCATGAACGTGGCGGTGCCGTGGCTGAAGCACTCGTGGATATTCGGGCAGCTGGCTTCTTCACAAACCGTAACCAGGCGGTTCTCGCGCAGCTTGCTCTTGAGCTTGGCCACCGCGTTGCCGGCCGGGATGCGCACGCGAATCCAGCTGGGCTTGCGCAGCACGGGTGCGTCGGTGTCGAACTTCACCGGGCTGCGCGCGATCTTGTCGCCGCCCAGCTGCTTCACGCCCTCGACCAAAGGTGCGACCACCGTGATGGGGATGATCTTGCTGGCGGTGTCGGACATGTGGGGGCAGGCTCAGGCAGGGAGGGGTTCGGGGGATGCGAAAACGGCCCGCGCGTTCAGTTGCCCGGCAAGTTTTTCGACCAATACCGGCTTGACCTCATCCAGCGTCGCCGGCCCCCCGGATTTTAGCACCGAGGTCACCTGCAAACCCTCGTAGCCGCAGGGATTGATGCGGGAAAACGGCTCCAGGTCCATGGCCACGTTG
The DNA here is from genome assembly GCA_026398715.1 of Gammaproteobacteria bacterium. Next base: position 21,207 of record JAPLSI010000136.1, read on the forward strand.
AAGGCCAGGCCATGGAAGGTGCAGCCGTGGCGCACCCGCAGGCCCAGGGCGCCGATCTTGGCGCCGTCCACGTACACGCCGGGCGCGCCGGGGCGGCGCACGGCGGTGATGTTCCAGGTGGCCAGCGTATCTATAAGCGCTTGTTCGATGCGGCAGACGAATTCGCGCACGCCGATATTCAGCCGGCGCAGGTCCACCAGCGGATAGGCCACGATCTGGCCGGGGCCGTGGTAGGTGACCTGCCCGCCGCGGTTGGTGCGGACCACGGGGATGTCCCCGGCCGCCAGGACGTGTTCGGGTTTGCCGGCCTGGCCGAGCGTGAAGACGGGATCGTGCTCGACCAGCCACAGCTCGTCCTCGGCGTCCTCGCCGCGGGCGTCGGTCAGCGTTTCCATCGCCGCCCACACCGCTTCGAAGGCTTGGCGGCCCAGTTCACGGACGATGAGAGGCCGCTGCACGGGGCTTACAGGGTCCACTTCACTTCCGGATGGGCGCGCAGGGCCACGTGCGCGGCGTCGTAATCGGCGCGGCTATTGGCCTGGAAGCTGATCGAAACCGAGACGAAGCGCCCCGCCGTGGACGCCCGCGAGCGCACGGTTTCGTGCAGCACCACCAGCCCGGCCGCGCCGAGCTCGTGGGGAATGACTTGTTCCAGGCCGGCGCTGGCCGGACCCATGGCGGTTATCTCGAACACGCCCGGAAACTGGAAACCCTTCTGCTTTTCTTCACTGTCCATGGGTGCATTATCGGGTCGATGGGGCAGTTTCCCAAGCCGACCGGTCCTTTCGGCACATGCCCGACGCGGCCATTCCAGCTAGCATCCCGCGGCCGGTGTCCGCGACATGCGATCGCGCCCCGATCAACCCCCTGCCTTCCGACCTGAAACGGGAAACCCGATGTCCTCCAAACCCTTAGCTATCGCCATTGCCGCCTGCCTGACCGTGGCCGCCACCTCGGGCTGCCAGACCGTGGCCACGCCCGCCGCACCGGCCGAAGCCGCCGCCGCTGCCGCGCCCTCCGTCACGCCGGACATCAAGTCCAATCCGTTCTATGCGCCCAGCACGCTGTACATGCATGCCGTGGCCTTCGACCAGATCAAGAACGAACATTACGCGCCGGCTTTCGAAGAAGGCATGCGCCAGCAGCTGGTGGAAATCGACGGCATCGCCAACCAGGCCGATGCGCCCACCTTCGACAACACCATCGTCGCGATGGAGCGCACCGGCCAGATGCTCAGCCGCGTGTCGGCCACCTTCTTCAGCATGACCGGCGCCAACACCAACGATGCGCTTGAAGGCATCCAGCGCGAGATGTCGCCGAAGCTTTCCGCGCACAACGATGCCATCGTGTTGAACGGAAAACTCTATGCCCGCGTGAAGGCGCTGTACGACGCGCGCGCCACGCTCGGCCTGGATGCCGAATCCACCCGCCTGCTCGAGCGCTACAACACCGACTTCGTGCGCGCCGGCGCGCAGCTGTCGGACGCCGACAAGGTGAAGCTCAAGGCCATCAACTCCGACCTCGCCACCCTGTCCACCACCTTCAGCCAGAACCTGCTGAAGGAAACCAATGCTTCGGCCGTGGTGGTGGATACGCTGGCTGAACTCGACGGCATGTCGGAAGCCGCCATCGCCGCTGCCTCCGAAGCCGCCAAGGCACGCAAGCTGGACGGCAAGTACGTGCTGGCCCTGATGAACACCACCGGCCAGCCGCCGGAAGCGGTGCTGAAGAATCGCGCTCTGCGCAAGCGCCTGCACGACGCGTCCGTATCGCGCGGCAGCAAGGGCGGCGAATTCGACAACCGCGACGTGATCCTGAAAATCGCCAAGCTGCGCGCGGACCGCGCCGTACTGCTCGGCTACCCGAACCACGCCACCTACGTGCTCGAAGATGAAACCGCCAAGACCACGACGGCCGTGAACAAGCTGTTGTCCGACCTGGCCCCGGCCGCCGTCGCAAACGCGAAGGTCGAAGCTGCCGACATGCAGCGGATCATCGACAAGGAAAAGGGCGGCTTCAAGCTGGAAGCCTGGGACTGGGCCTATTACACCGAGAAAGTGCGCGCATCGCGTTACAACTTCGACGAGGGCCAGCTCAAGCCTTACCTGGAAATGGACAGCGTGTTGCAGAACGGCGTGTTCTACGCCGCCAACCAGTTGTACGGCCTGACCTTCAAGGAACGCAAGGAACTGCCGGTCTATGACCCGACCGTGCGCGTGTTCGAAGTGTTCGACAAGGACGGCAAGACGCTGTCGCTGGTCTACATCGACTGGTATGCCCGCAGCAACAAGCGTGGCGGCGCCTGGATGAACGAGTACGTGAGCCAGTCGGCCCTGATGGGCACGCAGCCGGTGATCGGCCAGCACCTCAACATCCCGAAGCCATCGCCGGGCCAGCCGACCCTGCTGACCTGGGACGAAGTGACCACCGCGTTCCATGAGTTCGGCCACGCGCTGCATGGCATGTTCTCGAACGTGAAGTACCCGCGCTTCTCGGGCACCAACGTGCCGCGTGACTTCGTCGAATACCCCTCGCAAGTCAACGAGATGTGGGCCGACTGGCCGAGCATCCTGCCGAACTACGCCAAGCACTACCAGACCGGCGAAGTGATGCCGAAGAGCTTGCTGGACAAGGTGCAGGCGTCGTCGAAGTTCAACCAGGGCTTCACCACCACCGAATACCTGGCGGCCGCCCTGCTCGACCAGCGTTGGCACCAGCTTGCGCCGGACCAGATCCCGACCGACGCGCTGGCCTTCGAAGCCGCAGCACTGAAGTCGGAAGGCGTGGACTACGCGCCGATTCCGCCGCGTTACCGCACCACCTACTTCTCGCACATCTGGGGCGGCGGCTATTCGGCCGGCTACTACGCCTACCTGTGGAGCGAAGTGCTGGACGCCGGCAGCGTGGAATGGTTCAAGAAGAACGGCGGCCTGACCCGCAAGAACGGCGACCACTTCCGCGACACGCTGCTGTCGCGTGGCGGCAGCGCGGACGCCGTGGGCCTGTACCGCAGCTTCAGCGGTGGCGAGCCGGACGTCGGCCCGCTGTTGAAGCGTCGTGGCCTGGACAAGGGCGTGAAGAAGTAAACCAGTCTCGCCCATGCACGTGAAGAAGCCGCCTTATGGGCGGCTTTTTCACATCTGGACAGCGCCGGGGCGCCTGCTACCGGCATCCCCTTGTCCGCAGCAGGCCCGCCGTCGCGTTTGCTTTGGAGTCGGAGACAATGAAACCCGCTCGATGCAGAAGATGCCTTACGACCCGGATGCCTTCAGTCGCGACGTGATTGCGCGATGGGGCCATTTGTCGGACGGCCTGGCCTACGACGACGGCCTGCTGCACCTGCAGATGGGCCACCTCGGCGTCCTGTGCGTGACCCGACCAGGCAGCGCCAAGGCCATCCTGCACTTCCTGGCTGAGATCGCGGAACGCCCGGATGCGGACAGTGAGATCCGCGAGGCGATCACCAACGCCTTCCTGGATTGGGGCGATTTGCGCGAGGCCGGGCTGCACCGCACGGTTCCGCCGCAACTTTCGTCGGTGATCCGGGGCTAGCGCCTAGTCTTCGTTCGCGGCCGCTTCCCGGCCCTGCTGGCGGATCAGGTTTTCCTGGCGCGCATCCTCGATGGACATCAGCACGTCGTCCACGTCGGCAATCGCTTCGCTGAAAACGAACACGCCGGTTAGCTGTGCTTCGGGCAACAGCTCGCCCTTCTCGAACAGCGCCCACATTTCTTCGCCGTAGTGAAGGTTTTCGAGCTCGGGCGCGAAGCGCGCCAGCGTGCCACGGATATTGTTGACGTCGCGAAGCAGCATCGTGCGCGCGTTGTTGTTGCCCGCGGCGCTGACGGCCTGCGGCAGGTCGATGATGACCGGGCCGTTTTCATCGACCAGCACGTTGTATTCGGACAGGTCGCCGTGGATCAGCCCGATGCAGAGCATGCGCACGACCTGGCGTACAAGAGTGGCGAAGAATTCGCGCGCCTGCGCCGGCTCCAGGTCCACTTCACCCAGGCGCGGCGCGCTGTGGCCGCTGCTGTCGGTGATCAGTTCCATCACCAGCACGCCGCTGAAATAACCGTACGGCCGGGGCACGCGCACGCTGGCGGCCGACAACTGGTACAGCGCATCGACCTCGGTGTTCTTCCAGGCGGTTTCCTGTTCCTTGCGGCCGAACTTGGTGGCCTTGCCGATGGCCCGGGTCTGGCGGCTGCCACGTACCTTGCGGCCTTCCTGGTACTGCACGCGCGCCTGGAAGCTGCGCTGGCCCATGTCCTTGTAAACCTTGGCGCAACGGAACTCGTCGCCGCAGCGCACTACGTACACGGCCGCTTCCTTGCCGCTTTTCAGTGGGCGAACCACCTGGTCGATGATGCCGTCATCGATGAGGGGTTGCAGGCCGGCGGGGACTTTCATTCGGGGTGCGGCCTGGGGCGGGACAGGGCATTATCCCCGAATCCGACCCCGGGGACCCGCAATGAAAAAGTTGATCCTGTCGTGCCTGTTCCTGACCTGCCTCGTGCTTGCCGCCTGCGCGAAGCCCATTCCTGCTGATCGCACGGCCTACGTCGGCGAATGGCGCTCGGAAACGATGTCACTGCTGATCTCGCAGGACGGCCGGGTCATGTATGAGCGCAAGAACGACAATGCCTCCACGTCAGTCGATGGGCCGCTGAAGGAATTCAAGGGCGACGACTTCATCGTCGGCGTGGGCCCGCTGACCACGACGTTCGTGGTTTCCGTCGCACCACATCAATCAGGCGGCACATGGAAGATGACGGTTGATGGCGTTGAGCTTACCCGGGCCGAATAGGCCACCGCCGATGGCAACCAAGCGCCCAACGACCTTGAAAACAAGAAAACTGCTTGAATCATCCCGACTCGTGCTGGTCGCATCCACCGCTGCGCACGTCCGCACCGAACTCGAGGCGCCGGAGAAGCTGTGCCTGATGCTGGATGCCACCGTGTCCTCGGCCTGGCCGAGCGGCGAGTACGACCGCGACGCGATGGAATTCTTCCTGTCGCGATTCGAGGAAGGCGGCGAAAGCGTCGAGGGCTGGTACGGCTGGTATGCGCTGGGCCCTGGCCGCGACGGCGCCTCGCGCGAACTGGTGGGCGCCGGCGGATATTTCGGCCCGCCCGGCGAGGATGGCACCGTGGAAATTGGTTATTCGGTATTGCCCGAATGGCAGCGCCGGGGTTATGCGAGCGAAATGGTCGGGGCGCTGGTGGCGCATGCCTTCACTTTTCCGGAGGTGGGCCGCGTCATCGCACACACATCGGCCGAGAACCCGGCCTCCATCGGGGTTCTGGTCGGAAACGGCTTCCAGCCCGCCGGACCGGGTGAAGAAGCAGGTACGCTGCGCTTCGAGAGTGCCAGGGCTTAAGCTGCATCGCGCCACCGCTCTGGAGACGACATGAGGCTTCGCACACGCATCCTGCTGGTCCCTGTCGTTCTGCTGGCGGGTGCAATGGCATGGGGCTATTGGCATGTTTCCACGCACGCCTTCGTGGATGTGCAGATCCACGACCACGGCCTGGCCACGAACAACCTCGCCTACGACACGCCGCACAACGCGACGCTGGAATTTTTCGATGCCAGCGGGTCGCTGCTTGCCGTCGCCAAGACGGTGGAACCCAATGGCTACCTGAGCACGCAGCACCCCACGCTGGGAGACTGCTCGTCATTCCAGGGTGCAGGCGGCGAGGCGTATTCGGCCTGTTACTCCGACTATTCCCGCTGGTCCTCGGGTTGGGCGACCGGCACGCGAACCGCCACCTTCAAGGTGGGCAACTGCGTCCTGCCCAACGTGCCCGTCATCATGATGCGGTCCAAGACCGGCTGGGAGTCGTGGTGGGTGCCGCTGCCCCACTCCGGCGGCAAGCCATTCGAGTACGTGCAATTGGCGGTGGACGTCGACAGCAAAGCCTGCTCTATCGTGCCGGCAGGACGCTAGTACAACTCACCCGCAATGGAGACATGACATGTATTCGAAGACTCTTTACGCGGGTTGGGCCGACATGGACTTCAACTCGCACATGAAGAACACCGCCTACCTGGACAAGACGGCCGACGTGCGCCAGATGTTCCTGATGGAACATGGCTTCCCGATGGAGGAATTCTCGCGCTTGCGCATCGGCCCCGTGATCAAGAAGGACGAGGTCGAGTATTTCAGCGAGGTCGGGCTGCAGCAGCACATCAAGGTGACCTACGCGCTGGCCGGCCATTCGCTGGACGGAAGCCGCTTCCTGCTTCGGCACGAGATCTTCCGGCCGGATGGCAAGCTAAGCGCGCGCGTGACCAGCACGGGCGGCTGGCTCGACCTCGATGCACGGAAGCTGATTGCACCACCCTCGGCGCTGTTGGCAGCCATGAATTCGCTGGAGAAAACCGACGATTTCGTGGAATTGCCCTCCAGCATCAAGCCGCGCGGCTGACCTTGAACATCGAACAGGCCAGGCTCTACGCGATGTCGCTTCCCGGGACGGCCGAGGCGCCGCACCACAAGTATTCGTCGTTCCGGGTGGGCGGAAAGATCTACGCGACCGTGCCGCCGGATGGCCTGCACCTGCATGTGTTCGTGGACGAAGTCGAACGCGAACACGCACTGGCATTGGCGCCGGACGCCTGCCAGAAGCTGTCCTGGGGCGACGACGCCGTCGGCCTGCGTATAGTGCTGGCGAAGGCGAAGCCCGCGTCGGTGCAGCGCTTGTTGCATTGCGCGTGGATGCGCAAGGCACCGAAGAAGTCCGTCGCCGCCCATCCCAACCCCATGCAGGACTGAAAAAATGCCGACCAACTATTTCCTGATCGCCGGCGGCGCGCTCAGCGCCATCGCCGCGCTCGCGCACCTGGGCTGCATCATCTTCGGCGCATCGTGGTATCGCTTCTTCGGCGCCGGCGAAAAGATGGTGCAGCTGGTCGAGGCCGGGTCGTCGCGCCCCACCCGCGTCACTTTGCTGGTCGCGGCCATGTTGCTCGGCTGGGCGGCGTACGCACTGTCGGGCGCCGGCGTGATTCCACGCTTGCCCTTCCTGCGGCTCATCCTGTGCGCCATCACCGCCGTCTACCTGATGCGCGGCTTGTTGTTCTTCCTGCTGATTCCGCATTTTCCCGGCAACAGCATGACCTTCTGGTGGTGGAGTGCGGCGATTTGCCTGGGCATCGGGCTGCTGCACCTGTTCGGACTGCGCCAGGCCTGGGGCGTTCTTTAGCAAAATCGCGCCTCACCGATTCCTGATCGGGCGTTTGTTAGACTTTGGACATTGCCATTGTCCGGAGTCCGCCATGAAAGTCCGTGCCGCCGTCGCCTATCAGTCGGGCGCTCCGCTGGTGATCGAACACGTCGACCTGGAAGGCCCGAAGGCCGGTGAAGTCCTGGTCGAGATGAAGGCCACCGGCGTTTGCCACACCGATGCCTACACATTGTCCGGCGCGGACCCGGAAGGTTTGTTCCCGACCATCCTCGGCCACGAAGGCGCCGGTGTCGTGATTGAAGTCGGCGCTGGCGTGAAGTCGCTGAAGCCCGGCGACCACGTCATTCCGCTGTACACGCCCGAATGCCGCGAGTGCGAATACTGCCTGAACCCCAAGACCAACCTGTGCCAGGCGATTCGCAGCACGCAGGGCCAGGGCCTGAGGCCGGACGGCAGCAGCCGGTTTTCCATCAACGGCAAGAAGCTGCATCACTACATGGGCACGTCCACGTTCGCGCAATTTTCGGTAGTGCCTGAAATCGCGCTGGCGAAGATCCGCGAAGACGCGCCCTTCGACAAAGTCTGCTACATCGGCTGCGGCGTAACCACGGGCATTGGCGCTGTGATCTACACGGCGAAGGTGGAAGTGGGTTCGAAGGTGGTGGTGTTCGGGCTGGGCGGCATCGGCCTGAATGTCGTGCAGGGCGCGCGCCTTGCCGGCGCCGACATGATCGTGGGCGTGGACCTGAATCCGGGCCGCCGCGCGATGGCGGAAAAATTCGGCATGACGCACTTTGTAAATCCGGCGGAAGTGGAAGGCGACCTGGTGGCCTATCTGGTCAACCTGACCAAGGGCGGCGCCGACTACAGCTTCGAATGCATCGGCAATACCAAGGTAATGCGCCAGGCGCTGGAGTGTTGCCACAAGGGCTGGGGCACCAGCGTGATCATTGGCGTGGCCGAAGCGGGCGCCGAGATCTCGACGCGGCCCTTCCAGTTGGTGACGGGTCGCAACTGGCGCGGCAGCGCCTTCGGCGGCGCGCGCGGCCGCACCGACGTGCCGAAGATCGTGGACTGGTACATGGACGGCAAGATCGACATCGACTCGCTGATCACCCACACCATGCCCCTGGACAAGATCAACGAGGCCTTCGACCTGATGCACCGCGGCGAGTCCATCCGCAGCGTGGTCGTGTACTAGAATCGTAGGACTTGCAATTGTTTGAAGCACGTCACAACCTGAACGGGGTTGGCATCGGATAGTACGGATGCACTACCCGACCCCCTAACCCGCGCGAAGGCTTCGTCCATGGCTGCCCCCCGAACCTGGATGTTGGCCTTGGGCCTGGTGGCGTTGGCCACGTTGGCGGCGAACTACGAAAACTTGTTCGACACCACCGAGCGGGCTCGCCCGCCTGCCACGTCCACCTCGCCCGGCCGGGTGACGGCGAACAAGAGCAATCCGGGTAAACCGGTCAAGCCCAGCATCACCATCGGTGAAGCATCGCGCTTCCTCAACCAGGCAACCTTCGGCCCGACCGAGGCCGAGGCGATGGCGCTGACCGGCAGCAGCTACAGCACCTGGATCAACAACCAGTTCGCGATGCCGCGCGAATCGCACTACTCGCACGTGCTTTACCTGAAGTCGCAGGGCGTGAACATCGACGACTTCACCAACCAGCACGCGGTGGAATCGTTCTGGAAGCAAGCCATCACCGGTCCCGACCAGCTGCGGCAGCGGGTGACCTGGGGGCTCAGCCAGATCTTCGTGGTGGGCGACGTCAGCACCATCCGCAATGCCTCTTACTACGACCTGCTCGCGGCCAACGCCTTCGGCAACTACCGCACGTTGCTCGAGGAAGTGACGCTGTCGCCGGCGATGGGCTATTGGCTGTCGCACATCGGCAACAAGAAGGAAGACCCGGCCACCGGCCGCCTGCCCGACGAGAACTACGCGCGCGAAGTGATGCAGCTTTTCAGCATCGGGCTGTGGAAGCTCAACCCCGATGGCACGCGCATGCTGGATGGGCTGGGCAAACCCATCCCCACCTACGGCCAGGAAGACATCCGCGGCATGGCCAAGGTGCTGACCGGCTGGACCTACGCAGGCTGCAACCCCGCCACTGAATCCTGGTATTGCTTCGACTCCGCGCGGTCCGGTTACTCCCGCACCTACGCCGACATCACCACGCAGATGGCGCCGCTGGAGGCGTATCACTCCACCGCGCAGAAGACCATTGTCAACGGCGTGGTGATCCCGTCCGGCGGCACGGCGCGCAGCGACCTGAAGATTGCGCTCGATACTTTGTTCAACCATCCCAATACCGGTCCCTTCATTGGCCGGCAACTGATCCAGCGCCTGGTGAAATCCAATCCCTCGCCGCAATACGTCGGTCGCGTCGCGGCGGCCTTCGCCAACAACGGCAGCGGCGTACGCGGCGACATGCAGGCGGTGATCCGCGCGGTGTTGCTCGACGTCGAGGCACGCGACGTGACCCAGACCCAGACGCAGACGGCCGGCCGCCTGCGCGAGCCGGTGCAGATGCTGGCCCAGTATTTCCGCGTGTTCACCACGCCGCCCAGCGACGGCCGCTTCGATTTCAATGTCTGGTGGATGGAGTCGGTGTTCCAGCAGCGCCCGCTAAGCTCGCCCAGCGTGTTCAATTTCTACAGCCCGAATTTCCTGCCGCCCGGCGAGATGTCGCAGGGCGTGGTGTACGGGCCCGAGTTCCAGATCCTGCATGAAGGCACGGTCGTGGACGCCTACAACTTCATCGAATACTTCGTGATGACTGAAGTGGATGGCGCGACCGGTTACCGGCACAACTATGCCGCGCTCGAATCCCTCGCCGGCAACCCCGGCGCGCTGGTAGACAAACTGAGCCTGCTGTTGACCGGCAGCCGGCTGTCGCCCGCCTCGCGCACCATCATCGTGGATGCGGTGGGCAAGGTGTCGTCCAGCCAGCCCAAGGACCGGGTGAAGATGGCCCTGATGCTTTTCGAAATCGCGCCCGACTACAAGGTGCAGAAATGAACTTGCCCGGCAACAAGGACATCCAGCGGTTGCTGGACGAGGAAAAATCGCTGCGCTCGCGTCGCCAGTTCCTGATGTCCGCGGCCGGCGTGGCCGGCATGGGCGCGCTGGGAAGTTTCGGCTTCAGCCTAAACTCGCTGGCGGCTGCCGCCACGATGTCGGGCACTGCGCTGCCGACCGACTACAAGGCGCTGGTGTGCTTCTTCATGTTTGGCGGCAACGACAATGGCAACACCCTGATTCCATCTGACCAGACCACCTACAACTCGTATGTGATGGGCCGCGAGGGCTCGCTGGCGCGACCGCTGGGCATCACGCGCCTGCGTGAAGAGCTGCTGCCACTGGTAACGCCATCGATGACCGACGGCCGCCAGGTCGGCCTGCCGCCGGAGATGTCGCGGCTGAAGGCGCTGTACGACCAGGGCAAGGTCGCGATCCTGCCCAACGTGGGCGTGCTGGCGCATCCGACCACGCGCACGCAGTACCAGTCCAAGACCATCGAGCTGCCACCGCAGTTGTTTTCGCATTCCGACCAGCAGCGTTTCTGGCAGCTGGGCGTGCCCAACTACACCACGCTGACCGGCTGGGCCGGCCGCATGGGCGACTTGCTGGCGGCGGCCAATACCTCGGCCGCGGTGTCGATGTGCGTGTCCTTGAACGGCAACAACGCCTGGCAGGTCGGCAATTCCGTCCTGCCCTACCCGATCAATTCCGAAACCGGCGCGGCTGAATTCTGGTCGTTCTGGAACAGCACGCGGCGCAACGCGATGAATGCGCTGAACGCCGATCCGCGCACCGGCAACATGCTCGAGCGCCAGGCGTCACGCGTGTACAACCGCGCGGTGTCCGCGCAGGACCTGATGCGTACGTCGCTGGCGGCGGGCCAGAACTTCGATGACCTGTTCACCGGCGTGCCGGGCGACATCGACCCGGGCCTGGTCGAGGACTACATGGAAGTGCAGGAAAACTTCAAGATGATTGCGCGCATGGTCGATTCGCGTGATCGCCTGGGCCACAAGCGGCAGGTGTTCTTCGTCAGCCTGGGCGGCTTCGACGACCACGACAGCCTGGCCGACCACGGTGATCGCCTGCGCATCGTGTCCGACCACATGGCGGCCTTCTATGCGGCCACGGTGCGCATGGGCATCCAGGACAAGGTGGTGACCTTCACCGCTTCGGACTTCGGCCGCACGCTCAAGAGCAACGGCAGTGGCTCGGACCACGGCTGGGGCTCGCATCATTTCGCGATGGGCGGATCGGTGTTGGGCGGCGACCTGTATGGCAGCTTCCCGTCGCTGGACATCGCCGGCCCGAATTCCGTGGAAGCACAGGGCCAGTTGCTGCCGTCCACATCGGTGGACGAATACGCGGCGACGCTGGCCAAATGGTATGGCGTGTCCAGCAGCGACCTTCCGCTGGTGATTCCCAACATCGGCCGCTTTGCGCGGCCGGACCTGGGCTTCCTGCCGCCGGTCTAGTTCCGGCGGCGAGGATTCAGATCAAGCGCGCTCTGGATCAGGAATTCCACCACAGCAGGAAGCTGTGCCACAGGCGCTTGAAGATGTTGGCCTGCTCGCTGGCCTGCAATGCCACCAGCGGACGTTCGGCGATGAGCTTGCCATCGAGCGTCACGCGCAGCTTGCCGATGACCTGGCCCTTGGTAATCGGGGCGATCAAGGTCTTGGCCACGTCCATGGTCGGCTTCAGCTGCGAATAACGGCCGCGCTCGACCGAGATCACCAGCGGCGCGGTAATGCCCAGGTCGATCTGGTTGACGGTGCCTTTCCAGACCTTGTGCGTGGCGATCTTTGCGTTGGCTGCATACAGCTGGTGCGATTCGAAGAAGCGGAAGCCCCACTCGAGCAGGTTGAGGTTGCCGTTTTCGCGCAGGCGGAAGCCTTCGCCCTGCGACTTGGCGTCAATGCCCATCACCACGGAAACGAAACGCTGGTCGCCGCGCTTGGCCGAGGCCAGCAGGCAGTAACCGGCAGTGGAGGTGTGGCCGGTCTTGATGCCGTCCACGCCGCTGCCTTCGCGCCACAGCAGGCCGTTGCGGTTGTGCTGGGTGATGGTGCCGACCGTGTATTCCTTGATGCTGTTGTAGGCGTAGGTTTCCGGGAAGTCGCGGATCATCGCGCGGCCAAGCAGCGCCAGGTCGCGGGCGGTGGTGTAGTGGTTTTCCGCCGGCAGGCCATGCGCGTTGACGAAGTTGCTGTTGGTCATGCCGATGCGCTTGGCGTAGATGTTCATCAGCGAGGCGAAGGCTTCGGCGCTGCCGGCCACGTGCTCGGCGATGGCGATGGCGGCATCGTTGCCCGACTGCACCGACAGGCCTTTTTCGATGTCGCTCAGTTTCACGCGGCTGTTGAGTTCAAAACCGCTGTAGCTGCCGTCGGTGCCGGCGCCACCTTCGCGCCAGGCGCGTTCGCTGATGGTGACCAGGTCGTCGGGCTTGATCTTGCCGTTCTTCGATTCCGCCGCTGCAACGTAGGACGTCATCACCTTGGTGATGCTGGCCGGTTCCATTCGAACGTCGATGTTTTCACCGGCCAGGATCTGTCCGGTATCGAAATCCATCAGCAACCAGGCCTTGGCGCCGGTCGGCACGGGCGGCGGCGGCACCGGCATCGTGGCGGCGGTTGGCGCGTCGGGCTGCGGCGTGGGGGTCGGCGTCTGCGCGGCGGCAACGGTAACAAGTGCCGCGCCAAGCGCAGCGAGCATCATTCGGGGAAAGCGCATCGAGGGGAAACTCCGGAAACTGGGGCCTGGGGTGGGCCTGGAAAGTGCAGACAATTCTACGGACTTATTGGACTTATTGGCTGAAAACACGCGGATTCAGCACACCCAACCCACGCAGGCGGGCCAAAACGCCGTCCATCTCGTCCCGGTCCACGGGGCCGATCCGCACCCGCCACACATCGCGGCCGTCCACGTCGGCATGGTCCACGTCCACGCGGCCGACGCCGCCGTCCTGCAGCCGATCGGCAAGCCTGCGCGCATTCGCTTTTTCGCTGAAGCTGCCGGCCTGGATGATCGAGTCGCCATCGCCCCGCCCGGCGGCATCGAACCGGGTGGCTGGGCGATCTGCCGGTTCGCTTACTGCCGCTTGGCGATCGCCAGCCTGTGAATCGCCAGGACCCACGGCCTCGAGTTCGACCCGCGCGGTACCGGTGCGATCCACGCCCAGCCGAACCGCGGCGGCATAACTGAGGTCCATCACGCGGCCCGGGTGGAAGGGCCCGCGGTCGTTGACGCGAACGATCATGCTGCGGCCGTTGTCGAGATTGGTGACGCGCACGTAGCTCGGCAGCGGCAGCGTCTTGTGCGCGGCGGTGAACGAACAGATGTCGTACAGCTCGCCGCTGGACGTGGCGCGGCCGTTGAACTTGGTGCCGTACCACGAGGCCAGGCCGCGCTCGCGGAAGCCCTTCGAGCTGTCGAGCACGCGATAGCTCTTGCCCAGCACCGAGTAGGGCGACCGGTTGCCCTGGCGCGCGCGTGGTTCAACGCGTGGCACCGGTTCGACCAGGCCGCTGATGTCGATGGCCGAACTCGGGCCGCCGTCGGCGACGCCGGGCGCGTACAGGCCGCCCGCGGTGTAGTCGCTGTCGAGATGTTCACGCGTCGGTGCGCAGGGATTGACGGCCTTGGCGGGCTCGGTGTCCACGCGACGCGGCGATTCGGCGCGCGCAGTGAACGCAGGTTCCCGCGGCCCCGCGTGGGGACTGCCGGGGCGAGGCGGTGGCGAAGAACTGCAGGCGACGAGTAGCGCAACGACCAGTGCCGTCGGCACAGCGCGCAACATCAAGGCGCGGCACCCTGCCCGGCTGCGATTTCCTGCGACAACTGGTACACCGCCATCGCATACAGGGGTGATCGGTTGTAGCGGGTTATCACGTAGAAGTTGTGGTATCCGATCCATTGCTCGGTGCCTTCGGCGCCTTCCAGCGTGAGCAAAGTGACGGGAAGCTTCGGCGCAAAGGTGTCCACCGGGCGATAGCCGCGCGCGGCCAGGTCGGCCAGGCTGAACTTCGCGGTGAAATCATCGGGCTTGAACGCGGCAGCGCCGGCATCGGCGGTGGCCGGCAGGAAGACCGGCTCGCCCACGTGCCAGCCGTAGCCGATGAAATAGTTGGCGATCGATGCGAACGCATCACGGGTCGAGCCGAGCAGGTCGCGACGACCGTCGCCGTCGCCGTCCTTCGCGTAGTTGCGATAGCTCGACGGCATGAACTGGCCCCAGCCCATCGCGCCGGCATAGCTGCCCTTGAGCGTGGCGAGGTCGATGTTTTCCTCACGCGCCAAGGCGAACAGGTGGCCCAGCTCGCTGCGGAAGAATTCTTCGCGGCGCGGGTAATAGAAGGCCAGCGTGTACAGCGCATCGAGCACGCGATAGGTGCCGGTGATGCGGCCGTAGCTGGTCTCGACGCCGATGATGGCGACGATGATTTCGCCGGGCACGCCGGTGTCCTTCGACACTTTCTCGATTTCGCCGCGGTGTTCGGCGTAGAAGGTGCGGCCCTGCGAGATGCGGGTCTCGGTGAGGAAGATCGGGCGATAGTCCTTCCACGGCTTGCCTTCGGCGGGGCGCGTGATCGCGTTGATGATGCTTTGCTGGTAACGCGCCTGCGAAAGCCAGCTGCGGATCTGTTCGGCCGGCATGCCGCTGGATTTCGCGGTTTCGGCGATGAAGGCGTCGATCTTTTCGGCGGACGGCGGCACGACCGGCGCTTCGGCGGTGCCGGCGACGGCGGCAGCAGCGGGAGCGGGCGCTGCAACGGGTGCAGGAGCCACGGGCGCGGGCGCGGCAACGGGCGTGGGCTTCACGGGTTGGGCGCAACCTGCGACCACGACCAGCAAGGCAACGGCACTGCAACGAAAAAACGAATTCATGATTGGCGGCATGGAGAAAATACTTGCGGGACTTCGTGACAATGTATCACGCAGCGCAGGCGCGGCTGTTCAGGCCGCGGGGTCGATTCGCAGGCCCGATGCCGGGTCGAAAAAATGCAACTGGTCGCGCGCGAAGGCCAGCGGCAGGCGATCGCCGGGGCTGAGCTGGTGCAGTTTCGGCGGGACCCGCGAGACCAGCGCGGCGCCGCCGAAGCGCAGGTACAGGAACACTTCATTGCCGACCGGCTCGACCACTTCCACCTCGGGCGAAAACGCCGCGGCCTGCATGTTGTCCGCAGGCACCAGGTGTTCGGGGCGAATGCCCACGGCGATTTCGCGGCCCATCCATTCAGGTGCAATGTTGGCATCGCCCAGCGGTAGCTGCGCGCCCTGGCCGATGTCCAGCAGCAGCGCCGGATCGCGGCGCAGGGTGCCGTGCAGGATGTTCATGCCCGGGCTGCCGAGGAAACCGGCGACGAACAGGTTGGCGGGCCGCGCGTAAAGATTCATCGGCGTGTCGATCTGCTGGATGACGCCGTCCTTCAGCACCACGATGCGCTGGCCGAGCGTCATCGCCTCGATCTGGTCGTGGGTGACATAGACCATGGTCGCGCCCAGGCGCCGGTGCAGGCGCGATATCTCGACCCGCATCGCGGTGCGCAGCTTGGCGTCGAGGTTGGACAAGGGCTCGTCCAGCAGGAAGACCTGCGGCTTGCGCACCAGGGCGCGGCCCAGGGCCACGCGCTGGCGCTGCCCGCCGGACAGGTTGGCGGGCTTGCGGTCGAGGTAGGGCCCGAGCTCGAGCATGGCCGCCGCTTCGGCGACCCGTTCGGCGATGACCGGCGCCGCCTCGCCGCGCAGCTTCAGGCCGAAGCTGAGGTTTTCGGCAACGCTCATGTGCGGATACAGCGCGTAGTTCTGGAAGACCATCGCGATGTCGCGGTCCTTCGGCGACACCTCGTTCACCACCCGGCCGCCGATGGACAGGGTGCCGCTGCTGATCGCCTCCAGCCCGGCGATCATGCGCAGCAGGGTGGATTTGCCGCAGCCCGAGGGCCCCACCAGCACCAGCAGTTCGCCGTCGGCCACCTGGAAACTGGCCTCGGCCACGGCTACCTGGCCGTTCGGATAAACCTTTCGAATGTGATCCAGTTCAACGGTGGCCATCATCACTCCGGGGTGCAACGTCGATGGCCTATGCAACCGACGGAATAGTGGGATATTCTGCCAATGTAAACGCTTACATACTATCGTGGCGCCGCTGCCATGGGGGATTTGAAGTTGCGCCAGCCGCCCGTTTTTCCTGATGGTTTCCTGTGGGGCGCCGCAACGGCCGCCCACCAGATGGAAGGTTCACCCCTGGCCGATGGCGCCGGGCCAAGCATCTGGACGCGTTTTGCACACACGCCCGGCATGACCCACAACGGCGACACCGGCGACATTGCCTGCGACCACTATCGTCGCTTCAAGGACGATGTGCGACTGATGCGCGAACTGGGCCTGAAAGCCTATCGCTTCAGCATCAGCTGGTCGCGCATCCTGCCGGACGGCAAGGGCCGCGTTAACCAGGCTGGCGTGGATTTTTATTCGCAGCTGGTGGATGAGTTGCTGGCCAACGACATCACGCCGCTCGCGACGCTCTTCCATTGGGATTTGCCCGCGGCGCTGGACGATCGCGGCGGCTGGTTGAATCCCGACATCGCCGACTGGTTCGCCGACTACGGCCGCGTGATGTTCCGCGCGCTGGATGGACGCGTGAAGCGCTGGGTCACCCTTAACGAACCCTGGGTCGTAACCGACGGTGGCTACCTGCACGGCGCGCTCGCGCCCGGCCATCGCAGCCGCTACGAAGCGCCCATCGCCTCGCACCACCTGATGCGCGCGCACGGCGCTGCGGTGCAGGCGTATCGCAGCGAGGGCAAGCACGAGATCGGCCTGGTGGTGAACCTGGAACCCAAGTATCCCGCCACGGGTTCTGCCGAAGATGCGGCGGCGGTGAAGCGCGCGCATGCCTACATGAATCGCCAGTACCTCGATCCGGTATTCAAGAAATCGTATCCGGCCGAATTGCGCGACGTATTCGGCGACGCCTGGCCGGAATGGCCGGCGGAAGATTTCGAACTCATTTCATCGCCGATCGATTTCCTGGGCGTCAACTACTACACGCGCAGCGTGACCGAGGCGACGAACAGTTATCCGTTGCGTGCCGGCGCGGTGCGCCAGCCATTGGGCACCTATACCGAAACCGGTTGGGAAGTGTTCGAGCAGGGCCTGACCGATACGCTGACCTGGGTGAAGAACCACTACGGCGATATCCCGATGTACATCACCGAAAACGGCGCGGCCTTCTTCGACCCGCCGGTGGCCGATGGCGACCGCGTGCGCGATCCGTTGCGCATGGACTACCTGCAACGCCACATCGGCGCAGTGAAGAAGGCGATGGACGCCGGCTGCGATATCCGCGGCTACATGGTCTGGTCGCTGCTGGACAACCTGGAATGGTCGCTGGGCTATTCCAAGCGCTTCGGCATCGTGCATGTTAACTACGGCACGCAACAGCGCACGCCGAAGGACAGTGCGCGCTGGTATTCCAAGGTGATTGCCAGCAATGGTGGGTCGCTGGCGGATCCGCTGCCATACTGAAGCGTCACCCTTCCGGGATAGGCGCAACCAATCCCCATGAACAACGGCGATTCACTATCCGGCACTGAACAAGGCTGGGGCTCGCATCGGCAGGTCCATACGCTGTTGCTGATGGCCATGACCGTGGCCGGCCTTTACCTGTCGTATCGACTTGCCGCGCCTTTCGTTCCGGCCATGGCCGGCGCCCTGGCCCTGGCGGTGCTGTTTGCGCCCCTGCATCGTTGGCTGGAACGGCGCCTCGGCGGCGGCAATCTTGCGGCCGGCCTGTGCGTGATCGTCGTGGCGCTGATCGTGGCGGTACCGGTGGTCATCATCGCCAGCCGGTTGATCGATGAACTGGGCCGGGGCGCGCAAACCGTCCAGGCCCTGGTGGAATCCGGGAGTTGGCGTGCGGCGCTTGATCGACATCCACTGCTTGCACCCATCGGCCAGTGGTTGGACAAACAAGTTGACCTGCGCGCTGTCGTGGCGCCTGCCGCCACCTGGTTGACCAGTACCGCTGCGTCCCTGCTGCAAGGTTCCGTGGTCCAGGCGATCGGCGCGGTGCTGGTGTTCTACATGCTTTTCTACATGCTTCGCGATCGCGCCGCCGCTATGCAATCGCTGCGCGTGCTATCGCCACTCTCAGCGCCGGACATGACCCGGCTGTTCTCCGAAGTCACCGATACCGTGCACGCCACCGTCTATGGAACGCTGGTGATGGCCGCGATCCAGGGCACGCTGGGCGGGCTGATGTTCTGGTGGCTTGGACTGCCTGAGCCCCTGCTGTGGGGCATCGTGATGGGCATGCTGGCCGTGGTGCCGGTGCTGGGTGCATTCATCGTCTGGGTGCCGGCCGCCATCTTCCTGGCGCTGGAGGGCAGCATCGGCAGCGCCCTGTTGCTGACCGTCTGGGGCGCGCTGGTGGTGGGCGGCATCGACAACCTGCTTTATCCGATGCTGGTCGGCAATCGGCTGAAGATGCACACGCTGGTCGCCTTCGTTTCCATCGTCGGCGGGCTGATCGTGTTCGGTCCGTCAGGATTGATCCTGGGCCCGGTGGTGTTCACCGTGACGCGGCTGC
>JAPLSI010000185.1 GCA_026398715.1 Gammaproteobacteria bacterium
AACTTATTGCGACGTGCGCGTGGGCCGCTACCTGAACCAGTTCGTGGTGACCCGCGAAAACAAGGTGCAGAACATCGTCAACACCGAATCGGTGGGCGTGGGCATCCGCGTGATCGCCAACGGCACTTGGGGCTTCTGCGCCACCAGTGACATGAGCACCGGCAGCATCGCCGCCGCCGCGCGCCAGGCCGTGGCCATTGCCAAGGCCAACTCCAAGACGCAAACCTCGCCCGTGATCCTGGCGCCAACGCCCGCGCTGGGCGAGGTGTCGTGGAAAACGCCGATCGTGAAGAACGCCATGGCGATCCCGATCAAGGACAAGGCCGACCTGCTGCTGAGCGTGAACGCCGCGGCGATCAACGCCGGCGCCGACTTCGTCAACTCGACCTTGTTCCTGGTCAACGAGCAGAAGTATTTCGCCTCCACCGATGGCAGTTACATCGACCAGGACGTGCACCGGATCTGGGCGCCGATGAATGTGACTGCCATCGACAAGGCCAGTGGCAAGTTCCGCAGCCGCCAGGGCCTTTCGTCGCCGATGGGCATGGGCTTCGAATATCTGGATGGCGCGCCGTCGGGCAAGGTGCTGTCGCCGAACGGCGTGGTCAACTACGCGATGTCCTACGACATGGTGGAAGACGCGCGTGCAGCCGCGAAGCAGGCCCGGGAAAAACTTACCTGCGCCAGCGTCAAGCCGGGCAAGTACGACCTGGTGCTGGAACCCTCGCACATGTGGTTGACCATCCACGAGTCGGTCGGCCACCCGCTGGAGCTCGACCGCGTGCTGGGCTACGAGGCCAACTACGCGGGCACCAGCTTCGCCACGCTGGACAAGCGCGAGAACAAGTTCAAGTACGGCAGCGAGAAGGTCAACCTGTTCGCCGACAAGACGCAACCGGGCAGCCTGGGCGCGGTCGGCTACGACGACGAAGGCGTCAAGACCAAGCGCTGGGACCTGGTGAAGGACGGCATCCTGGTGAACTACCAGGCCATCCGCGACCAGGTGCACATCCTGGGCGAAACCGAATCGCACGGTTGCTGCTATGCCGACAGCTGGTCCAGCGTGCAGTTCCAGCGCATGGCCAACGTCTCGCTGGCGCCGGGCAAGGAAAAACACAGCGTCGCCGACATGATCAAGGGCGTCGAAAAGGGCATCTACATCGTCGGCGCCGGTTCGTTCTCGATCGACCAGCAGCGCTACAACGCGCAGTTCGGCGGCCAGTTGTTCTACGAGATCAAGGACGGCAAGCTGGGGGCGATGCTTGAAGACGTGGCCTACCAATTGCGGACGCCCGAGTTCTGGGGTTCCTGCGTGGGCGTGTGCGACGAGTCGGATTACCGCCACGGCGGCTCCTTCTTCGACGGCAAGGGCCAGCCGGGCCAGTCCTCGGCGGTTTCGCACGGTTCGAGCACGGCGCGCTTCAATGGCGTCAACGTCATCAACACCGCGCGCAGCCTCGGCTGAGCCACCTGAGCGCAGGAGAACTACCCAATGAAGATGTTCAATGAAGCCGAAGCCCGGGCACTGCTCGAGAAAGTGGTGAAGATGTCGGTGGCGGACGAATGCAACGCCAGCCTCAACGGCAGCAATGCCGGCAACATCCGATTCGCGCTGAACAACGTGTCCACCAGCGGCATCGTCAGCGACGTGACGCTGGGCGTTACGGTGGCTTTCGGCAAGCGACAGGGCACGGCGACCGGCAATGAGTTCGACGATGCCTCGCTGGAACGCGTTGTTCGCCGCGCCGAGGAACTGGCCCGACTCGCGCCGGAAAACGAAGAGTACATGCCCGAACTGGGCAAGCAGACCTATATCCCCAGCCCGACCTATGTGCAATCCACCGCCGACATCACGCCGGAGTACCGTGCGCAGGTGGCGGCCGATTCGATTGGGCCGTGCAAGGGCGCTGGCCTGATCGCCGCAGGCTTCCTGTCCGACGTTGCGGCCTTCACCGCCTTCGCCAACAGCAAGGGAAACTTCGGCTACCAGCAGTTCACCGACGTCAACTACACCTGCACGGTGCGCACTGAAGACGGCCGCGGCTCGGGCTGGACCTCGGCCAACTTCGAAGACGTGAACCAGTTCAACGCCAAGGAACAGATCAAGGTCGCGATTTCCAAGGCCAAGGGTTCGGCCGATGCGAAGGCGCTGGAGCCGGGCAAGTACACGGTGATCCTGGAACCCGCGGCCGCGGCCGGCCTGATCAGTTTCATGATGAGCTTCTTCGATGCGCGCCAGGCCGATGAAGGTCGCAGCTTCCTGACCAAGAAAGGCGGCGGCAATAAACTCGGCGAACAAGTGTTCGACCCGCGCGTCAGCATCATGGCCGACCCGTGGAGCACCGATGCGCCGGCCAATCCCTGGGACGGCGCCGGCGTGCCGCGCAAGAAGCACGCCATCATCGACCAGGGCAAGGTCGCGCACCTCAACTACTCGCGCTACTGGGCGGACAAGCAGGGCAAGGCGGCGCCGGGCAATTTCGGCAACCTGCTGATGGCCGGCGGCACCAAGTCCACCGAAGAACTCATCAAGTCCACGCAGAAGGGCATCCTGGTCACCCGTACCTGGTACATCCGCCTGATCGACCCGCAGACGGTGCTGCTGACCGGCCTGACCCGCGACGGCACCTTCTACATCGAGAACGGCGAGATCAAGTACCCGATCAAGAACTTCCGCTTCAACGAATCGCCGGTGATCATGCTCAACAACATCGAGGAACTGGGCAAGCCGATGCGCATCGCCGGCGACGAGTCCAATTTCGCGATGATGATCCCGCCGATGAAGTTGCGCGATTTCACCTTCACCTCCCTGTCCGACGCGGTGTGAAAACCGGCGCGCCATGAATCGCGCGCAGTTCCTGAAGATGGCGCTCGGGGCGGCAGCGTTTTCGCTGCTGCCCCGACCGGTCCGCGCGAAGGCCGATTACGATTTCTGGTTCACCCGGTTGATGTACGACTCGGGCGACTGGGACGTGGACCAGCGCATGCCGTCCAACCTGATCACATCCTTGATCGACTACACGACCCTGCGCGTGGACCCGACCGAACGCATCCTCGCCCTGGCCGACCCGCGCATGCTGGCCGCGCCGTTCTGCTACCTGGCCGGGCACAAGCTGGTGGAGTTCAATCCCGACGAGCGGCGCAATTTCGAGAAGTACGTGCGCAATGGCGGCTTCGTGTTCGTGGATGACTGCAACCACGATATCGACGGCTTGTTCGCGACGTCCTTCGAGGCCGAGATGGCGTCCATCTTCGGCAAGTCGGCGTTGGCCAAGCTGCCGAACAAGCATCCTCTGTTCAGCAGCTTCTTCCGTTTCGACGGGCCGCCGGCGACCACCTTCGAATTGAATGGCTGGGGCGACGACCTCGTGCATGATTACCTGCGCGGCATCCACATCGATGGTCGCCTCGGCCTGCTGTACAGCAACAAGGACTACGGCTGCGAGTGGGATTACGACTGGCGCAACAAGCGCTTCCTGGCCGAGGACAACACAAAATTCGGCGTCAACATCGTGATGTACGCATTGAACAATTGAGGAAGTCGCACCATGGCGAATGACCAAACCCAGGCCGCGGTGAACGCGCAGGTGGCAAAGCTCGGCGAGTTGCGCAGCGCCATCGCGCAGGCGATTGTCGGACAGGATGCTGTCGTCGAACAATTGCTGATCGGCCTGCTGGCCGGCGGGCATTGTTTGCTGGAAGGGGTGCCGGGCCTCGGCAAGACGCTACTGGTGCGATCGTTGGGCCAGGCGCTGGCGCTGCAGTTCCGGCGCATCCAGTTCACGCCCGACCTGATGCCGTCCGACATCCTGGGTACCGAGCTCCTGGAAGAGGACCACGGCACGGGTAAACGCCATTTCAAGTTCCAGCCCGGCCCGGTGTTCACCAACCTGTTGCTGGCCGACGAATTGAATCGCACGCCGCCCAAGACCCAGGCCGCGCTGCTGGAGGCAATGCAGGAACATACCGTCAGCTATGCCGGCGTCACCCACGTGCTGCCGGAGCCGTTCTTCGTGCTGGCCACGCAGAATCCGCTGGAACAGGCCGGCACCTATCCGCTGCCGGAAGCGCAACTCGATCGATTCCTGCTGCACGTGCGCGTGGACTATCCGAGCGAAGCAGAAGAACGCGACATCCTGATCAACACCACCGGCTCCAGCGCGGCGAAGGTGCCGTCGGTGATGTCCGGCGATGAAGTGCTGGCCCTGCAGTCGCTGGTGCGCGAAGTGCACGTGGGCGCCGACCTGCTCGACTGGATCAACCACCTGGTGCGCGCGACGCGTCCGCAGCACAGCGAGTTGCCGGAAGTGAAACAGTGGGTGAAGTGGGGCGCGGGTCCGCGCGCCGGGCAATCGCTGGTGCTGGCGTCGAAGGCGCGTGCGCTGTTGCATGGTCGTTACGCAGCGACCCGCGAAGACGTGGCCGCATTGGCGGCGCCCGTGTTGCGGCATCGCCTGCTGCTGTCGTTCACCGCCGAGGCCGAGGGCCGCAGTGCCGACGACGTGGTCGTGGCCCTGCTGCGCGGCCTGCCGTTTCCGGGCGCCTGAGGCGCGACATGGAATCGCTTATCCCGCCCGCCTTGCGCGCGCGGCTGGGCGAATTCCGCCTGGCCTCGCGCCAGGCCTTCGGTGGCCAGGGTTATGGCCAGCATGCCAGCCGCAGCCGCGGCGCGGGCCTGGAATTCGCCCAGTACCGCGCCTACGAGCCGGGCGATGAATTGCGCCAGATCGACTGGAAGCTTTACGCGCGATCGGACAAGTTTTTCGTGCGCGAGGCCGAGCGCGACAGCCCGCTGACGGCCTGGGTTCTGGTGGATGCCACCGCGTCCATGGGCCAGCAGGACGAGGCGAAGCCGGGATGGTCCCGGCTGCAGGCGGCGAAGGTTTTTGCCGCGAGTGTTTTTGAATTGGCGCTGCGCCAGGGCGATCGTTTTGGATTGCTCAGCGTCGGCGGCGACGGCCTGCGCATGATTCCCGCCGGCAG
>JAPLSI010000137.1 GCA_026398715.1 Gammaproteobacteria bacterium
GCTGGAATTCGCCTGCGCTCGCGCCGTGGCTGGAACACTCGATTGATCACGCCAGCCAGGAATTCTACGGTGCCCCGGCGATGTACATGGGCGAAGGCGGCACGATTCCCTTCATGGGCATGCTCGGCGAAAAATTCCCGGGTGCGCAGTTCATGATCACCGGCGTGCTCGGCCCGCACTCGAATGCGCACGGCCCGAATGAATTCCTGCACATTCCCACCGGCAAGCGCGTGACTTCGGTGGTCGCGCGGGTCATCGCCGATCACTACCAGGCCAGCGAGAAGGGCCTGACGCGCGGCGTCGGCGTGGCCGCCGGCGAGTCCAACTTCGGCGACCACGGCTGCTGCTGAGCGAAGCTTGCTGCCAGGCGACGGCTGCAGGTCAGCCGCCGCCGAACACGGATCAGCGCAGCGCGGCCTCGACGACTTGTTCGGCGAGGCGCTCGGCAGGCAACCGGGTCGTATCGAGCACCAGTTCGGCAGCTTCGGGGATTTCATACGGTGAAGTGATGCCCGTGAAATTCGGAATCTCGCCGGCTCGCGCCTTGGCATAGAGACCCTTCACATCGCGCTGCTCGGCGTCGGCCAGCGGCGTGTCCACGAACACTTCGATGAACTCGCCGGGCGCAAACATCGCACGCGCCATGCGTCGCTCGCTGCGGAAGGGCGAGATGAAGGACACCAGCACGATCAGCCCCGCATCCACCATCAGCTTGGCGACCTCGGCGACACGCCGGATGTTCTCGACGCGATCTTCGTCGCTGAAACCCAGGTCGCGGCTCAGGCCGTGGCGGATGTTGTCGCCGTCCAGCAGGTAGGTGTGATGGCCGCTGGCCAGCAGGCGCTTCTCGACCAGGTTGGCGATGGTGGACTTGCCCGAACCCGACAGTCCGGTGAACCACAGGCAGCGCGGCGACTGGCCCTTGATGGCGGCACGGGCCTGCTGGTCCACGTCCAGCGCCTGCCAATGCACGTTGGCGGCGCGACGCAATGCGAAATCGAGCGTGCCGCAGGCGACGGTGGCGCCACTTCATTCAGCGCCAGGCGCTTGGCGGCGATGTGTTCCTGCGTGTTTACGTCGGCCTTGTACTTGATTTCGGTGATCTGCGCGGAGACCGTGCGCGCACCGGCCTTCAGCCAGTAGCTGCGGCCTGGCAGCATCGGCTCGTCGCCCATCCACAGCAGGTGCGCGGCAAACTGGTCGGACACCGGCGGCGGCGAGGCGGCCGCGGCCAGGATGTCGCCGCGACTGACATCGATCTCGTCGGCCAGGGTCAGCAGGATCGACTGTCCTTCGCTGGCAACCGACAGCGGTTCGCTGCCCAGCATCAGGGACGTCACGCGCGAGCGCCGACCCGAACTGGTGCTCACCAGCTCGTCGCCTACCCTCACCTCGCCTGCCGCCACTTGCCCGGTGAAGCCGCGGAAGTCCTGGGACGGTCGGCACACCCATTGCACCGGCATGCGGAAGGACAGCGCCGGCCGACTGGCATCGGCGTCCATGTCCACGCTTTCCAGATGCTCGAGCAGGGCCAGTCCCGTGAACCACGGCATCGCCGTCGAGCGCGACATGACGTTGTCGCCC
The DNA here is from genome assembly GCA_026398715.1 of Gammaproteobacteria bacterium. Next base: position 1,585 of record JAPLSI010000137.1, read on the forward strand.
ACCAGGCCGGACAAGGGAATGGCCGTAACGCTCGCGATGCCCAGCGAGGCCGCAAGCACCTGGTAGTCCGCGACGATCCGGTCGAACACCGACTGCGAATAATCCACGAGGTCCATCTTGTTGACGGCCAGCACGACCTGCCGGATACCGAACAATGCGGCGATGTAGATACCGAACAATGCGGCGATGTAGCTGTGCCGGCGGGTCTGCGTCAGCAGGCCCTTGCGCGCGTCCACCAGCACGACTGCGAGGTCGGCGGTTGAGGCGCCAGTGGCCATGTTGCGAGTGTATTGCTCATGTCCCGGGCAATCGGCAACGATGAAGCTGCGTCGGTCGGTGCTGAAGTACCGGTAGGCGACATCGATGGTGATGCCTTGTTCGCGCTCGGCGTCCAGGCCGTCGAGCAACAGCGCGTAATCGACCGCCGCGCCCTGCGTGCCATGGCGACGGCTGTCGCGCTCCAGCGCCGACAACTGGTCGTCGAACAGGTTGCGGCTTTCGTACAGCAGGCGGCCGATCAACGTGCTCTTGCCGTCGTCCACGCTGCCGCAGGTGATGAAGCGCAGGCGCGGCTTGGCTTCGTGGCGCTTGAGGTAGGCGGCGATGTCTGCGCTGTCGGCCATCAGAAATAGCCCTCCTGCTTTTTCTTTTCCATCGACGCCGACGGGTCGGCATCGATCAAACGACCTTGCCGTTCCGAGGTGCGCGCCACCAGCATCTCGCCGATGATCTTCTCCAGCGTATCGGCCTCGGATTCGAAGCCACCGGTCAGCGGATAGCAGCCCAGCGTGCGGAAGCGTACTTTGCGCAGCATCGGGGTTTCGCCCGGCTCCAGCGGGAAACGGTCGTCGTCCACCATGATCAATCCGCCGTCCCGCGCGACAACCGGACGGTCCTTGGCGAAATACAGCGGCACGACCTCGATCTTCTCGCGATAGATATAGAGCCAGATGTCGAGCTCGGTCCAGTTGGACAAGGGAAAGACGCGAACGCTTTCACCGGCATGGATGCGCGTGTTGTAGAGGTTCCACAATTCCGGGCGCTGGGTCTTGGGGTCCCAGCGATGTTGCGCGTTGCGGAACGAGAACACGCGTTCCTTGGCCCGGGACTTTTCCTCGTCGCGGCGCGCGCCGCCGATGGCTGCATCGTAGCCGCCGGCATCCAGCGCCTGCTTCAGCGCCTGGGTCTTCATGATGTCGGTGTGCACGGTCGCGCCGTGGCTGATTGGATTAACCCCGGCGCGCACGCCGTCGAGGTTGATGTGCACGCGCAGGTCCAGGCCTTCGGCCGCCACCTGGTCGCGGAAGGCGATCATCTCGCGGAATTTCCAGGTCGTGTCCACGTGCAGCAGGGGGATCGGCGGAAGGGCGGGATGGAAGGCCTTCTTCAGCAGGTGCAGCAGCACGGTGCTGTCCTTGCCGATCGAATACAGCATGACCGGGTTGCGGAACTCGGCCGCCACTTCGCGCAGGATGTGCAGGCTTTCCGCTTCGAGGCGGTCGAGGTGCGACAGGGGCGGGGCGACGCGCATGGACTCAGGCAGACCTGCGGATGAACCGGAGCCTGCATTCTAGCCGACACACGGCCCGAGGCCATCCGGACCGGGCCGGGATCATGCGCCACGACCCTTTCGAGTCGTCATTTGCTTATGCGCCGCAGGCATTTGCCATGTGCCTGCGAACCGATGGCTGGCCTATCGGTAGTAGCCGCGATACCACTCGACGAAATTGCGCACGCCCTCTTCCACCGACACCTTGGGCCGGTAGTCCACGGCCCGGATCAGCTCGGACACATCGGCCTCGGTATCGGGCACGTCGCCGGCCTGCAGGGGCAGCATTTCCATGTTGGCCTTGCTGCCCAGGCAATCCTCCAGCACTTCGATGTAACGCAGCAATTCGACCGGTTGTTCGTTGCCGATGTTGTAGATGCGGTACGGGACGTTGCTGCTGGCCGGGTCTGGCGCGGCGCCTTGCCAGTCTGGATTGGCGGTGGGAATGACGTCCAGCGTGCGGATCACGCCTTCGACGATGTCGTCGATGTAGGTGAAGCTGCGCTTGTGCCGGCCGTGGTTGAAGACCTTGATCGGCTCGCCCGCCAGGATCGCCTTGGTGAACAGGAACAAGGCCATGTCGGGCCGACCCCAGGGGCCGTACACGGTGAAGAACCTCAGGCCGGAACTCGGGATGCCGTAGAGGTGCGCGTAGCTGTGCGCCATCATCTCGTTGGCTTTCTTGGTCGCCGCGTACAGCGTCAGCGGATGCTCGGTGGACTGGTGTTCTGAAAACGGCATGCGCGTGTTAGCGCCATAGACCGAACTGGTGGACGCAAACACCAGGTGTTCCACCGCATGGTGGCGGCAGCCTTCCAACACGTGCAGGAAGCCGGTGACATTGCTGCTGACATAGACGTGCGGGTTCTGCGCGGCATAGCGCACACCGGCCTGCGCGGCCAGGTGCACCACCCGCTGCGGCTGGTGCGTGGCGAACACGGCTTCCACCGCCGCGCGGTCGGCCAGGTCGGCGTGGATGTGGGTGTAGTTGGGATGGTCTGCGAACCGGGCCAGTCGCGCCTTCTTGATGCCGACGTCGTAGTAGTCGCTGAGGTTGTCGAAGCCGATCACCTCGTCGCCACGCTCGAGCAGCCGGATCGCCACGTGCGATCCGATGAATCCGGCAGTACCCGTCACCAGGACGCGCATCGGTCAGAGCCTCCCGTCGACGTCTGCCAGCGGCAGCACGTATTTCACGTCATAGAGAACGGCATCGGGCTTGCCCAGCAGGCGCAGGCCGGCACTGCCGAGTTCGGCGAACTGTCGGTGGCCGACCGCGATGATGATGGCGTCGTAAGTGCCCGGCTGCGGCTGCGCGATCGGCTCGATTCCGTATTCGGCGCGCGCCTCCTCCGCATCCACCCACGGGTCGAACACGTCCACCTGCGCGTGGTATTCACGCAGTTCGCGCACGATGTCCACTACCCGCGTGTTGCGCAGGTCCGGGCAATTTTCCTTGAAGGCCAGGCCCAGCACCAGCACGCGCGCACCGACGATGTTGATGCGCCGCTGCGCCATCAGCCGCAGCACCTGCCCGGCGACGAAGCTGCCCATGCCGTCGTTGATGCGACGCCCGGCCAGGATCACTTCCGGGTGGTAGCCCAGCTCCTGCGCCTTGTGCGTCAGGTAATACGGATCGACCCCGATGCAATGGCCGCCGACCAGCCCGGGCCGGAACGGCAGGAAATTCCACTTGGTGCCCGCCGCCTGCAGTACTTCCAGCGTGTCGATGTCCAGCTTGTTGAAGATCAGCGCGAGTTCGTTCACCAGCGCGATGTTGACGTCGCGCTGCGTGTTCTCGATGACCTTCGCCGCTTCGGCAACCTTGATGGAACTGGCCTTGTGCGTGCCGGCGGTGATGATGGAGGCATACAGCGCGTCCACGAACGAAGCGACCTCGGGCGTCGAACCGGAAGTAACCTTGAGGATGGTCGTCAGCCGGTGTTCCTTGTCACCTGGATTGATTCGCTCGGGACTGTAGCCTGCGAAGAAATCCTCGTTGAAGCGCAAGCCGGAAATCCGCTCCAGGATGGGCACGCAGACTTCCTCGGTGCAACCGGGATAGACCGTGGATTCGTAGACGACCGTATCGCCGGGCTTGAGCACGCGCGCGATGGTTTCGCTCGCCGTTACCAACGGCCGCAGGTCCGGGCGCTTGGCTGCATCGATGGGCGTGGGAACGGTAACGATGAAGACGTTGCAGCTGCGCAGGTCGTCCGGATTGGTGCTCAGGGTCAACTGCCTGCTGTCGGCAAGTTCTGTGGATGAAACCTCGCAGGTGCTGTCCCTGCCCTCGCGCAGCGCGGCGACGCGCGCCTCGTGCACGTCGAAGCCCAGCGTGTCGAACTTGCGGCCGAATTCCACGGCCAGCGGCAGCCCGACGTAGCCCAGCCCGACGATGCCGATCCTTGCCTTTGCCAGTGTGGGCGTCGCAGCCATGCGTCCTGGATTCCTTGGTGGTTGTCTTTCAGCGGTCAGCCGGCGTTGCGGCCGTAAACATCCTCGAAGCGGACGATGTCGTCCTCGCCGAGGTAGCCGCCCGACTGCACTTCGATCAGTTCGAGCGCCTGCTTGCCGGGATTTTCCAGGCGATGCTTGCTGCCCAGCGGAATGTAGGTGCTTTCGTTTTCACCCAGCAGGAAGACTTTTTCGCCGCAGGTCACGCGCGCCGTGCCCTTCACCACGATCCAGTGCTCGGCGCGGTGGTGGTGCATCTGCAGGCTGAGGCTGGCGCCTGGTTTGACAATGATCCGCTTCACCTGGAAACGATCGCCGCTGTCGATGCCATCGTAGCTGCCCCAGGGGCGATAGACCTTGCGGTGCCAGGTCGCCTGCGGACGCTTGTCGCGCTTGAGCGCGGCCACGATTTCCTTGACGTCCTGCACCCGGTCCTTGTGCGCGATCAGCAGCGCATCGTCGGTATCCACGGCAACGATGTCGGTCAGGCCGATCAATGCGACCAGGCGCTTGTCGCTGATGGCCAGCGTGTTGCGGCAATCGCGGGCTATCACGTCGCCGCGGTGGGCATTGCCGTTGCCGTCCTGTTCGACCACCGACCACAGTGCCGACCACGACCCCACGTCGTTCCAGCCGACATCGATCGGAATGATCTGGGCGCGGTCGGTCTTCTCCATCACCGCATAGTCGATGGAATCGGACGGGCAGGCTGAAAAACTGGCCTTGTCCAGGCGCAGGAAATCGGCATCCACGGTCGCCTTGTCCAGCGCTTCGCGCGCCAGTTCGACCATGCGCGGCTGGTTCTTGCCCAGCTCCTCGAGGTAGCGCGAGGCAAGGAAGGCGAACATGCCGCTGTTCCAGAAATATTCGCCGCTGGCCACATAGGCTTCAGCGGTTGCCTGGTCGGGTTTTTCGACGAAGCGCAAAACATCGCGCACGCCCTCGCCTGGCGCGGCATTGATATAGCCGTAGCCGGTTTCCGGCGCCGTGGGGACGATGCCGAAGGTAACCAGGTAACCGGCCTTGGCCGACTCCATGGCGACCAGCACGGCGGCGCGGAATGCATTCTCGTCCGCAATCACGTGGTCGGACGGAAGCACCAGCAGCACCGGGTCTTGTCCGCCCTGCATGGCGCGGACGGCAGCCACGGCGATGGCGGGAGCCGTGTTGCGGCCGACCGGCTCCAGGATCAGCGCCGACGGCGTGGCGCCGACCTGGCGCAACTGCTCGGCGACCATGAACCGGTGTTCTTCATTGGCAACCACCAGCGGCGCATCGGCGCCCGGCAGGCCGCGCAAGCGCAGCCAGGTGGACTGCAGCAGGGAATTCTCGCCCAGCAGCGGCAGGAACTGCTTGGGATGCGACTCGCGGGACAAGGGCCAGAGGCGCGTGCCGGAGCCGCCGGAAAGGATGACGGGAATCAGCGGAGACATGGAATACCGGGGCAAAAGTGGTCATACATCTTGCCACGGACCCGGCGCCTTGGCGCGCGCGGCCGGGCTTCAGTCATACTTCGCCCGTCCCCTGAACGACCGAACCCATGCCACTGCCTTCGCGAGAACTGGCCCGCCTGAACTGGTTGCGTGCCGCCCTGGACGACCCGTCCGCCGCCATTGAAAGTGCATCGGCCGATGCCAGCTTCCGCAGCTACTGGCGCAGCAACAGCGCCGGGCGCACCTGGATCCTGATGGACGCCCCGCCCGACCGCGAGGACATCCGGCCCTGGCTGGACATCGCCAACCGCTTGTCGAAGGCAGGCCTGCACGCGCCGGAGATTCGCGCCTCCGACGCCGATGCCGGCTTCGTGTTGATGAGCGACCTGGGTGGCCGGCTATACCTTCCCGAATTGCACGACGCCAGCGCCGACCCGCTTTACGGCGATGCGCTGGCGGCCCTGCTGGCCATGCAGACGAAAATCGACGCCAGCGACCTGCCGCCCTACGACGACCAACGCCTGGCCAGCGAAATGGAATTGCTGCCCGAATGGTTCCTGAAACGGCATCTGGGATTTTCGCCCGAGTGCGACGAATGGGACGTGATCGAACTGGCCTTCCGCGCGCTGATAGACAACGCCATGCGCCAGGAACAAGTGTTCGTGCATCGCGATTTCCATTCGCGCAACCTGCTGGTCTGCCCGGGCAACAATCCCGGCATCCTCGACTTCCAGGACGCCGTGCGTGGCCCGATCACCTACGACCTGGTGTCCCTGCTGCGCGACTGCTACATCGCGTGGCCGGAAGAACGCGTGTATGCCTGGGCCGAGGACTATCGCCGGCAACTGGTGGGCGCGGGACTGACCCACGTGGACGAAGCCATCTTTCGACGCGGCTTCGACCTTATGGGCCTGCAGCGCCACATCAAGGTGCTCGGCATCTTCTGCCGGCTCTGGTATCGCGATGGCAAGGCCAGTTACCTCAAGGACCTGCCGCTGGTCTGGTCGTATACGCGCAATGTCGGCTATCGCTATCCGGAAACCGCGCCGCTGATCGCCCTGATCGAACGCGCGCTGGGCAACCGCGACATTACCCTGCCGTCGGCCTGATGCAATGCGCGCGCTGATTTTCGCCGCAGGCAAGGGCGAGCGCATGCGCCCGCTGACCGAACGCACGCCCAAGCCCTTGCTGGAAGCCGGCGGCAAGCCGCTGGTTGCCTGGCACCTGGAAAAACTGGCTGCATTGGGCGTCAGCGATGTCGTGCTCAACATTTCCTGGCTGGCGGAATGTTTCGAACCCATCCTCGGCGACGGATCGCGCTGGGGACTGCGCCTGCACTACTCGCATGAAGGTCCCGAGCCCCTCGAAACCGGCGGCGGCATGCACAAGGCACTGGCCTTGCTGGGCGATGCGCCCTTCATCGCGGTCAATGGCGACATCTGGACCGACTACGATTTCTCCCGCCTGCCCCGCGAGCCGGCCCGGCTTGCTCACCTGGTGATGGTGGACAATCCCGCGCAGCATCCGCGCGGCGATTTCCACCTCGACCAGAACGCGATCCTGCACGCGCAAGGCGATCCGAAACTCACGTTTTCCGGCATCGGCCTGTATCGACCCAGCCTGCTCGGGAATTGGCGACAGGTGATCGGCCCGGCACCCGGCACCGAAC
>JAPLSI010000147.1 GCA_026398715.1 Gammaproteobacteria bacterium
GGAATAGACCGGGCGACTGGCATTGGCGCGCGGCCGCACCTAGCGCAACAACGCGGCCGGGATCTCGCGCAGGAACCGCGATGGCGTGCCGAGCATTTCCATGCCGTGCAGCCGCCGCGATTCGGCGTAGCTCAGGGTCCGGTGCTGGCGCGCGCGGGTCAGGCCGACAAACGCGAGCCGACGTTCTTCTTCGAGACGTCCGCTCTCCACGCACGACCGGGAACTCGGGAACAGGCCTTCATCCAAGCCGACCAGGAACACGTTGGGAAACTCCAGTCCCTTCGCGCTGTGCAAGGTCATCAATTGCACGCCGTCCTCGCCCACCTGCGCCTGCCCTTCGCCGGCCTCGAGTGCTGCGTAGGCGAGGAACGCAACCAGCTCGGTCATGTTTTCGTTTGACTCTTCGTCGTCGCGACGCTCGAAGCGGCTGGCCACCGACACCAGTTCGTCGAGGTTGTCCACGCGGGAGTCGAGCTGGCCCTTCGACTCGGCGGTGTAGTGCACGCGAAGTCCTGATTTTTCCAGAACGTGGTCGAACTGTTCGTGCAGCGGCATCTCCGGCGTCTGCGCCGCCAGTAATTCAACAAGCTCGATGAAACCCTTCAGCGCATTGCGCGCCCGGCCCGCCAGGGGGCCGCTTTCGCTGGCCTGCTGCGCGGCGCGCCACAGGGACTGCGCGCCGCCGCGCGCCATCCGGCGCACCTCGTCCAGCGTGCGTTCGCCAATGCCGCGCGGCGGCGTATTCACTGCACGCTCGAAGGCGGCGTCGTCGTCGCGATTGGCGACCATGCGCAGGTAGGACATCGCGTCCTTGATTTCCATCCGCTCGAAGAAGCGTTGGCCGCCGTAGACGCGATAGGGCAGACGCGCCTGGCCGAGTTGTTCTTCGAAAGCGCGCGACTGCGCATTACTGCGGTAGAGCAGTGCGTTGTCGCCGGCGGAACCGCCCTGGTCGATGTGCGCGCGGATGCGCTCGACCACGAAGCGGGCTTCATCCACCTCGTTGTAGGCGCAATACAGGTCGATCGGGTCGCCGTCGCCATCGCTGGTCCACAACTGCTTGCCCAGGCGCTCGGGATTGTGCGCGATGACGGCATTGGCCGCGGCCAGGATGTTGCCGGTGGAACGATAGTTCTGTTCGAGCTTGAAGGTCTTCGCGCCCGGGTAGTCGCGCAGGAAGCGCTGCACGTTTTCCACCTTCGCGCCGCGCCAGCCGTAGATGGCCTGGTCGTCGTCGCCGACCACGAACACCTGCCCGGTATCGCCGGCCAGCACGCGGATGAAGGCGTACTGGATGGTGTTGGTGTCCTGGAACTCGTCCACCAGGATCTGGCCGAAGCGCTGCTGGTAGTGGTGCAGCAAGGCCGGGTGTTCCAGCCACAGTTCGTGCGCGCGCAACAGGATTTCGGCGAAGTCCACCAGGCCCGCGCGCTGGCAGCGGATCTCGTACTCCTCGTACACGCGCAGCAGCGTCTTGGTGAAGAAATCGCCGCCCGGCACCTGGATGTGTTTCGGCCGCCGGCCTTCGTCCTTCTGCGTGTTGATCCACCAGACGATCTGTCGTGGCGGGAATCGTCCTTCCTCGAGTTCGAGCGCCGTGGCGATGCGCTTGACCAGACGCAGCTGGTCGTCGGAATCGAGCACCTGGAAGGACTCGGGCAGGCCCGCTTCCTGCCAGTGCATGCGCAGGAGTCGATGCGCCAGGCCATGGAAGGTGCCGACCCACATGCCGCGCATGCCGTGTTGCAGCAGCGATTCGACACGGTGGCGCATCTCCGCCGCGGCCTTGTTGGTGAAGGTGACGGCGAGGATGCCGTGCGTGGGCACGCCGATCACTTCGTTGAGCCAGCCGATGCGATGGGTCAGCACGCGGGTCTTGCCCGAGCCGGCGCCGGCCAGCACCAGGTAGTGCCCCGGCGGCGCCGACACTACTTCGCGCTGGGCGGGATTGAGTTCATCGAGCAGGTGCGAAACATCCATGGGCCATTGTAACGTGGCCGATGATCACCCCTGCCGCAGGCGATCAACTCATGCAGGCAGCGAACCAAGCGCCCTGAGCATGTCCTCGAACGGGGCCGGCCTGGCGAACAGGTAACCCTGCACGCCATCGCACCCGTTGGCGCGCAGCCAGGTATGTTCCTCGCTCAGCTCGACGCCCTCGGCGATCACCACCAGGTCCTTGCCGTGGGCCAGCGAGATGATCGAGCGGCAGATCGCGGCATTGTTGCCATCCTCATGCACGCCGCGCACGACGCTGCGATCGATCTTGATCTTGTCGGCGGGTACGCGGTGCAGGGTGGACATGCTGGAATAGCCGGTGCCGAATTCACCGATGGCGATGCCCACGCCCAGGCCGCGCACCGCGGTCAGGATCTCGACCGAGCGATTGGGGTTGTGCATGACCGTGCCTTCGGACAGTTCGAGTTCGATGGCGCCGGCGGGAATGTTGAATTCGGTCACCAGCTTGCGCAGGTAATCGACCATGCCCGTGTCTTCGAACTGCGCCGTGGACATGTTCACCGACACGGTGACGCCGGGCCAGCCCGCCTCGACCAGGCGGAAGTGGTAGGCGCAAGCCTCTCCCAGTACCCAGCGCCCCAGCGGCAATATCAGGCCGCTGTCCTCGCAGATGGCCAGGAAGACCACCGGCGGGATCAGCCCGCGCTCGGGATGGCGCCAGCGGATCAGGCTTTCGACGGCGACGGGTTTGCCCTGCGCATCGAACTCCGGCTGGAAGAACATCTCGAACTCGCCGTTGTCCATCGCCTCGCCCAGCCGGGTGACGAGTTCGTCGCGATCAGTCATTGAAATTCCATTCTGGGTAACGGGCAGTTCGAGCCATTACAGACCAGTTGGCCCCGATGGCGTTGTGACCCGACCGACACATTGCCAAACGCTGTCTCAACACAGCGTGACTCAATGCTCAGAGTCGCTTCACGCCCGGCAGATCGAGCACGTAGTCGGCGCCCATCAGTTGTGACGGCGTGTAATAGCCACCGGCGGGACGCACGCCATCGAGCAATCGCTGGACGATGCCCAGTGACGCGGTGACGGTGAGTTCGTAGCCGTTGGGCGTGCTCAGCTGCGCCTTCAGCTCGTGCCCGGCATCATCCCGCACCTCGGCCCAGACGCGGGTGTCGCTACTGGCGCGACCTTTTTCGGACGGGCCGCGCACGCGCTTGGCGACCTGCGACTTCAGCCAGGCCTGTACTGGCGCGGTACCCAGCAGCGGACCGAGCCAACGGATGCGGCGCAGGCGCGCGGCCGACGCGGGCGGAACGCCCATGTAGACCTCGATGTTGGGAATGCCGGTGCTGACGTAGGCCGTATAGACGTCGCCCCAGGGAATGGTCATCGCGAAGCGCGACTCGCCGTCCCGATCGAAGCTGCGTGTCTTCCAGGCCAGTGGCACACGGGTCATCTTGCCGTCGATGCGCGCGCGTCCGCCCTTGCCCAGGCCTTCCACGCCGGTAAGCGCGGTGCCGGGGCTGGGTCCGCCGGTGGCGTCGAAGGCCAGCACCAGCGAGTTGGCCGAAGGCATTTCACGCTTGAGTTGCGCCGCCAGGCAGTCGGTTGGCACCACGTCGAAGCCGGTGCCGGGCATCAGCACCACGCCGCGCTTGCGCGCGACCGCATCGAGCGCATGGCAAGCGGCGAAGATGTCGATTTCGCCGGTGATGTCGAGGTAGTGCGCGCCCACGTCGAGGCAGGCTTCCACCATCGGCGCGCTGGTCGCCGAGAACGGCCCGGCGCAATGCAGCACCAGGCCGATGTCCTTCAGGCCTGCGCGCACGGCGGCCGGATTGTCGAGCGCGAAGGCGCGAACCGGCAGTTTAAGTTGCTTGGCCAGCGGCTCGATCGCGCTGGCGTTGCGGCCGGCCAGTATCGGCCGCAGTCCGCGACGCACGGCCTCTTCGGCGATCAGCCGCCCGGTGTAGCCATTGGCGCCGTAAACCATCCACTTCATCGCGGGGCTCGCATCATCCGTGCCGAGATCTTCAGCAGCATGCGGAAATATAACCCCGGAAACCAGCGTTTGAGGCGCCAGCGCATCGGTTCGTGCTTCGTGGGCAGGATCAGGAACCGGCCTTTTTCGGCATCGGCGAACACCTTGTCGGCGACGCTGTCGATGGTGTCGGGCGAGGAATCCATCAATTTCAGGGCGAGCGCCTTGGTGGCGGGGTTGCCGATGGCGGTGTCGCACAGGTTGGTGCGGAAGAAGCTGGGGCAGATGACGCTGACCTTGACGCCGCGCAGTTCGACTTCGGCGCGCAATTGTTCCGACAGCGCGACCACGCCGGCCTTCGCCACGCCGTAGGTCATCGCGCCCGGCGCGGCGGCCAGCCCGGCGAAACTGGCAGTGTTGATGACCTGGCCGCCGCCGCTGGCGAGCATGCCGGGCAGGAACAGCCGGCAGCCGCGAACCACGCTGAGCAAATTGATCTCGAGGATTTGGTGCCATTCGGCCATGGTGGTTTCCACCATCTGCCCGCCGGAGGCGATGCCGGCGTTGTTCACCAGGACGTCCAGGCCGCCCCACTCGCGCAGGATCGTTTCCTGCAATTGTTCCATCTGCTCGTCGCTGCCTACGTTTGCCGCGAGTGCAAGATGCCCCGTGCCCGCCAGGCGCGCGCGGGTGACCTCGCTGCGCTCGACGCTCAGGTCCACGCAGGCCACGCGTGCGCCGCTGGCCGCATAACGCAGTGCGAGCGCCTGTCCCAAGCCGCTGCCCGCGCCCGTTACCAGGACTCTCCGCTGCTGCGTCATCAAGGGCTCCCGGGTGCGCTGTGCTAGGCTTTCGAGCATAGCAAGCGGCAGTGACGGTTCCGCAACAGGAGAGCATTTTGTGACGCAGTCGTTGTTTGATTTGTCCGGCAAGACGGCCCTGGTCAGCGGCGCATCGCGCGGCATCGGCGAGAGCATCGCCCGCCTGCTGGCGGCGAGCGGCGCGCATGTGGTCTGCACCAGCCGCAAGCTCGAAAGCTGCGAGAAAGTGGTCGAGGCCATTCGCGCCGACGGTGGCTCGGCACAGGCGCTGGCGATGCACGTCGGCGACATCGCCGCGATCGAGGCGGCCTTCGCTGCGCTGGATACTGAAGGCAGGACGGTGGACATCCTGGTCAACAACGCCGCGGCCAATCCCTATTTCGGCCCGATGATAGACATGGACCTGGGCAGTTTCGACAAGACGGTGGAAGTGAACCTGCGCGGTTATTTCTGGACCACCGTGCAGGCGGCCCGACGCATGCGCGGCAGGGGCGGCGCCATCGTCAACATCGCATCAGTGAACGCGCGCCGCGCGGCGCCCGGGCAGGGCGTGTACTCGATGACCAAGGCCGGCATCGTCAACATGACGGAAGGTTTCGCCAAGGAACTGGCCGTGCATGGCATCCGCGTCAACGCGGTATTGCCCGGGTTGACCGACACGAAATTCGCATCGGCGTTGACCGGCAATCCGAAGATCCTGGGCATGATGATGCAGATGATTCCACTGGCACGCGTCGCGCAGCCCGATGAAATTGCGCCGGCCGTGCTCTATCTGAGCAGCGCGGCCAGCAGTTACGTCACCGGCAGCGTGCTGGCAGTGGATGGCGGCTACCTGTCCTGACAGCCGCCATCGGTCGGACCGCAGCGCTTACTTCAGCGTGCGCTCGAACAACTGGTAGATGCGGCGGTATTCGTCGTACCAGCTTTCAGGTTGGGTGAAGGAATGCCGCTCCAGCGGATACGCCGCCAGTTCCCAGTGGTCCTTCTTCATCTCGATCAGGCGTTGCGACAGGCGCACCGAGTCCTGGAAGAAGACGTTGTCGTCGATCATGCCGTGCGCGATCAGCAGGTGGCCGCGCAGGCCTTCGGCATATTCGATCGGTGAGGACTTCTTGTAAGCCTCGGGATCGATTTCCGGCGTATTGAGGATGTTGGACGTGTACTCGTGGTTGTACGTCGTCCAGTCCGTCACCGGCCGCAACGCGGCGCCCGACACGAATACATCCGGCGCGCGGAACAGCGCCATGAAGGCCATGAAGCCACCATAGCTGCCGCCGTAGATGCCGACCTTGCCGGCGTCGCCCTGCTGGTTGGCGACCATCCAGTTCACGCCGTCCAGGTAGTCGTCGAGTTCGGGATGGCCCATCTGCCGGTAGATCGCCGTGCGCCAGGCGCGGCCGTAGCCTTCCGATGCGCGGTAGTCCATGTCCAGCACGATGTAGCCCTGCTGCACCAGCAGGTTGTGGAACATCTGTTCGCGGAAGTAGTTGGGATAGCGGTCGCTGACGTTCTGCAGGTAGCCCGCGCCATGCACGAACATCACCACCGGATATTTCTTGCCCGGCTCGAGTTGCGCAGGGCGATAGAGTTTCGCCCAGATGTTTCCGGCGCCCTTGCTGGAAGGCACCTGCACCATCTGCGGCACGATCCAGCTGCGGGCGCGGAATTGGGCGGTGCGCGTATCGGTGAGCTTGACCGGCTCGCCGCCGGCGCTGGCCACCACCGCTACTTGCGGCGGCAGGTAGCTCGCCGAATAACGCAGCAACACTTTGGAATCATCGGGCGACAACACGAAACTCTCGATGCCGTCGAGCGCCGTGACTTCGCGCACGTCGCCGCCCGCAGCCGGCGTGGAGCAAACTTCGTAGTCGCCCGGGCGCTTGCGGTTGCAAACGAAATACGCGGTGCGACCATCGGCCGTCCATTGCACCGACGACGCTTCCCAGTTGCCTTGGGTCAGCGCGCGCGCCGTGCCACCGGCGAGCGTGTACAGGTGCGAATAACCGGTCTCTTCGGACAGGTACCACAGGGTGCGGTTGTCGGGCAGCCAGCCGAAATCGTTGAAGTTCCAGTTGATCCAGGCCGGGTCGGTCATGCGGTGCGCGTTGCGCAACGCACCGTTGCCAAGATCCACGGTCGCGATCCAGCGGTCCTTGTTGTCGATGGCGCGGATCTGCACGGCCAGTTGCGAGCCGTTGCCGCTCCAGCGGATGGTGGCGGCGCCGCTGTTGTCGCCTTCGTTCAACACGCGCACCGGGCGATTGGTCTTCAGTCCGTCGAGCTTCTGCGCCTTGCGCATTTCGGCAAGCGGATCGACACCGATGCCGGGCAGTGGATCGAACGAGAGGTCCGACACCCTGCCAGCCGACAAATCCACCAGCTTCAGCGCCTGCGCGATCGGCCAGTTGCGTCCGACCCGCGTGCGCTGTTCCTCGAATTCCTCGTAACCCGATTCGGTGACATAACGCGGCAGCTTGCCGATGCGGCCGACGTCGGCGTCCTTGGGCGAAGTCACCACCAGCAGCCAGCGCCCGTCCGGCGACAGCGATGTGCCGTCGATCTTGATGCCGTCACCCAGATAGGCCGGCGCGGGCGCGCGCGTGGGGTCGAGCTTGCGCGCCAGTTTTTCCTGCAGGCGCTGCGCCTCGCGATCGTCGCTCTGTCGCTTCAGCGTGGCGATCAGGCGCAACTGCATGTCGCGCTGTGCATCGGCCTTGGGCTTCTCGGCCGGGTCCTTGGCCGCGACCGCGATGGCGACCGTGCTGACCAGGCGGTCGCGCGAATTCCACGCGAACCAGCTATTGCCCAGGCGGAACTGCAGCGACCGGCCGTCGGCCGAGTACTGCGGGTCGGATTCGGCATCGGCGCTGCGCGTGACCTGGGTCAGCGCGCCGCTGCGCAGGTCGCGTTCGAAGACGTCGCCATGGCGCACGAACGCCAGGCGGGTGCGCGTGGCGTCATACACCGGCGATGCGGCGTCCATGCCCGCTTGCGCGGCTTCGTCGAGGCGCGTCGCAGTGCCGCCCATCGCAGCTTGCTGAAATACGTCCTGCAAGGGCGAAGCGGGGCGCTGGAGTTCATAAAGCACGTGTTGGCTGTCCCACGACCACCAGGCCGTGTTGACGGGAGGACCGATCCAGTCCGGATGCGCCATCGCCTGGTCGAGCGTGATGGGAGTTTGCGCGTGCGCTTGCTGGGCGGACCATGCGAGCGTCGTGAGCAAGGCGGCGGCGAGGGCGGAACGAAGGTGCATGCGAACTCCAACGTGAATGGACTGGGCTGGCTGGGGTGCTGAAAAACCGGCTGGCTAGCGTAACAAAGCCGCCGCCGCTTTCCCCGCTTGGGTTTTGCGGCGACAATCGGACAATTCCAGCACGCGCGCACCATGCACGCCTACGTCTATAAGTCATTGCGCAAACCCGACACCTACCTGTACCTACGCGAGAAGGATGCCTTCGGCCTGGTGCCCGAAGGCGTGCGCCTGCCGCTTGGGGTGCTGAGCTTCGTGCTGGACGTGGCGCTCGAGCCGGGCCGTCGCCTCGCCCGCGCCGATGCCGAGGTGGTCCGCGCCAATCTGGCCAGCCGGGGTTTTTACCTGCAGGGCCCTGAAACCGTCATGGATCCGCTGGTGGAAGGTGGTGTCGGCGATGGCTGAACGTCCAAGCCAGCTTCGGTCGGCAGCGCTGTTGGCCCTGGCCCTCGTCCTGGCCTGGTTGCCCCTGGTGTCCGGCTCCGGACTGGCCCTGGCGGGGCTGGTGCTTGCGCAGCCGATGCTGGTGCTTGCCTGGAGCGGATGGCGCGGCAGCCGTGACCTGCGCCAGCCGATCGGTCGCCTGCTGGCCGATATCGTGGCGGTCACGGCCCTGTGGCTGCTGGCCTTCGGCCTGGAAGCGCTGATCGTCGCCTGGCCGCTTCGGGCCTTGCTCGACAACGGCGCCCTGGTGCCGGCGCTGGTGCTGAGCCTGTGCGCTGGATTCGTGGTGCTGGGCTTGTGGCGCCTGTGGCCGAGTTTTGCCCACGCCTCGCGCCACGGCCAGAGCCTGGCCGGCCTGCTGGCGGCGGCGACGCGGACCGCCGGCGCAGATCCGATGTCGGGGCTGGTCATCACCGCGCTGGTGTTCGTTCTGCTTTCAATGGGCCTGGCGCTGACCTGGCCGGGCGTCGTGCCGAACGCATGGCGCATGCCCTTGTTGCTTGCTTTCCCCGCATTGAGCCTGTTGGCGCATATCGAAATCCACCGCCGCGCCGGTCGCCCGAATCAGGCCAGGCCATCGGTGCTGGACTCGCTGCCGATAGAAGAAGCCGCCGGAAGCCCGAGCCCGCTCGCCGAACCGCTGGCCGGCACGCCCGATCAGCGGCTTTACGCTGCCTTGCGCGCGGGTCGCATCGACGCGGCCCTGGAGGCGCTGGATGCAGGCGCCGACGCGCATGCCCTGCCCGCCGAGGACGATCGTGACCAGCGCACGCTGCCCATGCTTGCCGCATTGCAGGGCGACCTGCGGCTGCTGCGCCAGTTGATTGGTCGTGGCGTGGACCTGAACCATCGCCACGGCGGTCTGACGGTTCTGCTCGCCGCCACGCGCGACAGCTGGCATGGGCGGCCCGAGGCAGTGATGACGCTGTTGGCCAATGGCGCGGATGCGCGCAGTGCCGACAACGAAGGCAACACACCCTTGCATCACGCGGCGCGCAGCACCGACCCGGCAGTGGCGGCGCTGTTGCTCGACGCGGGTGCGCAAGTGGACGCGCTGAACACCGAAGGCTTCAGTCCGCTGGCGATCGCCTGTGCGTCGGGCAATTGGCGGCTGGCCCGTTTCCTGATCGAACACGGCGCGCGACCCGAGCCCGCGGGTGGGCAGCCGGCATTGCTGGCCGCGGTCGCCGGCGACGACGACCCGGGTGGCGCGCAGTTGCTGCTTCGCCACAAGGCGCGCGTGGACGCGCGCGGACAGGACCAGCGCACGGCGTTGATGCAGGCTTGCGCCGCCGGCAATGCCGAAGTAGTCGCCCTGTTGCTCGATTCGGGCGCGGACCGCAACGCCCACGACGCCCACGGCCTGACGCCGCTGCTGGAGGCCGCCGGCCACGGCCACACGGCCGTCGTGCAGCGATTGGCCGCGGCGAAACCCGACGTTGCCGCCGTCGACAGCCAGCAACGCAATGCGTTGATGCTGGCCTGCATCGCGGGCGCGGAACCCGGCCTGCTGCGGCTGTTGATGCAGATGGGCGTGGACCCGTCGCGCATCGATGCCGATGGCAAGCGACCCATCGATATCGCCATCGAACATGGCCGCTGGCCGCAGGTATCGGTGCTCGATCCTGCCTATGTCCTGCCGGCGAGCGTGGCCGAAGGCCTGGCCGATGGCGAGACCGGTCGCACGCCGAGGCAGTTGTTGCAGGATGCACTTGCCGCACACGACACCGATGCCGCCAGCGCGGCCCTGGCCTTGGGCGGCGGCATTGGCTCCGATGTGCTGGTCGAATTGCTGCTGGAGTTTTCCGTCGAAGAAGACCTGTGGGCCTTCGACTGGTTGTGCCGCAACGGCGCGCCCGCCGACCGCGTGGTTGCCGGCGGCGACAGCGTGGTGTTCCGCCTGATGGACGCAGGCGGATGCATTCGGTGCTGCGACCGGACAGGACGCCCCCCTGGTGACAGCGATCCGGCTCGGCTGGCAGCGACTGGTGGACGCGTTGCTGGCGCAGGGCGTGGATCCCAACGCTCGCGATTCGCGTGGCCACGGCGCCATCCACGTGGCTGCAGCCCTCGGTCGCGAAAGCGCCTTGCGATCATTGATCCGCGCCGGCGCCTTGCCGCAGGCGCGTTCGCCCGACGGGCAGACCGCACTGGGCATGGCTTTGGCTGGCGGTCGCAGCGACCTGACCTATTGGCTGGAGTGGCGCAACTGGACCTTGCCGGGAAGGCCGCTCTTGCCGATGGATCTGCCCGCCGCTGCGATGGCCGGCGACGCCGATGCCGTGCAGCGATTGCTCGACCTGGGCCTGCCGGTGGATTCGATGGACCCGCAAGGTTGCACCGCCTTGTTGCGCGCGGCCGGCGGCGGGCAAGCCGATATCGTGCGTCGGTTGCTGGAACGCGGCGCCGATGCCAGTGCGCGCGCACGCACTGGCGCAACGCCCTTGTCCGCAGCGATCAGCATGCGTCATGCACCGGTAGTCGAATCGCTTTTGCAGGCCGGCGCCAATCCCGACCAGGCCCTGCCCGGCGGCGTAACTCCGCTGATGCTTGCCGCGGCATTGGGTCTGCAGGAAATCGCCGGCCGCCTGCTGACCCAGGGCGCCGCGGTGGATGCCGTGGACGAGCAAGGCCTGAGCGCGCTGCATTGCGCCGCCCTGCATGCCTTCACCGCGCGCGACCGGCAACGCGTGCTGGCCTTGTTCGATTTGTTGTTGCTCGCCGACCTGCCGGCCGATGCCGCCAACGCCAGTGGCCACACGCCGCTGTTGCTGGTGCTGGGCGCGCGCGCCGAAGCAGGGGCTGCCTGCGACGAGGAAGTGTTGCTGGCCGTGCTCGAGCGCCTGTTCAACGAAGGCGTGTCGCTGGATGCACAGGACCAGCGCGGCCTCGGCGCCTTGCACCTGGCAGCGATGCACGGACTGTTGTCGGTGGTGCAGCGCCTGTTGCGCGAAGGCGCCAACCGCGGCCTGCGCGATTCGCTGGGGCGCACGCCCTACGACCTGGCCCTGCTGCGCGGCTACGTGGACATCGCGTCCGAATTCGAGCCCGCGCGTCCACCGCCATCGCTGGCGCGATTCCTGCGCGAGCCGCGCTGACCCGGGCGCCGGCACATCGCCGGTTGCGTCAGTTCTTGTCGGCTTCGAAGAGTTTTTCCAGGTCCTGGCGCGCCTGTTGCGACGAGGCGATCAGTGCTGCCTCGTCGTCGTAGACCAGGTGTTGTTCGCGCAGCATCTTCTCATCGTGCTCGCGGAATCGTTCGCGGCGATCGGCGGCCACGTCCGGCGGCACGCCCAAGGCCTCCATCACCTGCTGGCCCATGTCCAGGCTGGAGTGGAAGGTCTCGCGCACGATCACTTCCACGCCCAGGTCCATCAGCTTGAAGGCGTGCTGGCGATTGCGTGCGCGGGCGAAGACTTTCAGGTGCGGATAGAGGCGCTTGAGTAGGCGCGCGGTGCGGATGGTGGTCTCGGGATCGTCGGTGGTCAGCACGAAGA
>JAPLSI010000140.1 GCA_026398715.1 Gammaproteobacteria bacterium
AGACGGTGCACAGAAATTCCGCCGGCGGTGGGTTCAATGTCAGCCAGGAATCCTGCAGCCTGAAGCTGGACAAGAAGGCGGGCTCGCTGAGCGCCCCGAAATCGCACGGCACCTATCGGCGCTGAAGGGAGTCAGGAGGAAAGTTTTTTCTTCACCAGGCCCGACAGCGCGCCCATGTCGGCGCGCCCGGCGACCTTGGGCTTGAGCACGGCGATCACCTTGCCCATGTCCTGCGGACCCTTGGCGCCGGATTCGGCGATGGACGCGTCCACCAGTGCTTCCAGTTCGGCCGGGTCCAGTTGCGCGGGCAGGTAGGCCTGGATGATGCCCATCTCGTAGCGCTCGACCTTGGCGAGGTCATCGCGACCGGCCGCGTCGTATTGCGTGATCGAATCGCGGCGCTGCTTCTGCATCTTTTCGAGCACCGCCAGCACCTGGGCGTCGTCGAGTTCGATGCGCTCGTCCACTTCGCGCTGCTTGATGCCGGAGTTGATCAGGCGGATGACCAGCAGCTTGTCCTTCTCGCCGCCTTTCATCGCGGCCTTCATGTCTTCGATCAGGCGGGCCTTGAGCGACATGCGATGTCTCCTTGGAATTTCAGGGGAATAGCGGGAAAAGGCGGACAGGGCGCACGGGCGCCCAGAAACACAAAAAGCCGGCGACGCTTGCGCGCGGCCGGCTTCGGGTCAAGCGCAATCGCTCAATACAGGCGCTGGCGCTTGGTAACGTCGCGCGAGCTGCGACGGATCTGACGCTTCACCGCGGCAGCGGCCTTGCGCTTGCGCTCCTGGGTCGGCTTCTCGTAGAACTCGCGCTTGCGGGTTTCGGCCAGAACACCGGCTTTTTCGCAAGTGCGCTTGAAGCGGCGCAGGGCAAACTCAAAGGGCTCGTTTTCGCGGACTTTAACGGAAGGCATGAGGACTCCAGAACGGGATTTCCGCCCTACGGGCATGGGCCAGTGGGCGAGCCGCGTATGATACGCGGCTCGGGTGAGGGGGTGCAAGGTTAAACCCCCACCTGGACCAACATTTAACTGACCGACAGGCCGGCAATGCGAATCCTGGGCATAGAAACCAGCTGCGACGAGACCGGGGTGGCCGTTTACGACACGGACGCCGGGCTGCGGGCGCACGCCTTGTTCAGCCAGATTGCGCTGCACGCCGAGTATGGCGGGGTGGTTCCTGAACTGGCCAGCCGCGACCATGTGCGCAAGCTGCTGCCTCTGGTACGCCAGACCCTGGCCGAGGCCGGCCTGGCCGTGGACGACCTGGACGGCGTGGCTTATACCGCCGGCCCGGGCCTGGTGGGCGCGCTGATGGTGGGCGCCGCCGCGGGCCGGGCCCTGGCCTGGTCGCTGGGCATCCCGGCCATCGGCGTACACCACATGGAAGGCCATTTGCTGGCGCCCCTGCTGGAGTCCGACCCGCCGCAACCGCCTTTCGTCGCCCTGCTGGTCTCGGGCGGCCACACCCAACTGGTGGCGGTGGAAGGCGTCGGCCGCTACCGGCTGCTGGGCGAGTCCCTCGACGATGCCGCCGGCGAAGCCTTCGACAAGACCGCCAAGATGATGGGCCTGCCCTACCCCGGCGGCCCGGAACTGGCGCGGCTGGCGGCCACGGGCCGCCCCGGCGCATTCAAGTTCTCCCGGCCGATGACCGACCGGCCGGGCCTGGATTTCAGTTTTTCGGGCCTGAAGACGCAGGTGCTGCTGGCCTGGAAGGCCTGCGACCAGTCCGACGCGGTTCGCGCCGACATTGCGCGTGGCTTCGAGGACGCCGTGGTCGACACGCTGGCGATCAAGTGCGAGCGCGCGTTGGCCGCCACCGGCATGAAGACCCTGGTGGTCGCCGGCGGCGTCGGCGCCAACCTGCGGCTGCGCGAGCGCCTGGACACAATGGCCAGGCGCCTGCGCGGCCGCGTCTGCTTCCCGCGGCCCGAGTTCTGCACCGACAACGGCGCCATGATCGCTTTCGCGGGCGCGCTGCGCCTGCAGGCCGGGCAACACGAGAACGAGGCCGTCACGGTATTCCCACGCTGGGACATGGCAAGCTTGCCGGCGGTTTAGCGGAGGACGCATGGACAAGGTATTCATCGAAGCGCTCGAGATCGAGTGCGTGATTGGCATCTACGACTGGGAGCGGAAGATCCGCCAGCCCATCTCGCTCGACATCGAGATGTCCTTCGACAACCGCAAGCCGGCGGCCAGCGATAACATCGCCGACACGCTCGACTACAAGGCCATCAGCAAGCGGCTCATCGAATTCGTGGGCAGCTCCAGTTACGGACTGGTGGAGGCACTGGCCGAAGAGTGTTGCCGCATCATCATCGAAGAATTCGGCGTGGCCAAGGTCAAGCTGAAACTGAGCAAGGTGGGCGCCGTACGCGGGGCGAAGGCGGTTGGCGTGATCCTGAAGCGTTCGCGCGCCGAAACGCCCGGCCTGCCCGGCGAGGCAGTCCAGGACTGATGGCGAAGGCCTACCTCAGCCTGGGTTCCAACCAGTCGCCCGAGATCCATTTGCCGCAGGCGCTGGCCGAACTGCGCGCGCAGTTCGGCGAGGTGATCGCCTCGCCGACTTACCGCACACCCGCCGAAGGCTTCGACGGGCCTGACTTCCTCAACGCCGCGGCGATCATCGAAACCGGCCTGGACATCGTCGCGCTCGACGCCTGGCTGCATGCGCTGGAAGACGCGCACGGCCGCCGCAGGGACGTGCCGCGGTTCTCCAGCCGACCGCTCGACATCGACATCGTGTTTTACGACGACCTGGTCTTTCGCGGCCCCGGCAACCTGCAGGTGCCGCGCCCGGAACTCAAGCACGCGTTCGTGCTCAAGCCGCTCGCCGACATCGCCCCCGGCTTCCGCGACCCCATCAGCGGCCGCACGCTGGCCGAACTCTGGGCCGCCCACCCGCAGGCGCTCGCCCCGCCGCCGGTGCAGCCGTACGCGCCGGGTGACTGAACGCACTTGCATTTGCTGAACCGGCTGTACTGATAATCGCGCCGTCCGCAGGCATTCGCCGGCGGGCCAACGCTATCCATGAGGGTAAAGCCATGTTCGACAAGTTCTCCCGTAGCTGGACCCTGGTGAAAGCCAGTGCCGCCGTGCTTCGTTCCGACAAGGAACTGCTGGTGTTCCCGCTGCTGTCCGGCCTCGCGGCGATGATGGTCGTCGCGACCTTCATCATCCCCGTGTTCGCATTGAAGATCTTCGAGAACGGCATGGGCGTCGGCGGCGCCATCCTCGGTTTCATGTTCTACCTGTGCCAGTACTTCGTGATCTTCTTCTTCAACGCAGCGCTGGTGGGCGCGGCCATCATCCGCCTGGAAGGCGGCGACCCGACCCTGGCCGATGGCTTCAATGCGGCCAAGTCGCGGCTGGGCCCGATCCTGGGTTATGCGGCCATCGCCGCGACCGTCGGCATGCTGCTGCAGGCCATGAAGAACAAGGACAACAACTTCCTGGTGCGCATGATCGGCAGCGGCCTGGGCGTGGCCTGGACCCTGTCCACCTTCCTGGTGGTGCCGGTGCTGGTGCAGCAGAACATCGGCCCGATCGACGCCATCAAGGAAAGCGTGCGCTTGCTCAAGCGCACCTGGGGCGAGAACGCGATCGGCAACGTCGGCCTGGGCCTGGCCTTCGGCCTGATGATGTTCGGCGTGATCGCCATCGGCCTGGTACTGGCCTTCCTGGCAGCGTCGGCATCGGGTGCGCTGGCGGTGACCATCGTCGTCATGACGGTGCTGGCGGCCGTCTCGCTGGGCGTGGTGCAGAGCGCATTGTCGGCGATCTACTCGGCGGCCTTGTACCGTTTCGCCACGGTCGGCGAAGCACCGGCGGGCTTCGAGGCGCTAGGCCTGCAGACTGCCTTCACCCCGAAATAAGTTGACGAAGGGATCAGGCGAAAGCAGCGGACGCGGTCAGGCCAGCGACCGGCCGCCGTCCACCTTCAGGATTTGCCCGGTCGTGTAATGGGCGTCCATCAGCAACCAGCGAACCGCCTCGGCCACGTCTTCGGGCGTGCCGGGGCGGCGTAGCGGCGTCGCCTCGATCAGGCTGGCCTTGTCGGCCTCCGACTTGCCCTGCTCCGGCCACAGCACCGCGCCGGGCGCCACGCCGTTGACGCGCACGCCGGGTGCCAGCTCGAGAGCAAGCGACTCGGTCATCATCGCCAGCGCGGCCTTGGCCATCACGTACACGGTGTGCCGGCGCAGCGGCTTTTCGGCATGGATATCCACCAGGTTGACGATGGCGCCGCCTCGCGCCTGAAGGTGCGCCGCGGCCGCCTGCGACAGGAAGAAAGGCGCACGCGCATTGGACGCGAACAGGTCGTCCCAGGCTGCCGGCGTCACCGTGCCCAGCGGCGTGGGATAGAACGCGCTGGCATTGTTGACCAGCGCATCCAGCCGGCCGAACCGGCCCAGGGTCTTCGCCACTAGCTCCGGGATGCGGTCGAACTGGGACAGGTCCGCCTGCAGCAGGAGCGTGCTGTCGGCCCGCTGGCTTTCCAGCTCGGCCTGCAGGATGCGCGCCTCGCCTTCGGAATTGCGATGGTGGATCACCACGTCGTAGCCGGCGGCATGCAGGCGACGCACGATGGCCGCACCGACGCGGCGCGCGGAACCGGTGACCAGTGCAACGGGATGGATCGACGGCATTGGCTTGTCCTTCTGCAGCTTCCCTGACACCTTATCCTGCCCCCAGCCCGATGAAGATGTCATCCATGCCTGCCGACAGCCTGCCAGAACCCTCGCCAGAGGCCCGTGAACACAGCGCCAGGCTGGAGGCGTTCATCCGGGCGCAGATTGGCGCCGCCGGTGGCGTGATTGCGTTTTCACGGTTCATGGAACTGGCTTTGTATTCCCCGGGAATGGGCTACTACAGCGCGGGCTCGCGCAAATTCGGCGCCGACGGTGATTTCGTCACGGCGCCTGAATTGGGCCCGGTGTTCGCGCAGTGCGTGGCGCACTCGGTGGCGCCGGTCTTGCGCGGACTCGGCGGCGAAACCATCTTCTTCGAACTGGGCGGCGGCAGCGGCGTATTCGCGGCGGCGGCACTGCGGCACCTGGCCACGCTCGACGCGCTGCCTACCCACTACTGGATGCTGGAACCCAGCGCAGACCTGCGCGAACGGCAGCAGGCGCACCTGCGCGAAAACCTCACCGCTGAACTGTTCGGCCGTTGCCGATGGCTCGACGGCCCACCGGAAACCGAATGGCGCGGCGTATTGTTCGCCAACGAAGTTCTCGATGCGCTGCCGACGCCACGCTTCGTCATCCACGACGGCGAGATCTATGAAGAACACGTAGTGGTGGATGCCGTCGGCAACTTCCTGCGCGTCGACCAACCTGCCGATGCGCTTCTGCACGCCGCGGTGCGTCATGTCGAACGCGACAACGGGCAACCTTTGCCGGAAGGCTATCGCTCGGAAATCCTGCCGCAGCTGCCTTACTGGATCCAGGCTGTCGGCGGCCTGTTGCGCGACGGCGTGATGCTGTTCTGCGATTACGGCTATCCGCGCCGCGAGTACTACCTGCCCGAACGCAGCGACGGAACCCTCGTTTGCCACTACCGGCACCGCGCGCACGGCGATCCCTTCCACTTGCCCGGCTTGCAGGACCTGACGGCTTTCGTCGATTTCACCGCGCTGGCCGAAGCCGGCGTGAATGCCGGTTTCGAGTTCGCCGGTTACTGCGCGCAATCGAGCTTCCTGCTGGGCAACGGCCTGCAGGCGAGCCTGGAGGAAATCGAAGCCATCGACGATGTCGCGATGCGCTATCGCCGCCACCAGGAAATCAAGAAGCCGACCCTGCCGGGCGAAATGGGCGAGCGCTTCCAGTTCATGGGTTTCCAGCGCGGTGCGGATTTCCGCGCCAGCTTCGCCGTCGGCGACCTGGGCCGGCGCCTGTGAGCCTTGCGCAGGACTTGATGGCCGCCTTGCGCGACTTCAGGCGGCCGCGCCTGTGGCTGGGCCTCTGGGCCTTCGGCTGGTTGCTGTGCGTCGTGCTGTCGCTCATCCACCCACCGCAACTGGGCGTGGACGTGCCCGACGGCGACAAGATCGGCCACTTCCTGGCCTATGCCCTGCTGTCGGCTTGGTCGGTGTGGATCTTCGCCTCGCGCCGCAGCCACCTGGTTTCGGCGATCGCGTTGGTCCTGCTGGGCATCGCGATGGAAATCGCACAGGGCGCACTGACCGATGACCGGATGATGGATGTGCGCGATGCGTGGGCCGACGCGATCGGCGTATTGATCGGGCAGTTGTTCGCCTTCGGGCCGGCGCGATCGCTCTTGCAGAAGTTCGAGGCGCGCTGGCTGCGTTAGCGCGCCTGCTCGACTGGCGCGGACTTCGTCAGGCCGATACCTGGGCGCGAATGATTTGCTTCTCGGCCGCGATCGCGGCAATCCGCGCCTTGCGCAGCGCCTCGCCCACTTCGGGACCCGACAGTTGCGCCAGGTCCAGGCTGCTGGTCGAAACGGCGCGCGCAGCAGCATGCAGGCGCAGCAACATCGCCGCCTGGGGATACGATTCCGATTCCATGCCCAGCCGCCCACGCTTGTCCGCCTCGCAGACGATCGCGAGTTCATCGATCCGCCCCGGCTGGCGGAATCCATCGCAACGCTGGATCAGGTCGTGCACCGTGTCGGGGCGCAGCTCGTCGAGCCGATGGATGTTGAGGTGTTCGCGACAGCACACGACGGCCAGGTCGCGATAATCGGCAGGCACCTTGTAGCGCTCGCAGACCACCTGCAGGGGTTTCAATCCGGCATGTTCGTGGTTGATGTGTCGGGGCAACTCATCGGGGGGCGTCAGCGCCTTGCCCAGGTCGTGGGTCAGCGCGGCGAAGCCGACCCGCGCATTGCCGGGTGCCAGCCTGGCCGCCACGTCGCAGACCATCTGCGTGTGCAGGCCGGCATCGACCTCGGGATGGAATTCAATGCGTTGCGGCACGCCGAACAGCGCGTCCACTTCGGGCAGCAGGCGCGCCAGTGCGCCGCAGTCGCGCAGCAGGCCGATGAACGCAGACGGGCGTTCGGATGCCAGCGCGCGCTGCATTTCCTGCCAGACGCGCTCGGCGACCAGATGGTCCACTTCGCCGCGCTGGACCATGTCGCGCATCAGCTGCAGCGTCTCGGGCGCGACGGTGAATCCCAACGAGGCGAAGCGCGCCAGGAAACGCGCGCCGCGCAGGATCCGCACCGGGTCTTCGCCAAAGGCCGGCGAAACGTGGCGCAACACGCGCGCCTTCAAATCGGCCTGGCCGCCATACGGGTCCACCAGCCCGCCCGATTCGTCCTGCGCGATCGCATTGACGGTGAAGTCACGGCGCGCAAGATCCGCTTCCAGCGTCACCGACGAATCGGCATGGAAAACAAACCCGCGATAGCCCGGCGCAGTCTTGCGTTCGGTGCGCGCCAGGGCGTATTCCTCGCCGGTGCTGGCATGCAGAAAGACCGGGAAGTCCTTGCCGACGGGCCGAAAACCCGCTGCCAACATTTCTTCCGGCGTGGCGCCGACCACCACGTGGTCGCGGTCGCTGCCATCGAGCCCGAGCAAGCGGTCCCGCACGGCGCCGCCGACCAGGTAGGTCTTCATCGAATCAGCGCCTCGCCCGATAGCGGGCCAGCCGCGCCTGCGTGTCCTCGGCGTGGCCGAGGCTGTCCGGCAGCAGCCGCGAGACATGTCCGGGCGTGATGCCCAGCCGAT
>JAPLSI010000132.1 GCA_026398715.1 Gammaproteobacteria bacterium
GTCGATCCACGCGCTGTCGCGATGGCAGATCCGTTGCCTGGGCTCCAGTGCGGCGGGTGGCGTGGTCACCATGGCCAATCGCGAGTTCATCTTGACCGTACGACGGCCACCAAGGGAGTTGCGGATGTGCCGGTCGAAAAAGTCCTGCAGTCGCGCAGAAAATTCCAGCGGCATGGGAAGTTCGATGCCCGGGTAGGCGTTGAAGGGCGCCTGCACGAAATCCGCGCGCCGCGCCACGGCGTATTGGCGCAAGGCGTCGGGATCGAGCAAGGCATCGTCCACCACCAGGCACGAAGCCTGCGCATCCAGGCGCAGCACCTCGATGCGCGGCCGGGGATTGAAGCCGATGGCGGGAAGCGGTGTACTCATTGCCGTCGCGACGGATCGCCGAACAGGAATCGGATGGCCGCGGGAAATTCGCTGCGCCACGTCGCCTCGCCGTGGCCGGCGCCGGGACGGATCACGGTTTTCAACTCGATGCGCCTGCCTTGCGCGTCTTGCAGCAGCGATTCCATCTTGCGGACCTTGTCCACGTTCTTCGCCTGGCCTGCTTCGTCCTGGCCTTCCTTGTCGCCTGCCACCAGATAGATGCGGGTGCCCCGCTTGAGCCGGCCTGCTTCGGTAGCAGGATAGATTTCGTCGGCAATCCAGTACGCAGGAGAAAAGATGGCCACCCGGCCGAAGACGTCGGGATGCCGGAGGACGGCGTAGTGCGCCATCAATCCGCCCAGCGAGCTGCCGGCGATGCCGGTGTCCTTGCGCCCCATGTGCGTCCGGTAGTTGCGATCGACGAAGGGCTTGACGGTACCGACCACGAAATCAAGGAATTGATCGCCTTCTGCCTTGCCGAAACGCGGATGCGCCCAGGGCCGCAGTTCACTGATGCGCTTGTCGTCGCCATGGTCGATGCCGACCACGATCAACTCGATGCCATCGGATTTCGCCAGCGCGTCCAGGCTTTCGTCCACGCCCCATTCGCCCACGAAGGACGTCGCGTCATCGAACAGGTTTTGCGCGTCGAACATATACAGGACCCGGTAGCGCTTCCGGCTGTCGTCGTATCCCGGCGGCAGGTAGATGCGAATCGTGCGCGTGCGATCGAGTCCGGGAATGGCCAGCGGCGGACCCAGCACGCGGACGCCCATGCCTGCCGTAGCGGGCCGCGCTTGCGCGACACAGCTAGCTGCCGCCAACAGCAATAGCAAAGCCAGCATCACCCGAATCACGTCGTCCCCCGCTGCACGAAAATGGTCATGCCTGCACAATCCGTCGCTGGCGCAGCACGCGATGCCGCGTGCGCCGTGCCGCGCCGACCCAGCCGTGGCCGAACCAGCGCGCCGACATCATCAACCCGCGCACCCATTCGTCACAAGCGTAGGCAATCCACACGCCGACCAGTCCCAGTTTGAAATGCACGCCCAGCAGCCAGGATCCGCCGGCCATCACCACCAGCATGGAAACCGCGCCCACCATCACCGGGAAGCGCGCATCGCCGGTCGCGCGCAATGCGTTGATCAGCACGATGTTGCAGGTGCGGCCCGGCTCGAGCAGTACGGTGATCCACAGCAGGGTCGTGGCGCTGGCGATGATGGCGGGGTCGCGGGTGAACAGTTGCAGGGTCCATGGCGCAGTGGCCGCGGCCAGGGTCGCAATCACGAAGGACACGGCCAGGCCCAGCGCCAGGCTGCGCCGAACCATGCGATTGGCCTGGTGCAGATGGCCCGCGCCCACCTGGTGCCCGACCAGGATTTCACCGGCGAACCCAATCGCCACGGTGAACAAAACGATCAGGTTCATCAACTGCGAGGCATACGTGTGCGTGGCCAGTTGCAGCGTACCCATGCCCGACACCACTGCCAGCGACACCAGCATCGCCACGCGATACGACACCATTTCAGCCGCGCCGGGCAGGCCGATGTGCAGCACCGGGCCCAGCCGTTCGGCATGTACTCGCCACCAGTCGCTGGCCTGCGTATGCAGGTTCAGTTGTCGCCGCCACAACCACAGGTGCACGGCCATGCCGAAGCCGCGGCTGATCGCCATCGCCAGCGCGAAGCCCGGCAGGCCGAGCGCGGGCACGGGGCCGAAGCCGCGCATCAGCGGAAGGCACAGCGCCAGGTGCAGCGAGTGCATCGCCAGGATGTTGAACATCGCCTCGCGGGTGCGCAGGTGCGCGCGCAATACCGAGGACATCGTGGCGTTGTAGGCGTCGAGCAGCAACGCGAACGCCAGCATCTGCAGGTACGGCTGGCCCAGTGCATGGACCGCGCTTGGCGCATCCACCAGGTCCAGCAAGGGGCAGGCGCCAAGGAACACCACGATCGCCGCGCCGATGCCCAGCCAGGTGCTGGCGCCCAGTGCCGCACGCGCCACCTGGTGCGCGCCGGTGACATGGCCGGCGCCAAGGTTCTGCGTGATCACCACGCTGACACCCATGCTGATGATGCGAAACAACAGGAAGAAGGCGCCCAGCACCTGGTTGGACAAGGCGAATGCTGCCGACGCGGTGTCCGATTCACGCGAGGCCAGCCACAGGCCAAGCAGTCCGACGCCAAAACCCAGCACCAGTTCGGCCATCAGCGGCCAGGCCAGCATCACCAGCCGCGGGCGCGGCAGGGTCGTCGTGCTGGCCTGCCTATTCAAAGGGATAGACCACGCCCAGCTGGCTGCGGATCGCATCCATCCATTGCGTCACCTGCAAGGTATCGGCGTGCGATACGACGGGGCTTTCGATATCGCCACGCGCGATGCAGGCGACCGCTTCCACTATCTGTCCCTCGAAACCGTTGATCGCGAAGGCGCGTTGCTCGGTGATCGGCTCGCCGTCCTTCGTTTGCAGGGTCGCGCGCGTCGCTTCCCAGAAGCGCGGTTCGATGGTGATGACACCGGTTTCGCCAAACACGCGCAAGGCATTCTCGCCGGGGCCGTCGAAGCCGCACATCAGTTGTGAAACCACATTGTCGGAAAACCCGAGGCTTGCGCTGAAACGCTGGTCCACGCCGGTGGGCGCGAGCAGGCCGGTGGCATGGATGTCCTCCAGTACCGGACGCGTTGCATTCGCCTGCTGCAGGCACCACTGGGTGATCGACAGCGGATAGATGCCGATGTCCAGTACCGCGCCGCCCGCCTGCGCCGCATCGAAGCACCGGTTCGTCGGATCGAAGGGCACGCTGAAGGAAAAGTTGGATTGCAGCGCGCGGACCGGGCCAATCGCGCCCGACGCCAGCCATTGTCCGACCACTTCGTAAATCGGCAGGAAGCGCGTCCACAACGCCTCCATCAGGAACACCCGGTGCTTGCGCGACATCCCGATCAGTTCAGTCGCCAGCGCCGCGTTGACGGTCAGCGGCTTTTCGCAAAGCACGGGCTTTCCCGCGGCCAGGCAGGCGCGCGCCGCTTGCGCATGGAAGGCATGCGGCGTGGCGATGTAGACGCCGTGCACGCGGTCGTCGTTGACGAGTCCTTCCATGCCCTGATGGATGGCGACGTCGTGTCCGGACGACCAGCGATCGGCGTAGGCGCGCGCGCGTGTCGCATCGCGGCCCTGCACGGCCACCAGTTCCATGCCGGGCAATCGCTGCACGGCTTCGCCGAATCGGTGGGCAATCCTGCCCGGGCCCACCACGGCCCAGCCAAACGGCGTCGTTGCCATGTGCGTTGTCGCCTAGCCGATCAGGCCGAACGGACCGCGCCCGCTGGCGGCGGCGATGCGGCCCAGGGTGCGGGCGTGTTCCGGCCCGACCATCGACCAATCAAAGCGCCACGACCAATTACCCTCGGTCGTGCCCGGCAAATTCATGCGATGGCTGCCATCCAGG
Source organism: Gammaproteobacteria bacterium (assembly GCA_026398715.1). The sequence goes on from JAPLSI010000132.1 coordinate 3,819, forward strand.
CCCAGCACGTCCTGCATCTGGAAGACCGCCATGCAGGCGACCGAGTTGCAGGCCGCCTGGATCATGCGCCAATGGCAGTCCTCGGCGGTCGCGTTCAAATAGACTTCGGCGAAGTGGCGTTCATGCGCCGGGGCGTTTTGCCACCAGCCGCGCACGGTCTCGTTGTCGTGGGTGCCGGTGTAGGCGACGGTTTCGCGGCTGTAGTTGTGCGGCAGGAATTCATGGTCGCCATTGCCGCCAAATCCAAATTGCAGGATGCGCATGCCGGGGAAGCCGCAACCATCGCGCAGTTCGATTACGTCCGGCGTGATCAGGCCCAGGTCCTCGGCAACGATCGGCAGTTCGCCCAAGGCCTGCGCGATGGCCGCGAACAATTCCTTGCCCGGGGCCGGAACCCAGCGCCCTTCGATGGCCGTGGGACAACTGGCGGGAATTTCCCAGTAGCCGGCGAAGCCGCGGAAGTGGTCGATGCGCAGGATGTCGGCTTGTTCGAGCGCGCGCTTCACGCGGGCAGTCCACCAGGAAAAATTCTCCGCGGCCATGCGTTCCCAGCGATACAGCGGATTGCCCCAGCGCTGGCCCAACGGACCCATCGAATCGGGCGGTACGCCGGCGACCACGGTCGGCTGGAAATTTTCATCCAGGTAGTAAAGGTCGGGGCGCGCCCAGCAATCGGCGCTGTGGTGCGCGATGAAGATCGGCAAGTCACCCAGGATCGCCACGTCGCGCGAGGCCGCGTAGGCGCGAAGGTCGGCGCATTGCGTGTCGAAGCACCATTGCACGAAATCCCAGAAGGCAATTTCGTCGGCGTGCTGGCCGCGCGCCGATTCCAGCGCGGCCGGAACACGCGATCGCAGCGGCGCGTCCCATTCCCAGAACGGCTTGCCTCCGTGTGCGGACTCCAGCGCCATGAACAGGGAATAGTCGGCCAGCCAGTAAGCCTGCACCTGGCGCCACAAGTCGAATTCGGAACGCTGCGCCTCGCTGGCGCGCGTGAAGAATCCGGCCGCGGCAAGTCGCAGTTGCCGCGTGCGCCAAGGAATGACGCGCCCGTAGTCCACGCGCTTGCTGTCGAACAGTCCGGCGCTCAATTCCGGCGCGGGCAGCCAGCCTTTTTCGATCAAGGGTTCCAGCGCGACCATCAGCGGACTGCCGGCGAAGGCCGACACGCTTTGGTAGGGCGAGTCGCAGGGCCCGACCGGCGTGGTCGGCAACACCTGCCAGACGCGCTGGCCGGCGGCGGCCAGCCAATCCACGTATTGATAGGCGGCAGGCCCGAAATCGCCGATGCCATACGGGCCCGGCAGGGAAGTGATGTGCAGCAGGACGCCGGAGCGTCGTTGGTCGAGTTTCATGGGCGTGCTTCGTCGGAAGGAGGGGAGGGTCGGTGGGTCCGCGGACCTTTCGACTGTCGAAGAACCAGCAGCGATCGTCCGGGCACGTGCGCCCAGCCGGACAAGGGCTTGCCATCAGTCGGCATCGTACTGCCGGAGTCGAGCAACAGCGTCCAGTTGCCGGGGGCAAGCGCAAAACTTGTTTCGTCCGGGTCGGGATTGAACAACACCATCAAGGCATGCGCGTGAGATGCGTCATCCATCGCTGGCGAAACCAGGCAGGCCAGGGCATGCGCATTCACGTCGTGCCAGTCCTGGATTCGGATCTCGCCGGCATTGGGCAATTGCCAATGCACCGACGCGCGACGCGCTTCGGCGGCGGAGGCAAACCAGTGGTCGTGGTGCAGCAGCGGCTCGGCGCGGCGCAGTGCGACCAGCCGTGCAACGAATGCCTGCAGGTCGTGGTCGGTGTGTTCCCAGTCGAGCCACGCGGTCGGATTGTCCTGGCAGTAGGCGTTGTTGTTGCCCTGCTGGCTGTTGCCGATCTCGTCGCCTGCGCACAGCATCGGCGTGCCCTGCGCCAGCATCAGCGTGGCCATCATCGCCCGGCGCACCCGGCGGCGCCGCTCGAGGATATCGGGGTCGGACGTCTTTCCCTCAACGCCGAAATTGGCGCAAAGCTCATCGTCGCGGCCGTCATGGTTGTTTTCGCCATTGGCCTGGTTGTGCTTGCGCGAATAGCTGGTCAGGTCGGCCAGCGTGAAACCGTCGTGCACGCTGATGAAATTGACCGACGCCTGCGGACTGCGATGGTGGAACAAATCGTCGGAGGCGGTGAAGCGCCGCGCGAACGCGCCACGGTCCACGCCCTGGCGCAGCCAGTAGCCACGCACCGCATCGCGGAACTTGTCGTTCCAGTCCTGGAACCGGCCGGGGAACCGACCGACCTGGTAACCCTGCGGGCCTGCGTCCCAGGGTTCGGCAATCAATCGCGCCCGCGCAAGGATCGGATCCTGGCGCAAGGCATGGAAAAACGGCGCGCAGGGATCGAAGCCATGCCCCGTGCGGCCGAGCACCGGCGCCAGGTCGAAGCGGAAGCCATCCACGCCCATCTCGCGCACCCAATATCGCAAGGAGTCGAGCACGAACTGGGTGACCTTCGGATGCGAAACATTCAAGGTGTTGCCGCAGCCAGTCAGGTTTTCGCAGCGGCTGCGGTCCTCATGCATCAGGCGATACCAGCTGGCGTGGTCCAGCCCGCGGAAGCTGAGTGTCGGGCCGAGCTCGCTGCCTTCGGGCGTGTGGTTGTAGACCACGTCCAGCACCACTTCCAGGCCATGGCGGTGCAGTTCGTCCACCATCTGGCGGAATTCGGCGATGACGGCAGTCGGGTCGCCCGATTGCTGCGCGAGCCGTGGATCGGGACAGAAGAAACCCAGCGTGTTGTAGCCCCAGTAATTGACCAGGCCGCGTTCGGCCAGGTGGCCCTCGTCCACGCAGTACTGCACCGGCAGCAGCGAAAGGGTAGTGACGCCCAGGGACTTGAAGTGCGCGATCGCCGCCGGATGCGCCAGGCCCGCGTACGTGCCCCGCAGGTTTTCGGGAACGCCGGGCAGCAACTTTGAAAAACCCTTGACGTGCACTTCGTACAGGACGACGTCGGCGTCGCGGTGCCGGGGCGCGTTGGACCAGCCCGGTGCGGGGCTGTCGGGCTGTGCCACCCGCGCCTTCAGCGCGATGTCGGCGGTGTCGCGCGGGTCGGGCGTGCGGATGCCATGCGCATCGCCCAGGGTGTAGCCGTGGTTGGCCGGCTGCCACTGGAACTTGCCGACGATCTCGCGTGCATACGGGTCGAGCAGCAACTTGTTCGCATTGAACAAATGCCCGGCCTCGGGACGATACGGGCCGTGCGCCCGCAACCCGTACACCAGCCCTGGCCCCGCATCGGGAAGGAAGCCGTGGAAGACGGCGTCGTGTGGGCCGTGCAGCCGGTGCCGGGAAATCTCGGCATGGCCCTGCGCATCGAAGACGCAGACCTCGATGCGCTCGGCATGTTGCGAAAACACCGCGAAGTTGACGCCGCCATCGCGGGCGCTGGCGCCCATCGGCTCGTGGCGTCCTTCCTGCATCGGTTGGGTCTCGATCATTCGGGCAGGGCTCAGGCGGGCAACAGGAATATCGTGGCCAGTGGCGGCAGGTCGAGCAAGAGCGAGTGCCCGCGCCCGTGGCAGGGGATGGCCTGCGCGTGCAGGCGGGCATGTCCGTCCAGGCCCGCCGATGCCGGGATCATGCCGCTGCCGCCATAGCGCGCGTCGTCGGTATCCAGCGCGATGCGCCAATGGCTGGCGCCACCGGGCACGCCCAGGCGATAGGCGCGACGCGGTTCCGGCGTGAAGTTGCTAACCACCAGCGCCGTGCCACCCAGGCCATCGTGTCGCGCCCACGCGAACACGGAATTCTCGGCGTCATCCGACACCAGCCAGTCGAAACCGGCGGCCTCGCAATCAAGCGCATGCAGCGCCGGTGCCTGGCGGTACAGATGGTTGAGGTCTCGCACCAGCGCCTGCACGCCTGCATGCGGCGCGCTGTCCAGCAGCGCCCAGGGCAGTTCGGCATCGTGGTTCCATTCGTCGGGCTGGGCGAATTCCTGGCCCATGAACAACAGCTTCTTGCCCGGATGCCCCCACATGAACCCGTAATACGCGCGCAGGTTGGCGAAGCGTTGCCAGGCATCGCCGGGCATCTTGCCCAGCAGCGAGCCCTTGCCGTGCACCACTTCGTCATGCGACAGCGGCAGCACGAAATTTTCGCTGAAGGCATAGACCAGGCCGAAGCTCATCTTGTCGTGGTGCCAGCGCCGGTGGATGGGGTCCTCGCGCATGTAATGCAGCGTGTCGTTCATCCAGCCCATGTTCCATTTGTAGTGGAAGCCCAGGCCGCCCACGCTGGTCGGCGCAGACACGCCGGGGAAGGCCGTCGATTCCTCCGCCACCGTGATGGCGCCGGGCGTCGCGCTGCCGACGGTTTCATTCACGCGGCGCAAAAGAGAGATGGCTTCGAGATTCTCGCGGCCGCCGTGCGCATTCGGAATCCACTCGCCGGCGGGGCGCGAATAATCGCGATAGAGCATCGATGCCACCGCATCCACCCGCAGGCCATCCACGCCGTGGCGTTCCAGCCAGTACAACGCATTGCCGGCCAGGAAATCGCGCACCTCGCGCCGGCCGAAGTTGTAGATCAGCGTGTTCCAGTCGCGATGGAAGCCTTCGCGCGGGTCTGCGTATTCGTACAGCGCGGTGCCGTCGAACATCGCCAGGCCGTGCGCATCGGATGGGAAATGCGCGGGCACCCAATCGAGCAGCACGCCCAACCCACGCGCATGGCAGGCCGCGACGAAGCGCGCGAAGCCCTCCGGCGGACCGAAGCGCGCGCTGGGCGCATACAGCCCCAGCGTCTGGTAACCCCAGGACCCATCGAAGGGATGTTCGCTGACCGGCATCAGCTCCACATGCGTGAAGCCAAGGTCCGCGGCATGCGCTGGCAGTGTCGCGGCCAGTTCGTCCCAGGTGGGAAACAGGCCTTCGCCCAGCCGCCACGACCCCGGGTGCACTTCGTAAATAGAAACGGGCGCGGCGCGCGCATTGGCGTGGGCGCGTTCCACGGAAAGCGGCATCGCGTCTGGCAAGGGTGCGACGCGGCTGGCCGTGTCCGGGCGCAGTTCGGCAAAGAATGCGTAAGGGTCGGACTTCAGCGGCAGCAGGCTGCCGTCGGGGCCGATCAGTTCGAACTTGTAGCGGTCGCCGATGCCTGCATGCGGAATGAAGATCTCCCATACACCGGCCAGGTGGCGCAGCCGCATCGGATGGCGTCGGCCGTCCCAGCCATTGAAGTCGCCAACCACGCTGGCGCGGCGCGCATTGGGTGCCCACAGCGCAAAGCGAACGCCATCCACGTCGTGTTGTCGAAGCGGGTGTGCGCCAAGCACGAGATAGGCGCGTGCATGCCGGCCTTCGTGCAGCGCCAACAAGTCGGCGTCGGAAAGTTGCGGGCCGAAGGCATAGGCGTCGGCGAGTAACTGGTCGTGGCCCTGCTGCCAGCGAATGCCCAGGCGATAGTCGAAAGGCTTGCGCCGGCGCGGCACCGCCGCTTCAAAGAAACCAGCCGGATGACGGCGCTTCAACTCGACCAGCACGACGCCGCTGCGCGCATCGCGCACCACGACCGAATCCGCACCGGGCAACATTGCACGAACCCACAGGCGACCGTCGCCGGCCGCGTGCATCCCGAGCACGGCAAACGGATCGGCATGCTGGCCGCCGATAAGGGCGAGTACGTGGGCCTCGTCAATCAAGCGCGGTCTCCGATGGGGCGCCGACCGCGGGGCCGGACCAACTCACCCGGCCGCCGGCACGCGCCAGACCTGTGCAAGATAGCGCGCGATCGTCTGGTCCGCAGAAAACTCGCCCATCGCCGCGATATTCAGCAGCGCGCGTGTCGCCCAGGCCTCCGGCTGCGCGAACAGGGCGTCCACCTGCGACTGCGCCTGCAGGTAGGACGCGAAATCCGCCATCAGCAGGTAGTTGTCCTGGTTGAGCAATCCGTCGGTCAGGGGGCGATAACGACGTTCGTCGCCGCGCGAGAACTGGCCGCCAGCGATGGCGTCCATCACCCGCATCAGGGTCCGGTTCTCTTCCACGTGCAGGCGCGGGTCGTAGCCCAGGGCCTTCACGTCGCGCACCTGCTCGGTCGACAGGCCGAACACGAACATGTTCTCCCGGCCCATGGCCTGCGCCATCTCGATGTTCGCGCCGTCCCAGGTGCCGATGGTCAGTGCGCCGTTCATCCCGAACTTCATGTTGCCGGTGCCCGACGCTTCGGTGCCGGCCGTAGAAATCTGCTCGCTCAGATCCGCAGCCGGGATGATCGCTTCGGCCAGGCTGACCGAATAATTGGGCAGGAACACCAGCTTCAACCGGCCGGCCACGCGCGGGTCGGAATTCACCACGCGGGCGATGTCGTGCGCCAGCTGGATGATGAGTTTGGCCGAGTGATAGGCAGAGGCCGCCTTGCCCGACAGGATCACCGTGCGCGGCACCACCGGAGCGCCCGGCTTGTCGATGATGGCGTGGTAGCGCGCGACCACGTGCAGCAAATTCAGCAGCTGCCGCTTGTATTCGTGGATGCGCTTTACCTGCACGTCGAACAGGCTGTCCGGGTCCACGGCAATGCCCAGCTCGCGACGAATCAACTCGGCCAGTTGCACCTTGTTGTCGCGTTTGGTTGCCAGGAACTGCGCGCCCAGCACGGGGTCGACGGCCAGGGGCGCGAGTTTCGACAGCTCGCCCAGGTCGCGTCGCCAACCCTGGCCGATGCGCGAGTCCAGCAAGGACGACAGGCCCGGGTTGGCCTGCATCAGCCAGCGCCGCGGCGTCACGCCATTGGTCACGTTGATGAAGCGGTCGGGAAAGAGTTTCGCGAAATCGGCAAAGATCGTCTCGACCATCAGGTTCGAATGCAGCGCCGACACGCCATTGACCTTGTGCGATGCCACGATCGCCAGCGCCGCCATGCGCACCCGACGATCGCCCTTTTCCTCGATCAACGACACGCGCGACAACAGCGCGTCGTCGCCCGGGAACCGCTTGGCCACGTCGGCAAGCAGGTGATGGTTGATCTCGTAGATTATTTCCAGATGGCGCGGCAGCAGTTCCTCGAACAGGCGCAGCGGCCAGGTTTCCAGCGCTTCGGGCATCAGCGTGTGGTTGGTGTAGGACACCGCCTGCCGGGTAATGGTCCAGGCCTCGTTCCAGGCCAGGCCGTGCACGTCCACGAGCAGTCGCATCAACTCCGCGGGCGCCAGCGCCGGATGCGTGTCGTTGAGGTGGATGGCGTTGCGACGGCCGAGCTGGTGCAGGTTGCCGTGTTCGTGGATGTGCCGCGCGATCAGGTCTTGCAGGGAGGCACTGACCAGGAAGGCTTCCTGCTTGAGGCGAAGTTCGCGGCCGGCCTGGCTGCTGTCGTCCGGGTACAACACCCAGTTCAGCGCATCGGCCTGCACTTGCAGGCGCGCCGCTTGTGCATGGTCGCCGCGCGAGAATGCCGCGAAGTCGATCGGGTCTTCCGCGCGCGCCTGCCATTGGCGCAGCGTGGACACGTGTTCGCCCTGGTGCGCGGGCACGATGAAATCAAAGGCCTCGGCCACCAGGCGCTCGCCGGGAATCCAGCGCCGCGCGCCGCCCTCGGTCATCACCCGTCCGCCGAAGCCGACCGGATAGGCCAGTTCCGGCCGCGGCACGTCCCAGCCGGCCCCGCCCTGCATCCACGCGTCGGGCACTTCCACCTGCCGCCCGTCCTGGATCTGCTGGGCGAACATGCCGTAGCGATAGCGAAGCCCGTACCCAAAGGAGGGCACGTCGAGTTCGGCGAAGGAATCCAGGAAGCAGGCGGCCAGGCGGCCCAGGCCGCCATTGCCCAGCGCGGCGTCGGGTTCGCGCTCCAATACGCTGCCCAGGTCCTGTCCGCTCGGCGCAAGCGCCTTCTGCAGCTCGCCGGTCAGGCCCAGTGCGGCCAGGGCATTGCCCAGCGCCCGGCCCATCAGGAATTCCATTGAAAGGTAGTGCACGCGGCGGCTGGCGCCTTCAGCCAGGCGCTGCCGGTCGGCCGCCTGGGTTCGGGCCCAGCGCTCGCCCAGCAGTCCGCGGCAGGCGGTGGCGGCGGCGCGCAGGCAGGCCTCGCGGGTGGCGCCCCGGCTGGACTGGGCCAGATCGTCCCCGAACGCCCTGGCGAAGGCCTCGGCCAGGGTGTCGTTGGCAGCGCTGGATGGCTTGGAACTTGTCTTGGCGTTCACGGCTTGGGCATTTACTCTGGAAGGCGTGGACTGCCGGCCGGGCAGGGCGCGGTGGGCAGGGTCGGCAGATTATCCCCGAACAGGCGGCTGGGTGTAGTTTAATTACGAGCCCTCGTTCACAAAGCCGATCTTATCCAATGGGGACAAGGCCTAGCAATTGTGCGATTGCAGCAGCCATCCCCGGCCGGATGTCGTTAAACTACATAGCGCTAGGGCACGGAGGGGTGACATGGCAGACGTAGGCTTGTCCGGAATCGTCAAGGATTTCGGTGACGTGCGCATCCTGCACGGGGTGGACCTGCAGATCCGGGACGGCGAGTTCATGGTCTTCGTCGGGCCGTCCGGCTGCGGCAAGTCGACCCTGCTGCGGGTCATCGCCGGCCTGGAGGACATCAGCGCCGGGGAACTGACCATCGGCGGACGCCGGGTCAACGACGTGCCCCCGGCCGAGCGCGGCATCGCGATGGTGTTCCAGAGCTACGCGCTGTATCCGCACATGAACCTCTACGACAACATGGCCTTCGGCCTGAAGCTGGCCAAGGTTCCGAAGGACCAGATCGACCGCGAGGTGCAACAGGCCGCGAAACTGCTGCACATCGACCACCTGCTCGAACGCAAGCCCAAGGATCTGTCCGGCGGCCAGCGGCAGCGCGTCGCCATCGGTCGCGCCATCGTGCGTAAACCTGAAGTCTTCCTGTTCGACGAACCGTTGTCGAACCTCGACACCGCGTTGCGCGTGCGCATGCGTTACGAATTCGCCAAGCTGCATGAAGACCTCAAGACCACGATGGTCTATGTCACGCACGACCAGGTCGAGGCCATGACGCTGGCCGATCGCATCGTCGTGTTGAATGCGGGACGCATCGAGCAAGTGGGCTCGCCTCTCGAACTCTACGAACACCCCGACAATCTTTTTGTTGCCGGCTTCATCGGCTCGCCGCGCATGAACTTCATTCCCGGTCGCCTTACCGAAATCTCCGCGCAAGCCGCCACCGTGCAACTGGGCTCCGGCGAAGTGATCCACTGCGACGTGGATGCGTCCCAGGCGAAGATCGGCGACGAAGTGACGCTGGGCGTGCGCCCCGAACACCTGCGCGTCGAAACGGGCCCGAACCTGATGTCGGTGACGGTCACCTTCGTCGAATCGCTGGGTAGTTCCACCCAGGCCTATTGCACGATGGCCGGCGTCGAGGAAGCACTGACCTGCACCCTCAGCGGCCAGTCCCGGGTGCGCGGCGGCCAGGTGCTGGCGCTCGGCATCGCCGACCGCGATTGCTACCTGTTCGACGCCAGCGGCAAGGCCTTCGCGCGCCGTCGCGCCGCTGCCGCGCCAACCGGTGTCGCCGCGTGAATCCAGCGGCACGCCTTGCGCCCCTGCGTCGTGCGCGATCGCTCGCGCTGCTGGCCGCGATCGGCCTGGCGTTGGCGCCGGTTGCGCAGGCCGGTGACCTGAAGCTGCTGGTCTGGATCAACGGCGACAAGGGCTATAACGGCCTGCAGAAAGTAGGCGACGCCTTCGAACGCGAATCGGGCGTCAAGGTCACCGTGCAACATCCGGAAGGGGCGCCCGACAAGTTCCAGTCCTCCAGCGGCGCCGGCAAGGGCCCCGATGTTTTCTGCTGGCCGCACGACCGGGCCGGCGAGTGGGCGCGGTCGGGGCTGATCGTGCCGATCCGCCCGCGCGCAAAACTCCGCGATGAAATCGATGGCTCGGCCTGGAAGGCTTTCCAGTACCAGGGCCAGACCTGGGGTTATCCGCTCGCCATCGAATCGATCGGCCTGATCTACAACAAGAAGCTGGTGCCCAGGCCGCCGAAGTCATTCGAGGAAGTGATCGAGATGGATCGCGCTTTCGCCGCGCAGGGAAAGAAGGCGATCCTCTGGGATTACAACAAGAGCTTCTTCACCTGGCCGATGCTGGCAGGTTCCGGCGGCTATATCTTCGGCCGCAACGACAAGGGCGACTTGAACGTGCGCGATGTCGGCGTCAATGCGCCGGGCGCCGTCGCCGCAGCCGAGGTCTTGTCGCGCATGGTGAAGGGCGGAACGATGCCCAAGGGCGCCGGTTACGCAGAAATGGAAAGCGGCTTCAGTCGCGGCGAAGTGGCGATGATGATCTCCGGCCCGTGGGCCTGGGACAACGCCAAGCGCAGCGGGATCGATTTCGGCGTCGCGCCGATTCCCAGCGTCAACGGCAAGGCCGCCAAGCCTTTCGTCGGCGTGCTCGGTTGCATGATCGCCGCGCCCAGCAAGGTCAAGGACATCGCCCGCGAGTTCATCGAGAACCATCTGCTGCGGGTGGAGAGCCTGAAGACCATCAATGCCGACGTGCCGCTGGGCACGCCGGCGAACAAGGCTTTCTTCGCCGAACTGGCGTCCGACCCCAACATCAGCGCAACCATGGAGAACGCCCGCCTCGGCGAACCGATCCCGAATATTCCCGAGACCGGCAAGTTCTTCACCGCGATGGACGCAGCGCTTGAAGCCATCACCACCGGCCGGCAGTCGCCGAAAGACGCACTCGACGGCGCGGCCGCGCGGATAAAGACCAAATGAGCAGCCACGCCCTTGGCCGATGGTTGAAGTGGCCGCTGGTGCTGGCGATGGCGCTGGCCTTCCTGTTCCTGGTGTTCAACATCTACCTCACCGGCCATCCGTTCTGGGCGCTGGCCGTGCTGGCCATGGTGTCGGTGGGTTTCTACATCTACCTGTCGAACGTGGCCTTTGCCTATCGCTACCTGTTCCCGGGCCTGGCGGGCATGGCTTTGTTCGTGGCCTTTCCGCTGCTGTATACGGTGCAGATTGGTTTTACGAATTATTCGTCGAACAACCTGCTCAGCCAGGAACGCGCGCGCGCCTACCTGCTCGAACAGACCCTGCCCGACGAAGCGCAGACGCTGGGCTACACCCTGCACGCCGATGGCGACGAGTTCCGCATCGTGCTCACGCCCCTGCACGAACCCGAGGACGAGGCCGATCCGGAAAAACTGGCGCAGCTCCAGGCCCGCAGCCTGCTGTCCACGCCGCTGGCCTTGCGCGCGGCCAGCCCGCCCGCACAGACCGAGATGCTGCCGCTGGAAAAGGCCAGCTTCCACATCAACGAGCCGCTGCCGCTGAAGGATGTATTGCGCCATCGCGACGTGCTGATGCAGCTCAAGCTCAAGTTGCCCGATGGTCGCTTGCTCAGTTATGCCGGCGTGCGCGAGTTCGGCCCGCTGAACGCGGTGTGGAAGGCCAATCCCGACGGCTCGCTCACCCGCGCGGGCACCGGCGAGACCTACGCGCCGAACATGAAGACCGGCTTCTTCGAAACGCCCGATGGCGCGCAGTTGCAGCCCGGCTTCAAGGTCAACGTCGGCTTCGCGAACTTCGTGCGCATGTTCTCCGACCCCGATTTCCGCGGGCCCTTCCTTTCGATATTCGCCTGGACCCTGGTTTTCGCGACGCTGACAGTCGTTTTTTCCCTGATCATCGGCATGACGCTGGCGGTGGTCCTGAATTGGGAAGCGCTGCGTTTTCGCACGCTGTATCGCACTTTGCTGTTCCTGCCCTATGCCGTGCCGGGTTTCATTTCGATCCTGGTCTTCAAGGGGCTGTTCAACCAGAACTTCGGCGAAATCAACGCAATTCTTGATGCGCTGTTTGGAATAAAGCCGGCCTGGTTCGCGGACCCGCTGCTGGCCAAGGTGATGATCCTCATCGTCAATACCTGGCTGGGTTATCCGTTCATCATGGTGCTGTGCGCGGGCCTGATCAAAGCCATTCCCGCCGACCTGTACGAGGCCTCGGCCATCGCCGGCGCGAAACCGCTCACCAATTTCTTCAAGATCACCGCACCGCTCATCGTCAAGCCGCTGATGCCGCTGCTGATCTCGGCCTTCGCCTACAACTTCAACAACTTCGTGCTGATCGCGCTGCTGACCAACGGCCGGCCCGACTTCCTCAACACCAAGATCCCGGCCGGCACCACCGACATCCTGGTGTCCTACACCTACCGCATCGCCTTCCAGGATTCGGGCCAGAACTTCGGCCTGGCGGCGGCGATTTCCACGATGATCTTCTTCATGGTCGCGCTGTTGTCGCTGGCCCATTTGAGGATCGCGCGCGTCAACCAGGACTTGAAGTGAGGGCTTGCTGACATGGCCATCGTTACCGGACGCAGCCAGCGCTGGCGCCTGATCGCCGCGCATATTGGATTGATCGCGCTGATTGCGATCACCATCTTCCCGCTGCTGGCGGTGGTCTCGATTTCGCTGCGGCCGGGCAATTTTTCCACTGGCTCGCTGATCCCCGACACGATCAGCCTGGAGCACTGGAAGCTGGCGCTCGGCATCTCCTACCAGGGCGCCGACGGCAGCCTGGTGGTGCCGCCGTTCCCGGTGCTGCGCTGGTTGTTCAACTCGATCAAGATCGCCGGCATCTCGGCCTTGCTGATCGTCGCCATCTCGACCACGGCGGCGTATGCGTTTGCGCGGCTGCGTTTCCGCTTCAAGGCCGGCATCCTGAATTCCATGCTCTTGTTGCAGATGTTCCCGGCGGTGCTGGCGCTGGTGGCCATCTATGCAATTTTCGACACCATCGGCGCCTACGTGCCGTGGCTGGGCATCGAGACGCACGCGGGCCTGATCCTGGCCTACCTGGGCGGCGTGGCCATGCATATCTGGACGATCCGCGGCTATTTCGAAACCATTCCCGTCGAGATCGAGGAATGCGCAAAGGTCGACGGCGCGACCCATTGGCAGGCCTTCCGCCACGTGTTGCTGCCGATGGCGGTGCCGATCCTGATGGTGGTGTTCCTGCTGGCCTTCATCGGCACGATCATCGAGTATCCCGTGGCAAGCGTGTTGCTGCGCGAAGAGAACAACCTGACCCTCGCCGTGGGTTCGAAGTATTACCTGTACGAACAGAAATACCTGTGGGGTGATTTCGCGGCGGCGGCCGTGCTGTCGGGCCTGCCGATCACGCTGGTGTTCCTGGCGGCGCAGCGCTGGATCGTTTCCGGCCTGACCGCAGGCGGCGTGAAAGGCTGACGTCAATGAACATTCGCGCACTGGCATTATTGACCTGCCTCATCGCTCCGCCAGGAATTGCCGCGACCATGTCCACTGCACCGAACAACGCCAAGTGCGAGCCCGTGCCGGCTGGCGAGCCCACGCTGTACCTGCGCGGCAGCCTCAACAATTGGGCAGCGCTGGACGAATACGCCTTCACCTACAGCTGCGATGCGTACTACATAAACGTCAACCAGATCGGCCATCAGGAATTCAAGATTGCCGATGAGTCGTGGACGCCGTCCTTCACCTATGGCGGCATCGGCGGCGGCGGGACCCTTGCCGCCAGCAAGCCGATGGTGCTCGGCCGCGGCACCGTGCCCGGCGGCGCCGGCAACCTTTCGTTTGCCTTTACCGGCGCACACACGCTGCGCCTGGCCTTCCCCGGCGGGCAACCGACGTTGACGGCCGGCCCCAAGACCTTCACCGATTCCGTGCGCAAGCAGGTCACCGATCCGGTTGCGCTAAGCCTGGTGCATGACTCGCGGCTGCTGGCCGACCGATCGCCGTTCGGCGCCTTGGTGGCGGGAACGCGGGTGCAGTTTGCATTGCGCGCCGCGCCGGGCGTGGACAGCGTCGTATTGGTGCTGGAAAAACGCCGGTTGGAAGGCAACCAGGACCTGCTCGAATACACCGAAATCCAGCGCATCCCGCTGGTGCGCGAAACGGCGGCCGACAGTGGGTCGATGCGCTGGGTGGGTT
>JAPLSI010000248.1 GCA_026398715.1 Gammaproteobacteria bacterium
TTCGCGCGCCGCCGCTTCAAGTCCGTCGCACAGTCGGTGCGTGGTGGCCTCGAGTGCATCATGGAAGCCCGGCGCCTGGATCAACTCCAGCGTCGCCAGGCCCGCGGCCATCGCCACCGGATTGCCGCTGAGCGTGCCGGCCTGGTAGATCGGGCCGCTCGGCGCGATCTGTCGCATCAGGTCGGCACGTCCGCCATAGGCGCCGACCGGCATGCCGCCGCCGATGATCTTGCCGAAGGTGCTCAGGTCCGGCGTGATGCCGTAGCGTGCCTGCGCGCCGCCCAGCGCGACGCGGAAGCCGGTCATCACTTCATCGAAGATCAGCACCGTGCCGTGCTTCGTGCACAAGTCGCGCAGGTGTTGCAGGTAACCGTCGCGCGGCAGGATGCAATTGGCATTGCCGACGATCGGCTCGATGATCAGCGCGGCGATCTCGCTGCCGCAGGCGTCGAACATTTCGGTCGCGGCATCGCGGTCGTTGAAGGGCAGGGTCAACGTGAGGTCGGCCAGCGACTTGGGCACGCCCGGCGAATCGGGCACGCCCAGGGTCAGCATTCCCGAGCCCGCCTTCACCAGGAAGGAGTCGCCATGGCCGTGGTAGCAGCCCTCGAATTTCACGATGCGGTTGCGCCCCGTCGCGCCGCGCGCCAGGCGGATCGCCGACAGCGTGGCCTCGGTGCCGGAGTTGACCATGCGCACCATTTCGCAACTCGGCACCAGGCGCGTGATGGTCTCGGCCATCGTCACTTCCAGCGCATTCGGCACGCCGAAGCTCAGGCCGTCCACCATCACCCGCGCCACCGCCTCGAGTACTTTCGGGTGCGCGTGGCCGGCGATCATCGGGCCCCAGCTGCCGATGTAGTCCACGTAGCGGTTGCCATCCACGTCGATCAGGTAGGCGCCTTCGGCGCGCTTGGCGAAGAAGGGTTCGCCGCCGACCGACTTGAAGGCGCGTACCGGCGAATTGACGCCGCCCGGCATCAGTTGCAATGCGCGGGTGAAAAGTTCGTGGCTGACCTGATGGTTCATTGGGGGTCCGATTCGAAACAGGAAACGAGGGCGCGCGCGGCGGCGGCGGGATCGGCGGCCTCGAAGACCGCACCGAGCACGGCAAGCAGGTCTGCACCCGCCGCCAGCAGGAAGCGTGCATTGTCCGGGGTAATGCCCCCGATCGCCACCGTCGGCAGCCCCAGCGAGCGGGCCTGCGCGAGAATCGCCAACGGCGCGCGCCGTGCCGCGGGTTTGGTGCCCGAGTCGAAGAACGCGCCAAAGGCGACGTAGTTCGCACCCGCCGACCGCGCCGCTGCCGCCAGGTCGATGCTGTCGTAGCAGGACGCTCCGAGCAGGGCATCCGGCCCGATGGCGTGCCGGGCCTGGGCCAGGTCGCCGTCGGTTTTGCCCAGATGGGCGCCTGCCGCGCCAATGTCGGCCGCCAGCCGCCAGTCATCGTTGACCACCAGCCCCACGCCGTGCGCGTCGCACAGCGGCAACAGCGCTTGCGCCTGCCGTCGGCGCAGCGCTGCGTCGGCCGTCTTGTTCCGGTATTGCAGCAGCACGGTGCCCTCGGCGATGACCTCGGCCACCCTCGCCACCAGCCGCTGCGTGTCCGGCTCGTCCGGTGTCAGCAGGTACAGGCCGCGAAGCGTCGAAAGGGTGCGCGAATTCATGTCTTGGCCACGGACGGGATGAGACAATGATAGCGTTCCGATCCAACAGAGATGGCAATGACCGAGATGGCAATGACCGAGCAGGTGGCTTACCGCTGCTGGATGTGCGTGGTGTGCGGATTCATCTACGACGAAGCTGAAGGCCTGCCCGAGGACGGCATCGCCGCCGGTACGCGTTGGGAAGACATTCCCGACAGCTGGTGCTGCCCCGATTGCGGCGTCACCAAATCCGATTTCGAGTTGATGCCCGCCTAATTCAGGCGCGAACGCTGCCCGCTGACTTCCACCAGCAGCGCGCGCACCGCTTCTTCATCGCTCGCGCCCGGTTGCATCTGCAGGTAACGCGCCAGGTCTTCCCGGGCACCCTTGCTGTAGCCCAGTTCGCGATAGGCCATGCCGCGGTCGCGCCAGGCCTCGGACGATTCCGGTGAAATCTTCACGAGGCGGTCGGCGGTGCGCGCGACGCGCTCCCAGTCGGCGCTTTCCAGGTACAGGCCGTTGAGGTTGCGCAGCATGCGCGCCAGGATCATGCGATGCGTCGCCGGCGCGAGTATCTCGATCAATTGCACGTCGTCCGGCGCGTGTCCGCCCAGGTGCGGCGAGGCACGTTCGCGCAATTCCTCGGCGCTTACCGGGCGGCCCTTGTTGTACGGGTCCATCACCAGGATGCCGTCGTCCACCGGCAGGCGCACCAGGAAATGGCCGGGGAATGAAATGCCGTCCAGCGGCAGGCCCAGGCGTCGCATCAGCTCGATCTGCACCACCGCCAGCGAAATCGGAATGCCCAGCTTGCGATCGAACACTTCGTTCAAGTAGCTGTTGCGCGGGTCGTCGTACTGGTGGTTGTTGCCGGCGAAGCCGAGTTCGTCGAACAGGTAGCGATTGATCGTCGTCAGCGTCGCCGGCAGGTCGCCATCGGCGCTCAGGCGAGGCTTCAGGTCGTCGGCATAGGATTGCAGCGTGGCCTCGTAACCGGCCGCATCCAGGTGCGGATACTCGTCGCGGGCAATCAGCAGGGCCGTGTCGAGCAGGGGCAGTTCATCGTCGCCGTAAGTCGCCAGGGCATTCCAATCGGGCAAATCACGGCTGGTGCGCATGGGTCAAATGTGGACGTTGGGCAGGCGCAAATCAAGTGCCCGCTGCCCACGTCCCCGGCCCCGGTCAGGGCCGCTTTGGAATGGTCGGCCCGAACACCATCTCGTCGCCGGGCTTGACCCCCAGCGTCTCCACCGTGCCGGCATTGAGTTCCAGCACGTACAGCGCCGGCCCGGTGCTCCGGAAGGGCGGGCACTGGTCGCCGGCTGAGCAGGGCGGCACGCGTTCCGAAGCCGATACCAGCTTGCGCGAGCTGTCGAAGTACAGGATGTCCAGCGGGATCTTGGTGTTCTTCATCCAGTAGCCCTGCGGAGCCTCGTAGTCGTGGATGAAGATCATCCCGCTGTCGGGCGCCAGTTCGTCGCGAAACATCAGGCCGCGCGAGCGTTCGGCGTCGTCATCGGCAATTTCAACGGTGAAACGCTTGCCCTTGAGCTCGACCCAGTTGGCGCCGCTGCCGGCGCTGGCGCATCCGGTAGCCACGCACAGCATCATCAACGGGCCCAGCAAGCGTGCAGGAAAGTTCATTTGTCTGGTGTTTCCACGGGGTTTTGCGGACGTTCCGGCAAGGCATCGGTGCTGTCAAGGAATTTAGTTTCGCGTTTGCGCTTTCTTATTCGGGGTGATCTGGATATAGTGCGCGGCCCTTCGATGCGACCCGGTTTTCCGGACCCCGCGCTGAACGGGGGGTAGAAAAAGTCTGGTTCTGGGGTGTTGACGTTCTCGGAATTCGACCTATAATGTGCGGCTCGGTTGGGCGAAACGCCCCTCCTACTGATGACAGCCCAGGGCTGGCGTTGGTGTCGTAAGGATCTTTGACAGTGTGCGCAGGAAATTTGTGCGGGCGTCTGTGGGATATGGCCAAGTCCAATCTT
>JAPLSI010000141.1 GCA_026398715.1 Gammaproteobacteria bacterium
CGCGTTCAACATCGCGCGCACCGTGCGGTCCTTCATCAAGGCCGGCGCCGCCGGCATGCACATCGAAGACCAGGTCGGCAACAAGCGCTGCGGCCATCGGCCCGGCAAGGCGCTGGTTTCCCGCAATGAGATGGTCGATCGCGTGAAAGCCGCGGTGGACGCGCGCAGCAACGACTTCGTGATCATGGCGCGCACCGATGCCATCGCCGTGGAAGGAATCGAGCCCGCGATCGAACGGGCAGTGGCCTGCGTGGAAGCCGGCGCCGACATGATCTTTCCGGAGGCGATCTACACGCTGGAGCAATATCGCCAGTTCAAGGATGCGGTGAAGGTGCCGATCCTGGCGAACATCACGGAATTCGGACAGACGCCGCTGTTCACCACGGACGAACTCCGAAGCGCAGGCGTGGACATCGTGCTGTACTGCTGCGGCGCCTATCGCGCCATGAACAAGGGCGCGCAGGCTTTCTATGAAACCGTGCGTCGCGAGGGCACGCAGAAGTCGGTCGTGCCGATCATGCAGACGCGCGCCGAGCTTTACGATTTCCTCGACTACCACCAATACGAAGACAAGCTCGACCAGTTGTTCGCAAAGGGCGACGGCGAGGAATGATCAGGAGCACATCATGAGCGATACCCCGAGCAACCTGCCGAAGCCGAAGAAGTCAGTCGCACTCAGTGGCACCGCCGCCGGCAACACCGCGTTGTGCACCGTGGGGCGCAGCGGCAACGACCTGCATTATCGTGGCTACGACATCAAGGACCTCGCAACGCGGTCCACCTTCGAGGAAGTCGCGCATCTGCTGGTGCACGGCAAGCTGCCGACGGCTTCGCAACTAAAGGCCTATCGCACCAAGCTCAAGCGCCTGCGCGGGTTGCCGGCCATCGTTACCGATGCGCTGGAACTCATTCCTGCCAATGCCCACCCGATGGACGTGCTGCGCACCGGTTGCTCGGTGCTGGGCACGGTGTTGCCCGAGCGCGAAACCCATCCGGAATCGGAAGCGCGCGACATTGCAGATCGCCTGATGGCGAGCTTTGGTTCGATGCTTCTGTACTGGTGGCATTTCACTCGCAACGGCCGCCGCATCGAATGCGAGACCGATGACGAAACGATTGCCGGGCATTTCCTGCACCTGCTGCACGGGCACATGCCGAGCAACCTGCATGAGCGCGCGCTGGACCGCTCGCTCATCCTGTATGCCGAACACGAATTCAATGCGAGCACGTTCACTTCGCGCGTGATCGCCGGCACGGGGTCGGACATGTTCAGTTGCATCACCGGCGCTATCGGCGCGCTGCGCGGGCCGAAGCATGGCGGCGCGAATGAAGTTGCGATGGACATCATCAGCCGTTACGACAATGCCGATGACGCCGAGGCGGATATCCGCGCTCGCGTCGAGCGCAAGGAAATCGTGATCGGCTTCGGCCACCCGGTCTACACCATCGGCGATCCGCGCAATCCGATCATCAAGGAAATCTCTCGCGAACTATGCGCGCAGGGCGGAAACCAGAACCTGTTCGATGTCAGCGAACGAATCGAAACGCTGATGTGGGACCTGAAGAAGATGTTCCCGAACCTGGACTGGTTCAGCGCGTCGGCCTACCACATGATGGGAATCCCGACCGCCATGTTCACGCCGCTATTCGTGGTTGCGCGCACCAGTGGCTGGTCCGCGCATGTGATTGAACAGCGCATCGACGGCAAGATCATCCGTCCCAGCGCGAACTACGTCGGACCGGAAGACCGCGACTACGTCGAACTCGACAAGCGCTGAGGGCCGTCGCCGGCCGGGCCGGCGACGCCTGCTTCAGCGGGACAGGCGATCCACCCGGAAGAAGGTGTGGTCGCCGATCGTGGCGACGGCCGGATAACTGCGCCACGCCGGCTGGGCGATGCCCAGTGCCGCGAAGTGGCTGGCACCCGGCACGATTTCCTTGCGATCGGCGACCGGCAGTTGCCAGTTTTCCTGTGCCTGGAAGGCGACATCCACGGCCTCTTGCCAGGCTTCGATGGATCCGAGGCGCAGGTTGGGATTCACGATGGATGGGGCGAACTGCTTCGGCGCGGTGACCACCTCGCACACGGAGTCTCCCCAGCGGCCATCCTGCTGGCGGCGCAGTGCGACTTCCGCAACGGCGCGCTGGCCCAGTTCGGACTGGTCGCGGGCTTCCAGGTACACGGTGGTCGCCAGGCACAGCGAGTCGGCTTGGGACTGGGGCAGGAAACTCGCCAGCCACATCAGGAACGAAAGCTTCATTGGCCTTTCCTTGCTCTAGGCGGGCGCGGAGACCCTGGCGCATGAGGCCAGCTGCAAGGCGCAAGGCCGGGCAGGTTGATTCCGAACAACACCAGGTTGGGGGAGGGGACGAGCGGGGCTCGCATTCCAGGCGGCAACGGACGATGGGCCTGCCTGGAAACTCCCTGATGCCATGTCGGGGAGCCGTGGATGAGGCCCGTGCCGGCGCCAATCGAGTCGCACTATACCTGAACTGGCTTTATCTTTCCTGAATGGATCAGGATAAGCCCTTGATTCGGTTTGGAATGTTTACTCAGCTGCCTAGAAGGAGGCGGCCAGACGGCTGCCTTGCGAGATCGCGCGCTTGGCATCGAGCTCGGCGGCTATCTCGGCGCCGCCGATCAGGTGCGGACTGCGCCCTGCGGCAATCAAGGGATCGGCAAGTGCTCGCAGCGGCTCTTGTCCCGCGCACACGACGACGTGGTCGACGGGAAGTAGCTGTTCGACGCCTGCGACGCGAATGCGCAAGCCGGCGTCATCAACGCCGAGGTATTCCACGTTGCCAAGGGCGACGACGCCCTTTGCCTTCAGGGTGGAGCGGTGGATCCATCCCGTGGTCTTGCCGAGCTTCGCCCCGGGCTTGCCGCCGCTGCGCTGAAGCAGCCAGAGCTTTCGCGGAGACGCTTCGACCTGAGGACGGGTGAGCCCGCCCGGGCCTTCGAAGTCCGGGCTAACGCCCCATTCGGCGAACCATCGCGAAATGTCGACGGAAGGCGAGGGCGCATCCTGCACCAGGAATTCGGCGACGTCGAAGCCGATCCCGCCTGCACCTATGAGCGCGGCGCTGCGGCCCACATGCACCTTGCCCCTGAGGACATCGACGTAGGAGCAAACCTTGGGATGGTCGGCCCCCGGGAAGTCAACCTTGCGCGGGCGAATGCCGGTGGCGAGGACGATTTCGTCAAAGCCGCCCTCGAGCAACTCCGATGCGGAAACGCTCGCGCCAAGCTTCTTCTCGACGCCATGCAATTCCAGTTGCGAAGCGAAATAGCGCAGCGTTTCTGAAAACTCTTCCTTGCCTGGAATCCGCCGGGCGAGGTTGAACTGGCCGCCGATCTCAGTCGCCGCTTCAAACAAGGTGACGCGATGCCCGCGCTCGGCCGCGACCGAGGCGCAAGCCAGGCCCGCGGGGCCCGCGCCGACGACGGCAATGCGTTTCGCGCGCGCGGCCTTGCGGTAGACGAGTTCGGTTTCGGCGCAGGCGCGCGGATTCACCAGGCAGCTCGCCGTCTTGTTTTCGAAGGCATGGTCCAGGCATGCCTGGTTGCAGGCGATGCAGGTGTTGATCTGGTCGCGGCGACCCGACGCGGCCTTCTTCACCCAGTCCGGGTCGGCGAGCAGGGGGCGCGCCATGGACACCATGTCAATGTCGCCTCGGGCGAGCACCTGCTCGGCGACCTCGGGCATGTTGATTCGATTGGTGGCGACCAGCGGCAGGCGCACTTCCGGACGAAGCTTCGCCGTGACGCCGGCAAAAGCCGCGCGCGGAACCGAGGTTGCGATAGTCGGCACACGCGCGTCGTGCCAGCCGATGCCGGTATTGAGGATGGTGGCGCCCGCCGCCTCGATCGCCTTGGCCTGGGCGACGATTTCCGCCCAGTCCGAGCCACCGTCAACCAGTTCGAGCATCGACAGGCGATAGATGAGGATGAAATCGGGCCCCGTCGCTTCGCGGATACGTCGTACGATTTCCACCGCGAAGCGCATGCGCTTGTCTGGGGTGCCGCCCCAGGCATCGTCCCGTTTGTTGGTGCGCGCGGACAGGAACTGGTTGATCAGGTAGCCTTCGGAGCCCATCACTTCGACGCCGTCGTAACCCGCTTCGCGCGCAAGCACGGCGCAGTTCACGTAAGCCTTGATCTGGCGCTCGACGCCCCAGGCGCTCAGCCCGCGGGGCTTGAAGGGATTGATCGGCGCCTGCAGCGGCGAGGCCGACACGGTGAGCGGATGGTAGCCATAGCGACCCGCATGCAGGATCTGCAGGCAGATGCGCCCACCGGCGCCGTGCACGGCCTGGGTAACGATGCGGTGCTTGTGGATTTCCCAGGGCCAGCTGAGCTTGGCAGCGAAGGGCTTGAGCCATCCGACCAGGTTCGGAGACACGCCGCCGGTAACGATCAGGCCGGCGCCCCCTTCGGCGCGTTCGCGAAAATAGGCGGCCAGGCGAGGGTAATCGCGGCTGCGATCCTCCAGGCCGGTATGCATCGAGCCCATCAATACCCGGTTGGGCAGCACGCAGAAGCCGAGGTCGAGGGGAGCGAGCAGGTGGGGATAGGGGCTGGAGGTCATGCCGGATACGGTGGCGTAGGGAAGTGGGCACGATGCCCGGAACGGCGGCCACAAACAAGCCGCGCGTAGTGCCGCCAACTACATTCTGGAAGACTTCGCGAACGGCACAGCGCCGGGCAGGAGGCTGCCGGGAGGCCTTGGGCCGTCAAGACGTCCGCAAAACAGCTCCAGCCAAGTCTTCCTGGGGCCGTCGGGGCATCCCAGGTTGCCCGTCCGGGCACCGGCCAACTCGAATCAACGCCCACCGGCCATCCTGCTCCCCCGCCAGGCCGGCCGTCCACCCGGCCATGGCCCTGGGAGCGTCAGCGTTCTTGTGCGGTTCAGATGGACTTGTTATATTCACGTTAACGCCCCTTGGAACTCGGACGTTGAGTGGTATGGCATGGCAACAGCCGGGCCGATTACCGAAGTGAACTTTTTTAATTAGTACATATGGAGTTGAACATGAAGAAGAAACTTCTGTGCTGCGCCCTGCTTGCTGGCATGAGCATGGCCCAGTCCGTAATGGCCCAGGACTATGACGACCGTTTCTACGTCACCGCAGGCGCTGGCGTCGGTTTTTTTGACGAAG
>JAPLSI010000013.1 GCA_026398715.1 Gammaproteobacteria bacterium
GCCGCGGAAAACGCCACCGGCGCCACCATCGGCGTGCAGTCGGCCAGCAGCGGCAGCACCTATACCCTGTTCGCGCTCGACAACGCCAACCTGGCAGCGGGCACCAAGCTGACGGCGAGCATTTTGCCGGCCATCTGCGCGCCCGGAACGGGCGGCTGCGTGGTCGCGCCAACAGTGCCCGGCGCGCCGACGATTGGCCTGGCCACCGCCGGCAATGCCTCGGCGACGGTGGCCTTCACGCCGCCTGTCAGTAACGGCGGCAGCGCCATCAGCGGCTATACC
Organism: Gammaproteobacteria bacterium; assembly: GCA_026398715.1. The sequence goes on from JAPLSI010000013.1 coordinate 283, forward strand.
GCCACCAGTTCACCGGGTGGTTTCACCAGCAGTGGCTGCGTTGCATCGCCGTGCACCGTCAATGGCCTGACCAATGGCGTGTCGTACACCTTCACGGTGACCGCGACCAACGTCATCGGCATCAGCCCGCCGTCGGCCGCTTCCAACAGCGTGATTCCGTCGCCGCCCTTGCCCACGCCGTCGTTGTCCATCGGCGATGTAGCCGTGGTGGAAGGTGACGCCGGCACCAAGCTGCTGAACTTCACCCTCAGCCTGTCGGGCCCCGCCTCTTCGGCCATAAGTTTCGATATCACGACGGACAACGGCACGGCCGCACCCGATATCGACTACGTGTCGAAGTCAACGCCGGGCCAGACGATTGCGGCCGGCCAGACCAGCGGAACCTTTGCGGTAACCATCAACGGCGACACCATGGTCGAGGACAACGAAACCTTCACCGTGAATGTTTCCAACGTGGTCAACGCCAACCTGGCCGATGGGTTTGCAAGAGGCACCATCACCAACAATGACAATGCGGTGGTGTCCATCGCCGATGCCTCGCTGGCCGAAGGCAACAGCGGCGAAAGCACCGCAACCTTCGTGGTGCGGCTGTCCAGCCCGATGCCGACGCCGGTCACCTTCAACGTCGCCACCAGCAATGGCACGGCGACTGCGGGCAGCGATTACGTGGCGCGCAACCAGGCCGCGCGCGTGATCGACCCGGGCCGCACGCAGGTGCGGTTCGAGGTGGCGGTGACCGGCGACGCAACGGCCGAGGCCGACGAAACCTTCAACGCCACGGTGTCGAATGTGGTCGGTGCGACGCTGGGCGATGGCGCGGCCGTGGGCACCATCCAGAACGACGATGGCGCGGCGCAGGTGCCGATTGCGCAGATACAGGGCGGTTCGGCGGTCTCGCCATTGCTGGGCAGCGACGTGGAGACGCAAGGCATCGTGACTGCGCTGATGGCCCAGGGCTTCGTGCTGCAGACCGCCGACGACGCCCAGGATGGCGATGCGTCGACGTCCGAGGGCTTGCAGGTCGTCAGCAGCGATGCGGCGGTGCGGATTTGAACGGTTTGAAGGCATGCGCGTCTCGGTGCCGCAGCTGACCATAGTTGCGCCAGACGGTGGCCGTCTCGACCGTGCCACGGGCAAGGTACTTGGCACCGGCCGCTTCCATGGCGTGGTGCAAGGCGTGGCGCGTCCGTTCCGCGAGCCGGGCACGAGCGTGCTGGAAGGTGCGGTGGGCAAGGCCGGCATGAGCCCGCTGGTATTCGATGCCAACCCCGAGCGGTTGCTGGTTGATTCGCTCGGCCAGCGCGGTGCGATTGCATTGTCGGTCGACTCCGGCGACAGCGTGTCAGGGCTGGTAGGCGTGCTGGGCTACCGCGATGGCGCGTACCAGCTGTCGCCCGACCCTTCGGCGGAAGTGTCGGTGGCGTACGGCGCGAATCCCAGGGCATTGTCGAAGCCGAATGGCGCACAGATGACGATTGGCAGCTTCGACCTGCGCCAAACCCCTGATGACACGCGCTTGGCCAGTGCGCGACTGCCTGACACGGCGGCGCAGGCGATCCGCCTGGCAAAAACTGCTGAAGTGATTTGTGCCTACACCCATCATCCGGCAATTGTCGGCGTTGTCGGCATCGACACACGTTCGACACTGGAAGACCTTGCTGCGGCAGTCAACAGCAATGCCGGCAACGAGTTGTTCCCGGGCCGCTGCAACAGTGATGCCGGGTATCGCGTCCGGACCGATCGCACTCCGGCTGGCCGCGACAGCCTGGGCTTCCTGGTGAGCACCACCCTGGTCCGTCCAGGCGTGCCACGCGTCGTCGTCCGATCGGTCGCGACGCAGGGGCTTGGCCAATCCTTCCGCCATCGCGATGGACGCCGTGAACCACTGCACGATCATGCGCCGCTGTTGATGCAGGCGCGCATCAATACGGCGACCGGCGAAGGCGAGGACGTAACGTTGATCGCAGTACAGCTGAGCGCGCTGGCCGGCAACCTGTATGCCCCCGGCCCGCACGGCTGGGCGACGCGCGGCGATTACCTGCGCGCGCGCCGCAACGCGCAGGCTATGTCATTGGCGCACCTGGTGCAGACACGCCAAAAAATGAACCCTGGCGAGAAGCTCATCCTGCTCGGCGACTTCGATGCCCCCGGGTTCAGTGACGGGCACGGCGACCCGATCGGCGTGCTGACAGGGCGCGAAGGCAGCTTGACCAACCTCACCACTCGCATGCCTGCATCGCAACGCTACACCGTTACCCGGGAAGGCAACGCGGTCGCGCTCGGCCACGTGCTGGTGAACCAGGTGTTGCTGTCCACCTATCCGGATTTGCATCTGGAAGTGGCTCGAGTGAACGCAGACTTCGGTGCGGACAACGCAGGCGACGCGATGGTACCCATGCGCGCCGCGGAGCGCGATCCGCAGGTGCTGTACCTGCAGCCCTAGAACCTGTCGACAGCCTCCTGATAGCGGATCAGGTCCATCAGCGTGCTGCCGCTGCCCGTGAAGCAATGCAGCTTGTACGGCCGGACCGAACCGACGTTCTGCTCGTTGGACTCGACCTCGACGATGGCGGGGCCATCCATCGCGTCGCCCAGGTCGGCCTTGTCGCCAAGGTAGGCAATCGTGCCCTGGCCTTTGCCCGGGTCGGGGATGACGACGGAGTTGTCGCCGCCGGCGCCGGTTTCCAGGGACTCGGTGTCCACCGATCGGATCTCAAGACCGTACGACGGCAAGGCGCGCAGGCCGGTCGTCGGATTGATGATCTCGCACTGCGCGAAGTCCGGGTGGTGCAGGTAGATGACATGGGTGTTGGAACTGTTGCCCGCGGCAATCTGGAACGGCCGGCCCAGCACGTCCTTGTCCACCAATATCTCGCGGGCATTGGTGTTGTCCTGCGGCCCGATGATGCGCGTGCCCGGCTTGGCTGCGCCGGCGTCGCCCACTTCCTGCTTGGCGATGCGGAAATCGGCGCCGAAGCTGGTGTTGTCCTGCACCGTGCAAAACGCCATCACGCCCGGTTCGTCTGGCCCCTGCTCCTCGAACTTGATCATCGCGTTGTCGACGTCGCCGACCACGCCGCCCGCCGCGAACACATCAAGCAAGCGCACGATCTTGCCGGGCACCAGCGCGACATCGCCTTGCCCGATCTGGCTGACGTTGCTGTCGTAGATGGTGTAGTGGACGTTGGTGTTGTTGCTGTTGGCCAGGGGGTCGAGGTTGTTGATGATGCCCAGGAAGCAGTTGCTCTGGAACGCGGGCGCGTTGGACGTCGCCGCCAGCCGCCGCAGGCCGTTCACCACCAGATCGGCCGAGGTGAACTGCTTGGCCGTGAAGGCCTCCACGGTAAAGCCATTGCCCTCCGGATTGGCCACGCGCGAAAACGCCGCGTATGTATTGAATCCGCCCCCTGAAAGCGTGGTGTGCAGGAATCCGAATTGGCTGCCGGTCGGCAGGGTCGGACACATGCTGCGCAGGCTGGTGATGGTCAGGGTCTTGCCGGCGGCGACGTTGAAAGGCGGACAGAGCAGCGATGTCGGCTGGCTGGTGCCCACGGCCGGGAAGTAGGTCGGCTGGATCGAAATCTGGAAGGGATTGGGATTGCGGAAGCTGAATCGCTGGGCGAAGGACGCCGTGTCCACCACCACCGGAAACATCTGGATCGAATGATAAGCATCGGTGGTCTGCGCCAATACGGCGCCGGAAGACAGCAGGCCCAGCGACGCCAGCAGACAGGCCACGGGACGGGAAAACGCGAGCTTTTTCATCGTCATGACTCCGGTGGGAAGGGATAATTCCATCCTGCGCCGGGGCAGGAACCGCACCTTGACCAGAATCAATTTCACGCCAACTTTTTGCGCCTGGCCGGCCGGGAATCGACCCGGCCCGGCAAGGTCTGGTAGCCTTTTGCCGTGCAACTCCATGGCCGCTCCAGCTCGCATTTCACACGCATCCCGCGCATCTTCGCGGCCGAGCTGGAAGTGGACGTAGAGTTCCACGTCATCAGCGACCTGATGTCGGCCGAACCGGTGGATTACGGCGGCCATCCGGCGCTGAAGATGCCGACGCTGCAGACCGATGCCGGCATCTGGTTCGGATCGCTGCCCATCTGCCGCGAGCTGGCACAGTGTTCCGACCTGAATCTGGACATCGTCTGGCCCGAAGACCTGCAACGCCCGGTGGCGGCCAACGCGCAGGAACTGGTGTCCACGGCCATGTCCACCGAAGTGGGATTGATCATGGGCAAGGCGTCCGGCGTGCCGGCCGACAACGCGCACCAGGTGAAGCTGCGCGCGAGCTTGCTGGGCGCGATGGATTGGCTGGAAATGAATTTCATGCGGGCGTTGGACACGCTGCCGGCCGAGCGCGACTTGAGCTTCCTGGAAGTTTCACTCTTCTGTTTGATCGAGCACCTGGAGTTTCGCGAGGTGCTGTCGCTCGACGCCTATCCGGCGCTGCGCGCGTTCGGCCAGCGGTTCGGGCGGAAGAGTTCGGCGCGGGCCACGGCGTTCAAGTTTGATTTTCCGCCGGGCTGATCCGCGTCACTGGCGACCGGACAAGGGTTGCCGCAGTTCGCCCGCCGACACCTTGAACCAACGCTTGCACG
>JAPLSI010000149.1 GCA_026398715.1 Gammaproteobacteria bacterium
TCGCGTCCGGCTCGATTCGCCGCCGACATGCAACACGGTGATGTCGTTGGCCACCAGCACTTCGTAGCCCGCGTCGCGGGTTCGCCGGCACAGGTCGAGGTCTTCGACGTGCATGCGGAAACCTTCATCGAAGCCGCCCAATTGCAGGAACAATCCCACCGGCATCAGCATCAGTGCGCCGGAGATGGCTTCCACCGGCTGCAAGTCTGCCTTCGGGTCGCGGCCCAGGTAGAGGTCGTCACGACGTCCGCGACGGTCGAGCAGTTCGCGCAGCGAAAGGTCGCGACGGCGCGATGCGGGATCGGCACGACCGTACTCATCCACCAGGTCCACGCCCAGCATGCCGGCGCCGGCGCGTTTCACGCCGTGTCGCACCAGTCTTTCCAGGGCGCCCGATTCGACATAACAATCGGGATTGACGAAGGCAACCCACGGCGTTGCCAGCGCGCTGGCACCCTGGTTGCAGGCCGCGGCGAAACCGCGGTTGTCGCTGTTGCGCACGACGGTGACCTGCTCGTGGCGCTCGGCGAAATCCCGCAGCAGGTCGATCGTGCCATCGTCGGAGGCGTTGTCGATGACCACGATGCGCACCACCGGGTCGGAGGCGAGCAACAGGTCGAGGCAGCGGCGGATGGTGCGCGCGGACTGGAAGGTCACCACCACCACGCCGATATCGGTGGCCGAGTGCGCGCGCCCGGCGCCGATCGGCTTGCCCTGGAATGAATGGCGGGATTGGGTGGTCATGTCAGTGGAAGAGGTCACGCTGCGGCCCGCTTTTCGCGAGTTCATCCATCCGCGCCTGCAGGCGATCGCGCAGCGCACGCAAGGGATCGGAAAGGATGAAGCGGGCAACCTGTTCCTGGTAATCGGGCCAGCGCGCGACCAGCACCGACAGGTCGTCCTGGGCGCGGCCGATGGTGATGACCGCAGGCTGCCGCACGACATACGCCGCCGGGCACAGGATGTTCTTCCAACCCATCGTTGCGGCCCGGCGGCAGAAGTCGTCGATGGCGCGTTCGCCATCGAAACTCTGCGCGTCGAGCGCGCCGAGCCGGTCGAGGGCAGCGCGCCGGATCAGGACGCAGGGGCCCGAAGCTGCGGGTAGTTCCGGCCATTCGTTCCACGGCGCGGCCGCTGCCGCCTCGGCGATGGCCTCGGGAAATTCCGGCACGGGGCTGTCTTCGGCCGGGCGCGGAAAGGACGCGAGTTCGCCACGATTGGACCAGGGGCAAACCGTCGCGATGTCGGGCTCCTTCCGCGAATATTGGGCCAGCCTCTCGAGCCAGCCCGGCGTGGTGACGGCATCGGCCTGCAACACCACCACGTCGCGATCTCCACCGGCGATGGCCTCGTTGATGTTGGCCGACAGGCTCAGTGATCGGTCGCAATGACGGTACTCGGCATCGAGCCGGCTACGGTCGCACCAGCGACGCGCAAGCGCCTCCGCCAACGGGTCGCTGCCGGCGTGGTCGGATATCAGCACGTGCGCACTGGCCGGCAGCGTGCGCTCAAGCGAGGCGAGGCAGGCATCGAGCGCGGCCACGGAATGCGCGACCGGCACCACGACGCCGGGCAGCGGCAGTGCCGTCATTCGCGAGGGGACAAGCGTGGGTCGGTCACTGCCGTACAGGCTTCGCGCCGGCCTTGCGCAGCGGGTCGAGGCCGCGGAAACGCGCACCGTATTCATCGGTCATGCGGCGCGCCTCGCCCGGGTCACGAATGACCGTCGGCGTGATCAGCACCAGCACTTCCTGGCGATTGTCCTTGCGGCTCTGGCTGCCGAACAGCCCGCCGATCACCGGTATGCGGCTGAGGAACGGAATGCCGTCCGAACCCTTGCCCTGGTCGGTCTTGATCAGGCCCGCGAGCACGATCGTCTCGCCGTCCTTGACGGCCACCTCGGTATGCAGCTTGTTGTTGTCCACGCTGATGTTGCCGCCGATTTCAGGGCCACCGACGCTGGGCGAGCTGACGTCCTGGGTGATCTCCATGAAGACCATGCCATTGCTGCTGATGCGCGGCTTCACCTTCAGGCTGACGCCGGTCTGCCGGAACTGCACCTGGCTGTAGACATTGTCGCTGCTGGAGTTGCCGGTGTTGTTGAGAATGGTGCTGGCGACCGGAATCTGCTGGCCTGAGCTGAAATCGGCCTCGACGTTGTTGCGTACCGTCACCGACGGCGCCGAAAGCACGTGCACGTCGGACACCGAATCGAGGGTGCTCAACACGACTTTCGCACTGGGGCCGGTGAAGGTGAAATTGGAACCGGTCGGCGTGATGCTGGTGCCGGAATTGTTCCAGTCGTCGATGGAGGTGTCGGGCGGGCTGCCGTTCGCGTTGATCGCGTTTCCGAAGAACCAGCTGACGCCATAGCGCAATTCGTTGTTGAGCTTGACCTCCACCACCTGCGCTTCGATGTGCACCTGCAACGGCATGCTGTCGAGGCGCTCGATGGCGCGACGGATCGACTCCCACTGGCCCGGGCTTGCGCGCACCAGCAGCGAGTTGCTTTCTTCCACGGCGCTGATGCCCACTTCGCCGCCGCCGATGCTGATGGTCGCCTGGCTGTCGCCCGAAGGCGTCGTGTTGCTGTTGCCGGTGGACAGCGGCTTGCTGGCGGCGGGCATCTCCGTCGTGCGCACTTCAACCGGCTCGAGGCCCGGCATCAGCGAGGGGGCGCTGGTCTTGGTGGTGGTGGCATTGCCGTAGACGTTGCTTAGTTGTTCGGCCAGGTCCACGGCTTTCACGTACTGCACTTCATACGTATACAGGCGCGCGCCTTCGCCGCCGGCGTCCATTCTCTCGATCCAGACTTCCACGTCGCGCAGGTACTTGGCCTGCGGCGTGATCACCATCACCGCGTTCTGCCCTTCCAGCGGCATGAAGCGGAACATGCCGGCCAGCGGCGACTTGCCGCTTTCACCGAACACTTCTTCAAGGCTGGTCACCACCTTGCTCGCTTCGGCCGACTGCAGCGGGAACACGCCGACCGACATGCCTGCAAGCCAGTCCACGTCGAAGATCTGGATGGTGCGCAGGTAGTTGTCGAGTTCCGCGCGGCTGCCCGCGACGACGATCAGGTTTCGGGAATTGTCCACCTGCACCACGGCATTGGGCCGGGCGTAGGGCTTGAGCAATTTTTCCATCTCGGTGGCGGAGATGAACTTCAAGGGCACGATGCGGGTCTCGTAGCCGCGCGCGTTGGCGGTCGGGCCGGTGCGCGGTGACAGGTTGCCGGGCACGGCCTGGTCGTTGGGCAGGATGTTGTAGCGGCCGTCGCTCCAGACCAGGCGCGCGTTGTTCCAGCCCAGCACCATCTCGAGGATGGACAGGGCCTGCGCGCCGCCGACGGGCTTGGGCGTGGACAGCGTCACCGTGCCCTGCACGTTGGGCGCGATCACGTAATTTTGTTGCAGCAGGTCGCCGAGGATGACCTTCACCACTGCATGCAGCGATTCGCCTTCGAAGTTGAAGGTGGCTTCCTCACCGCTTGAGCCGATGCGCGGCGGCGGCTGGTTGGCGGCGCCCTGGTTGATGACCTGCCCGGTTCCGCGGGTGATGGTCGGCTTGGCGGTGCGTGACGGCGCCATGTCGTCGGCGCTGCCGGGGATGGATCCGTCCGCGGGCCTGACGGCCGGCGCGATGGTCAACGCATCGGGATTGCGCTGCATCCGCGGCGCGGTCGGCGTGACGCAGCCGGCGAGCATCGTGGCGAGGCAAATCGGCGCGAGCAATGAGAATCGGATCGGGAAAGTCATGGCTGCATTCTTCTGTGCTGGTTCATTTTTCTTTGGATCCGGCGGCGGCTTCCGCGCGCATCTGCGCACGACGGGCCTCGATTCGACGGCGGATGGCTTCGACTTGTTGTTCCTGGGTTACCGCAGCGCCCGTGCCCTGTGGCCGGGTGGTGGCCGGAGCCGGGGCATTGGCCGTGCGGCGCTCGGCCGTTTGCGCGGGTTCGGGCTGTGGCTGCTGTTGGGCGTCGGTGCCAGCCGCGGCCTGCGAATCGCCCTCGGGCTGCGGTTCGGCACGCACGACGCTCGGCGTCGGCGCCTGGCCGCCCTTGCCATCGAATACCCGCAACAGCAGTTCGCGCTGGCCGGTCGGCCCTTCCAGCAGCGCTCGCCGCGGTTCCAATTGCACCAGGCGCCAATTGCTGCCCGCGACCGTTTCACCCATGCGCACGCGACGACTGCTGGCGTCCTTGTTGTCGGTGAGGATGGCGACCTGCAACCTGGAAGTGATCATCACGCTGGTCAGCGTGACATCCAGATCGGAGCTGCCCTGCCCGTCCGCGGCGGGCGTGATGCCCGGACGACGATCAGGCATCAGCAGTGGGCGCTGCCCCACTTCGGTGTAGTTGGCGAAGGCACCCAGGCGCAGCTCGGTGCGGGTAAGCGTGATCTTCGGCAGTGGCGGCGCCTCGATCGTCGCGGTCGGCGCCGGGAAGTGACTGCCAAGTCCGGCCATCGCCAGCACGAGCACCGACAGGGCCCAGAGGCCGGCGGCAGCGAGCAACAGGGTAAGCGGACGCAAGGTGTCAGCCACGAGTGGCCTCCCTTGGCGACTTCAGGTACCCGTAAAGGTCGAAACTGACATCCAGGCCACCGGTATCACCGATGGTGGCCAGGTAGCTGCGACGCGACAGCATGTCGAGGTTGTCGATGAACAATTGCGGGCTGCCGCTTTCAAGCGCGTGCAATACCGCGGCGAGTTCGGCGGTGCCGCAGCGCAGCCTGACCTGCACCATCACCCGCGGATAGGGTTCCTGGGTGGGCATGTCGGTGGGCGTTTGCGCGGTGATCTGGCAGGCATTGGGATTGGGGCTGGCGTTGGCGACCACTTGCTGCAGCCGTTGCACCAGTCCGGCGCTTGCGAGTTCGCGCGTGCCTTCGGGCAGGAAACCGGGATTGTCGGTTTCGAACTGGCGAACCTGCGCCAGCCTTGCCTGCAGTTCGGGCCGCTGCGCGATTTGCAGGCGCAGGGTTTGTTCTTCGTCGCGCAGGGCCGTGACTTGCGCGCCCATGTCCAGCATCGGCGCGGTGAACCACCAGTGCACGGTCACCAGGTAGACGGCCAGCAGCGCCAGGGCCACGCCACCCAGGATGCGCCAGCGGTCAGCGCTTGCGGGCGGACGCATCGGCGGCCTCCTTGTCACGATTGCTGCCGGTGACGACGGCGGTCAGCGTGAAGCGTTCCTTGCCGGTGCGCGGGTCGGTTTGCACCGATCCGGTCAGCGTCGGCGTCTTGAAGAGTGTCGAACCCTGCAACAGGCCGACCAGGTCGGCCGCGCGCTGGCTCTGCCCGATCAGCACGATATTGCCGTCGTTGATGGCGATCTTTTCCAGGTAGGTGGTGTCCGGAATGCGCTTGGTCATGTCGGCCAGCACTTCCAGCGCGGTCGGCTGCCGGGCGCTGAGCCGCGCCAGGAAATTGGCGGCGTCGGCGGACGCCTTCAGCGAGTTGCGGAGTATGCGTACTTCGCGCGCCTTGGCCTTGGCAGCATCTACCCGCGCGGTGGTCGCCTCGAGTTCCGCGCTGCGGTTCGACAGCGTCATCCACATCGCGCCGAACAGGGCAGCGACCGTGACCAGCGCCAGCCAGCGATTGACGTTGCGTGAGCGGTCCTGGCGAGCACTGCGACCGGCCAGCGGCAACAGGTTGACGCCCAGCCTCGATCCATTCGCGTCCACTACGTCCACGCCGGCCAGGCCGTTCGCAAGCGGACCAAGCGACGCTATCGCCGCATCCAGCCGGACCCGCGGCAACACCACCAGTTCGACGCGCAACTGCCGGGTCTGCGCATCGCGCGAAAGGATGCGCGGTTCGAAGCTGACCTGGTCGGGCGAGAACGGCGTCTGCCGGTCGATCTCGTGCAGCATCACCTCGCGCAGCCGCGCTTCCGCCGATGCCGGCACGCTGATGACCGGACGCAGGGCCTGGCCGGCATCCACCAGCAGCCAACGCGGGACATTGCCGGCGTTGTGGTCGAGCAGTTCGCGCAGTTGTTCGAGCAGCACGACATCGTCAAGCGGCAGCACGCCAATCAGGTTCGTGCGCTCGTCCATCTGCGCACGAAGTTGAAGGCCCTCGGTGTCCAGGCTCATCAGCAGGCGGCGGTGCCGGACACCCAGTTGGCGGCGCAGCGAATCGGGCAGCATGGCCAGCAGCGTCTCGCCGGCCACGCGCAGCCAACCCGGCAGCGGGCTGTCCAGGTAGCGCAGGCGTAACGGTTCCATTGCCTGGAACAGGGTGTCGGTAGCGGCCATCAGTCAGATTCTCCCACGCGCCACGACAGAGGCAAATAAAGCTGCCCAAAGGCGCCTCCGCTACCGATTCGAAGGGCGACCTGGATTCGTGCCCGGGATCCGTCACTGCGGCTTGCCTGGCTGGAAATACTATACGTGCCCGTTCCCTGTGCGGCGAGCGAGCCGATTTGACCCGGATCGGCCGGCGGCTGGCCCGCCTGCGGAAGCGCCCGCTGCGCCAGGATCAGCGCGACCTGGTCGGCGGGCAGTCCCATCGCCTGCAATACGGGAAGCGTGGCGAAGGTGGGACTGGGACGCGCCAGCCCGGTGTAAACGGTCACGTGCGGCCGCAACTGTTCGTACAGGGCGGAATCCATTCCCAGCACCTGGCGCAACTCCGACACGGATTCGAAGGGACGGTCCTTCGCGCCATAGGGCAGGCCCGCGGAGGCGTATTGCGGATCTTCCGCGCCGCCTTCGGGCGTCAGCAGGTCGTCCGGATCGCGAAAATCAGCGATGGCTCCGGACAGCTGCCGGGCCCGGTCGTAGTCGGTGCCCAGGGCCGTCATCAATCCGATCAGCAGGTCAGGCGTCGCGACGTTGAGGTCGATCTTGGCCGATTCGTCGAGCACCTCGACGTCGATGCGATAGCCCTCGAACTGGAACGAATTCGGGCGTCCGTCGGGCACCCAGCGTTGCGACGGGTCCGTCCCCTGCAGGTGCAGTGCGGCCAATTCGACGCCCGCTTCGGCCGCCAGCCGGGCCGCGGCGCTCCGGCTAAGGAAGCGACCCTGCAATGCTTCGGTACGCGCACTCAGTGCGAACACGGCAACGATGCCGGTCATCAGGGCCAGCAGCCAGAGCACCAGCAGCAAGGCTGCGCCACGATGGCCCGCGCGCGATGGCCGTGCGCGCATGTCAGCGAGCCTCCGCGATGGCGTCGGGCGGCGCCGCGACGGCCACCGCCAGCCGTGGCGCCGCCACGAATTCCGGCCAGCGCCGGCTGCCGTCGGCAAAGCGCAGCCGCAGCCGCACCATCGGCGGCAACTGCGCCGAGGCAGTCCAACTCGACTGCCAGGCGGAAGCTTTGGCGCTTGGGTCGATCGTGCGTGCGTCGAATGCAGCTTCGGCGATGCCATCGAACAACACGACCGGCTCGCGTTCCGCCGGCAACGCACCTTCACTGTTCAACATCTGGTGCTGGAACACCAGCCGCTGGCCGCCCGCGCCAGACACCAGTTCCAGGGTCTGCAGGTAAGGGCCGCCGCGCGACAGGTAACCGGGCATGTTCGAGACGAATTCAAGCTTGGTGGACGACAGCCTGAAAAAACTTGCCTCGCCCGTCTCCGGATCGAACTGGTAGGCAATCGGCATGGCGGACGTGATTTGCGTGCGCATGAAGCCCTGCACGGCGCGAAGTCGTTCTTCGCGCTGGGCCTGGACCTCGGCGCGCTCGGTGGCGCGCATCGCGCCGCGAATACTGGCGAACACCAGCGCCAGCCCCACCGCCAGCAAGCTGGCCGCGATCACCACTTCGATGAGGGTGAATCCTTGAGCGCGCTTCATTGCGACGCGCTTCATTGCGGCAAGCCTCCCAACGGCGCACTGCGTGCGCGCAGCGTGGTGAAGCGCAACTTCCTTTGCGATTCGGGCGGACCCCAGGCAACCTCCAGCGAGACCCGATAGACCTTGGGCGGATTGATCGCCGTGCCCGGATCGACCACGGTCGGCGGCAAGGCTGGCGCTGGCGAAGGATCTTCAACCTGCGTCGTCTCGAGCCGATAGCGGTAGCGGCCATTGGCGAATTCACCCACCTGCTCGCCCGGTTGCACGGGTTCGATGACGCCGACCTGGTCGAGCAGCGACTGCGCGTGCAGGGCCGCCTCGGTTTCATCCTGTGACGTGCGCACCTGGCCCAGCCCGCGCGACAGCATGCCCAGCAACATGCCCATCGACACCGCCAGGATGACGAAGGCAAGCATCACTTCGAGCAAGGTAAACCCGCGCGAACGCTTCATGTGCCCGCCTTGCCGCGCGCCAGCCGGACCTCGCCGGTCAGCCACTCCACGTCCACCTGCCAGGCGGCGTTGTCACGCTGCACCACGATGCGCCCGCCGGTGGCGGCGCCTTCGGGAAAGAAACGGATGGACACCTGGTCGGGCGCGGTCTGTTCGACCTGGGCGCCGGTCGCGATGATCCTGATGCCGTCACGCAACTTGCCGTGGCGCTTGTTCGGCCCCTGCCATTCGCGGGTGCGCGCATCCAGCGTGAATACCTGCGGCTTGCCGGTGACGATGGCCTGGGCGCGCGTGTAGCGCAGCTGCGCCGCGACTTCGCGCGCGGCGCCGCGCAGTTGCTGGCCCGGCAGGCCCGAGCTCATCACCGACGCAGCCATCGCGGTGACGGCCGCAAGCAACACGACCACCACGATGAGTTCGATCAGGGTGAATCCGCGCTGGCGTTGCACCGTCGGCTGCCCGTGGCCGGTCAGGGCGCGACCACGTCCTTGTCCACGCCTTCGCCGCCGACCTTGCCGTCGGCGCCCAGGCTGACCAGGTTGAACGGCGCTTCGTCCGCGCCGGGACGACGGTATTCGATCGGGTTGTGCCACGGGTCCTTGAAGTCGGCTTCCTTGGCGTACGGGCCGAGCCAGCCATCCACGTTGCCCGGGTCCTTCAACAACTGGTCCAGCGCATCGGGATAGGTGCCAACGTCCGCCTGGAACTGGTCGATCTGCGTGGCCAGTGAATTGAGCTGCGTGACCACGATGCGGGCCTCGGCGCTCTTCTTGTTGTTGATGATCTTGCCGCCGACCACGGCCAGCACGGTGCCGATCAGCACGATCACGATCACCAGTTCGATCAAGGTCATGCCGCGAACGCGGCGGCCGCCGGGGGAAGCAGTCAGGTTGGTCTTCATCAGCCTAGGTTTCCAGTCAGGTCGTAGATCGGAAGCAGTACGGAAAGGATGATTGCGGCCACGATGACCGCCATCAGGATGGTCAGTGCAGGCACCAGCAACACCAGCAGCCGGTCCAGCGCATTACGTGTTTCGACATCGAAAGTATCGGCGACCTTGATCAGCAGCGTATCGAGCTCGCCCGATTCCTCACCGACCTGGATCATCTGCACCGCCAGCCGCGGAAAGACCTTTTGCCGGCCCAACGCGTAGCCGAGGCCAGACCCGGACTTGACCTCGCTGGACGCAGCCTCCAACGCATTGGCCAGCACCCGGTTGGACAGCACGTTGCCGCTGAGGTTCAAGGCGGTAAGCAAGGGCACGCCGTTGCCGACCAGCGTGCCCAGCGTGCGCGCCAGGCGTGCGGTTTCCAGGCGGCCGATCAATGGACCGGCATAACGATTGGCCAGCATGCGTGCGTCCATGGCCAGGCGCCAGGCGGGGTCGCCGATGCGGTTGTTCAGCCACCACGCGAACAGCAGCAGCCCGGCAAGGATCAGCGGCCAGCCGTTGCGAAGCCCGCTGCTGAGCCAAAGCACGGCCTGCGTGTACCAGGCCAGTTCGGCATTCAGGCTCGCGAACAAGGCCTCGAATTGCGGCACTACCCCGACCAGCAGGATGGCGACGGAGACGAAGACCAGGCCCAACAGGAAAACCGGATAGGTGAGTGCGTTGGTGACGCGACTGCGCAACTCTCGGCTGCGCTCGAGGTAGTCCGCGAGTCGGCGCAGCGCATCGTCCAGGCCGCCGCCGGACTCACCGGCTCGCACCAGGTTCACGTACAGGCGCGAGAACAATCCGTGCTGTTGTTCCAGCGCCACCGACAACGGTGCGCCGCCGCGGACGGTTTCGCGGATGCGTTCGAGCACCTTGCGCGCAGCGGCGGTCTCGGGAAGTTCTATCAGGATGCCGAGCGCGCGATCAAGTGGTTGCCCGGCGCCGAGCAAGGTCGCCAGCTGCTGGGTGAACTGCAGGATCTGCGCGGCATTGAGTTCGCGCTTCTTGCCGAGTGAAAAAAGACTGATGGCCTCGCCGGACTGGTTGGCGCGCAAGGCCTCGACCGGCAGGTAGCCCTGGTCCTGCAGGCGCACGATGACTTCGTCGGCGTTGGCCGCTTCCATCTGGCCGTCCAGCGACTCGCCCGTGGCCGACAAGGCCTTGTAGCGGAACAAGGCCATCTACTCAGGCTTCCTGGGTAACACGCAGGACTTCCTCGATCGTGGTGATGCCCTGCATCGCCTTGACCAGGCCGTCCTCGTACATCGTGCGCATGCCGCCCGCGCGCGCGGCTTCCTCGATCTCGCCCATGCCCGCGTGCTGCATCACCAGGCGACGCAGTTCGTCGGTCATCACCAGGAATTCCATGATGGTGCCGCGGCCGAGGTAACCGGTGAGCGACAACGACGAGGGTTTCGGGCGATAAAGGTAGATGGTGCCCTCGGGCTTGAAGCGACGCAGGCCGAACTCCGCAACCACCTCCGGCGGCGCTTCGTAGCGTTCGGCATGGGTGGGCTCGAGCCTGCGCACCAGTCGCTGTGCAAGGATGCCGTTGACAGTGGATGTCAGCAGGTAGTCCTCAACGCCCATGTCCATCAATCGCGTGATGCCGCCGGCGGCGTTGTTGGTGTGCAGGGTGGAAAGCACAAGATGGCCGGTCAGCGCGGACTGGATGGCGATGCGCGATGTCTCGAGGTCGCGCATTTCGCCGATCATGATGATGTCCGGGTCCTGGCGCACGATGCTGCGCAGGGCATGGGCAAAATCGAGGCCGATCTGCGGCTTCACTTGAATTTGGTTGATGCCCTCGATCTGGTATTCGACCGGGTCTTCGACGGTGATGATCTTGACGTCCGACGTATTGAGCTGCGACAGCGCCGCGTACAGCGTCGTGGTCTTGCCCGAACCGGTGGGGCCGGTGACCAGCAGGATGCCGTGCGGTTGTTCGAGCACGCGCATGAAGCTCGACAGGAAATCGTCGGTGAAGCCCAATGCCTTGAAATCGAGCACGACCGACTCGCGGTCGAGCAGTCGCATCACCACGCTTTCGCCGTGCGCGGTGGGCACGGAGCTGACGCGCAGGTCGAGTTCCTTGCCCTGCACGCGCACCATGATGCGGCCGTCCTGTGGCAGGCGGCGCTCGGCGATGTTGAGCTTGGCCATGATCTTGATGCGCGATATGACCGCGGCGGTCAGGTTGGCGGGCGGCGACTCGGCCTCTTCCAGCACGCCGTCGACGCGATAGCGGACCTTCAAACGGTTTTCGAAGGGCTCGATGTGGATATCGGACGCGCGCATTTCGACGGCGCGCTGGATGACGAGATTGACCAGGCGGATGACCGGCGCTTCAGACGCCAAGTCACGCAAATGTTCGACGTCGGCTTCGTCACCGACCGTATCGTCGCCGATATTTTCGACGATCGTGCCCATCGCACTGCGACCCTGGCCGTAATAGCGCTCGATCAGGTCAGCGATTTCAGAACGCAGGCCGACGCTGACGCGAACTTGCCTTCCGGTCGCCAGGCTGACCGCTTCGGCGGCATAGCCGTCCTGCGGATCGGCGACCAGCAGGTGGATGCCGGTCGCGTCCTCAACCACCGGGCAGACCGATTGCTGCTTGAGGAACCTCAGCGAAACCGAGACATTTTCGGGCGGCGAATCGGGACAGTCGCGCGCCGACACCAGGGGCAGGCCCAGCACGTCGCTGCAGGCTTCGGCCATGTCGCGTTCCGACACCAGGCCCAGCCGCACCAACAGGGTGGACAGCGAGCCGCCCGCCTCGGCCTGCAGGCGCAGGGCCCGGGCAAGGTCGTTGTCCTTGAGGCGGCCACGGGCGAGCAGCGCCGTCGCGATCCGTTCCTCGGGGCCCTCGGCCAGCAACTTGTCGGCCACTGTGTTCATGAAACCCGCTCCGTCTACCAATAGGCACGACTTTAGCAGTTTGGAACGGCCTGATCAGCCGACCCAGGCGCGCGCGTTGTGGAACAACTTCATCCACGGCGACTGTTCGCCCCATCCGGCGGGATGCCAGCTCATCTGCACGCTGCGATGCACGCGCTCGGGATGCGGCATCAGCAGGGTGCTTCGGCCGTCCAGGCTGGTCAGGCCGGTAACGCCGGCCGGCGAACCGTTGGGATTGTTCGGATAGGTTTCCGCGACTTGCCCATGGCCGTCGATGAATCGCAGCGCGACCTTGGCCAGCGATGCGTGTTCGGGCGCATCGAATTGCGCCCGGCCCTCGCCATGCGAGACCACGATCGGGATGCGCGAGCCAGCCATGCCCTTGAAGAACAGCGAGGGCGAATCCATCACCTCCACCAGGCTCAAGCGCGCCTCGAACTGTTCGCTGCGATTGCGCAGGAAGCGCGGCCAATGTTCGGCGCCGGGAATGAGGCCCTTCAACTGGGCCAGCATCTGGCAACCATTGCACACGCCCAGGCTGAAGCTGTCGCTGCGCGCGAAAAAAGCGGCGAAATGGTCGCGCAACGCGGGCCGTTCGAGGATGGATGTCGCCCAGCCGCGACCGGCGCCCAGCACGTCGCCATAGCTGAAGCCACCGCAGGCCGCGAAGCCCTGGAACGGATCGAGCCGGACGCGACCGGCGATCAGGTCGCTCATGTGCACGTCCACCGCCGTGAAGCCGGCGCGGTCGAAGGCCGCCGCCATTTCCGCGTGGCTGTTGACGCCCTGCTCGCGCAGGATGGCGACGCGCGGGCGGGCACCGGTGTTCACGTAAGGCGCGGAAGGTCCTTCGGAAACAAGCGCAGGCACCAGGCCGGGCTCGTTGAAGTCGCTGCGCGTTTCGCGTTCTTCATCGGCGCATTCGGGATTGTCGCGCAGGCGCTGCATGGCATGCGTCACCGACCACCAGGCGTCGAACAATTCCTGCCATAGCCATTCGGCCAAGACTTCACGCTCGCCCAGCAGGCGCACGATCGGCGCGGCGATCGGCTTGCCGATCCGCTGGGCGCAATGGGTCAGGTCATGGCGATTGACGAGATCGGCGAAAGCCGCGCGGTCTTCAGCGGCAATCTGCACTACGGCGCCCAGTTCTTCATTGAACAGGCAGGCCAGCGGATTGTCGCCCCAGGCATCGAGGTTCAACTCCAGGCCGGTGCGCGAGGCGAATGCCATTTCGCACAGTGCGGCGAAGGCGCCGCCGTCGGAACGGTCGTGGTAGGCGAGCAGCAGCTTGTCCGCGCGAGCGGCCTGGATCAGCTCGAAGAAAGCGCGCAGGCGTGCAGGTTCTTCCAGGTCCGGTGCGACATTGCCGAAACCGCCGTAGCACTGGCCCAGCACGCTGCCGCCCAGGCGTTGCAGTCCGGCACCGAGGCCGATCAGCCACAGTTCGGAGTCCACCTCGCGATCGAGGATGGGCGTCAACTGCTCGCGCACGTCGGAAACCCGCGCGAAGGCGCTGATGACCAGCGACACCGGCGACACCGACTTGGCGGCGTTGCCGGCCGTGTCCTGCCACTGCGCCTGCATGGACAGCGAGTCCTTGCCCACCGGGATGCTGATGTCGAGGTCGGGACACAACTCCATGCCGACCGCCTGCACTGCTTCGTAAAGCAAAGCGTCTTCGCCATTGAATGAGGCAGCCGCCATCCAGTTGGCCGACAGCTTCACTTCCGCCAGCGACGACACCGGCGCCGCAGCCAGGTTGGTGATGGCTTCGCCGACCGCCATGCGCGCCGACGCCGCGGCGTCGATCAAGGCCAGTGGCGTGCGCTCGCCCACCGACATCGCTTCACCAGAGAAACCGATGAAGTCGGTCAGGCTGATAGCGCAATCGGCCAACGGCAGTTGCCACGGCCCGACCATCTGGTCGCGCGAGCACAATCCGCCGACGCTACGGTCGCCAATGGTGACCAGGAAATTCTTCGCCGCGACGGTCGGATGCGAAAGCACGCGAAGCCCGGCCTCGCGGATGTCTATTGCGCCCAGCTCCAGCTTCGGCCAGCGCACGGCGGCCGGCGTGGAGGTGTCGCGATGCATCTTCGGCGCCTTGCCGAACAGCAGGTCCATCGGCATGTCGATCGCCGGTTCACGGCCGGCGTAGCCGACGACCAGTCGTTCTTCGGCGGTTGCGGTGCCGACGATCGCGTACGGGCAACGCTCGCGCGCGCAAAGCGCCTCGAACGCCGCGAGGTCCTCGGCTGCGACGCCCAGCACATAGCGTTCCTGCGACTCGTTGCACCACAACTGCATCGGCGACAGCGAGGGGTCAACGCTGGGCACTTTGCCCAGGTCGATCTGCCCGCCTACGCCGGAATCGTGCAGCAGTTCGGGAATGGCATTGGACAGGCCGCCCGCGCCCACGTCGTGCATGAAGCGGATCGGATTGGCCGCGCCCAGCGCAACGCAACGATCGATCACTTCCTGGCAACGACGCTCCATCTCGGGGTTGTCGCGTTGCACCGAGGCAAAATCGAGCGCCTGCGAACTCTGCCCGGAGGCGACCGACGATGCGGCGCCGCCGCCGAGGCCGATCAGCATCGCCGGGCCACCCAGCACGATGACCGCGTCGCCGGCGCGCAGCGGCAACTTGCGTACTTGTTCACGGTCCATCGCGCCAAGGCCGCCGGCAAGCATGATCGGCTTGTCGTAGGCACGGATGAGTCCGGCCTGGGCGGTGGGCAGTTCGAAGCTTCGGAAATAGCCGGTGAGGTTGGGACGGCCGAACTCGTTGTTGAAGGCGGCGCCGCCAAGCGGGCCGTCCATCATGATCTCGAACGCGGATGCCATGCGCGGATTGAGCTCGCGCGGCTGTTCCCACGGTTGCGGCAGCGTCGGAATGCGCAGGTGCGACACCGAGAAACCGGTGAGGCCTACCTTGGGTTTGCCGCCGCGCCCGGTCGCGCCCTCGTCGCGGATCTCGCCACCGGCGCCGGTGCTCGCGCCCGGGAACGGGGAGATGGCGGTCGGATGGTTGTGCGTTTCGACCTTGATGCAGAACGCGCTGTCGCGCAACGGTTCGTGGTGATACTCGCCGGTGGCCGCATCGGAGCGGAAACGCCGGCCGGGAAAACCTTCGACGACCGCGGCGTTGTCCTTGTAGGCGCTGAGCGTGAGCTGGGGCGCCTGTGCATGCGTGTTGCGGATCATGCCGAACAAGGAGTGCGGCATGTCATCGCCGTCGATGGTGTAGCGCGCGTTGAAGATCTTGTGCCGGCAATGTTCGGAATTCGCCTGCGCGAACATCATCAGTTCGGCGTCGGACGGATCGCGGCCGAGCGCGCCGTAGCGTTCGACCAGATAGGCCAGTTCGTCTTCCGACAGGGCCAGGCCAAGCCGGGTATTGGCGGCAGCCAATTCACCGAGCGGAATGCGTTCGAGATTTCCCGCGGGCTGTTCTTCGAACAAGGCGGCGGCTTCACTGCGATTCGACAACAGCGACTGGGTCATCGGATCGAACAACTCATGGGCCAGTCGCGCCCAGCGTGGATCACTTTCCGCAGGCAGGCCCGACAGGTCCAGGCGCAGGCCGCGTTCGACGCGCTTCACGCCGTGGCCGGCGCCCTGCAGTATTTCAGTGGCCTTGCTGGCCCAGGGCGACACCGTGCCCAGGCGCGGCGTGACGAACCGGCTTTGCGATCCATCCGATGGCGTCGCCTGCGCGGGGCAACCCTCCAGGATGCGACCCAAGGCATCGAGGTCCGGCGACGAGCCCGGCTCGGCCTGCAGGAAATAGACATGCCAGGCGCCGGTGACACTGAGGTCGGGAACGATCTGGCGGAGACGGGCTTGAAGACGGTCGCGCCGAAAGGGCGACAGGGCCGGCAGGCCCTCGAGGACGATCATGTCCGCGGTTATCCGTGGAAAACGAGTCGCCTATTCTAAACGAAAGGCCCGCCTGGCATCGCCGGCGGGCCGGGGTGGGGCGAATTACTTGGCGGCGACGGCCCGGGCGGCGGCGCGATCGAGCCGAGCCAGCATCTCGTCGGGGGGCAGGTAGCCGCCCAATTGGGTGCCGTCAGGCCCGTAGATGGCCGGCGTGCCGTCCACGCCGATGCGACGAGCAAGCTCGAAATCCTCGGCAATGGGGTTCGAGCAGGTCTTCTTGGCGACGGGCCGGTCGTTCTTGGCATCGGTCAGGGCCTTGCGGCGATCCGGCGCGCACCAGACGTTGATGGCCTTGGTGAACGACTCGGTATTCGGGCCCGAACGCGGGAAGAACAGGTATTCCACCGAGATGCCGACCTTGTTGTAGTCGGCGATCTGGGTGTGCATCTTGCGGCAATAGCCGCAATCGATGTCGGTGAAGACGGTCAGGCGGTACTTGGGCTTGGCCGGCGAAAAGATGATGCGGCGCTCGCGCGGAACCGCGTCCAGGATGGTGCGGCGCAAAGCGCCTTCGCTGGCGGCGGTCAGGTTGTCGCGGGAGGCGAGCTCGATCAGCGAGCCCTGGATGATGTACTTGCCGTCGGCGCGCGCGTAGATGACCTTGCCGCCGATCGCCACCTCGCGATAGCCGGGGATCGGGGATGGCTTGATGCTGTCGATGGTGGCGCCCGGAACCGCCTTGAGGATGGCTGCCTTGAGCACGGCATCGCCTTGCGCCACGGGCGCGCCCGGCTTGGGCTGGGCCATGGCGACGACGGCTGCCAGCCCCAGGGCGGCAGCGACGGAAAAGGCGATCTGGCGGTTCATTCGGTGTCCTTGGTACGGGTTGATGCTTCCGACCGCAAGGGTGCCGGAAAAGTTCAAGCATTCTGCCAGAACCGCCTCCCCTCCATGCACCGTTCGTCCCCGGAATGGGGCCACGCGCCGGTTCGGCCGGCGTCGGGCAAGCCGTGTTGCCGCCCCCGAAGCCCTCTGCCATGCTCGGCCGGCCGATCGATTCGGCCCACCCAGGAGACTGCGAGAATGACCCGGACCCTGTTGGTACTGCTTACCGCCTGCCTGGCTGCCGCCTGCTCGAAGCCGGCGCCGGTTGAAGTAGCCGCAGCGCCTGCCGCTACGACCACTCCCGCCATGCCGACTGTCGACTACTTCGACAACAGCGGCCGCGACGACATCCTGGCCGGCGGCGAGAAGATGATCGAGATCGACACGCCCAAGGGAAAATTCCGCGTCTGGACCAAGCGCACCGGCAACAATCCCACCATCAAGGTCCTCACGCTGCACGGCGGACCCGGCGGCAACCACCAGGTCTTTACCGCCTTCGACAGTTACTTCCCAGGCGCCGGCATCGAGTACTACTTCTACGACCAGTTGGGTTCGACCTACAGCGACCAGCCGCACGAGGACTCGCTGTGGGAAACCGACCGCTTCGTGGACGAACTGGAACAGGTGCGCCAGGCGCTGAAGCTCGGCCCGGACAACTTCTACCTGCTGGGACATTCGTGGGGCGGGATCCTCGCCATCGAATACGCGCTGAAGTACCCCGGCCAGCTGAAGGGCCTGGTGATCTCGAACATGATGTCGAGCATCCCGGCCTACAACACGTATGCCAAGACCGTGCTGATGCCGCAGATGGAGCCGGCCGTGCTGGCCGAGATCCTGGCGATGGAATCGCGCAAGGATTACGCCAATCCGCGCTACGAAGAACTGCTGATGGCCAACTTCTACACCCAGCACGTGCTGCGCATGCCGCTCGAGCAATGGCCGGCGCCGGTGGTGCGGACGTTTTCCACCCTCAACAAGGAAATCTATATCCCGATGCAGGGTCCCAGCGAGATGGCCGCCAGCGGCAAGCTGGAGAACTGGGACCGCAGCGCCGACCTGAAGAAGATAACGGTGCCGACGCTGGTCATCGGCGCCCAGCACGACACCATGGACCCGAAGCACATGGAATGGATGGCGGGCCAGTTCCCGAAGGGTCGCTTCCTGCTCTGCCCCAATGGCAGCCATGTCGCCATGTACGACGACCAGCAGGTGTACATGGCCGGCCTGATCGACTTCCTGAAGGACGTTGACGGTGGCACCTTCTAAGTCGGCGCGTCCGACCGGTTGGCGCGGCGTGCTGTTCGGCTACGAGCGGCGCCACCATTCCGTGCTGCCCTGGCCGGCGTTTCGCCGTCGCCTGGCGGTCAATGTCGCGTTGGGCGGCGGCGTCATCATCCTGTCGCTCGCGGTCGGCATGGCGGGTTATTCGTGGTTCGAGGGCTTCGGCTTCGTGCAGAGCTTCCTCAATACCTCAATGATCCTGTCGGGCATGGGACCGGTGGACGAACTGCACAGCGAAGGCGGCAAGATTTTCGCCGGCTTCTACGCGCTTTATTCCGGCCTGGCCGTGCTGGCCGTCGCCGGCCTGGTGTTTGCGCCGCTGATCCACCGCCTGCTGCACCACTTCCATGCCGCGGATGACGCCGACGACAGCGCGCCTGCAGCCCCTCGCGATTCCAACCCACGCACCCCGCCCAGGAAACACCGATGAACCAGACTGCCGAAATCCAACCCCTGTGGCGCCGACTGTGGAACCGACCGGGCGTGCGAGGCATGTCCGTGATGCTGTTCCGGCTGATTGTCTTCATCGCGCTGACGGTGGGACTCAGCTATGCGATGCGCACCCTCGTCCCGCTGCCGCGCATGACCTCAGAGCAGTCGCTGGCAGCGACCGGCTGGGAATTGTGGCTGCGCGCAATCCGGGCGCTGGTGCCGACGGTGCTGGCCTATTGGTTGCTGGTGCGCTTCGTTGAACGCCGAAAAGTGACCGAACTGGCGCCGCAGAAATTCCTGACCCATTCCGCGGTCGGCTGGATCGTCGGCATGGGCATCATGCTCGTCGCCACCGGCGCGATGGCAGCCGCTGGCGCCTACCGGATCGACGGCGTCAACGAAGACGCCTACCTGCTGGGGCCGCTGGTAGTGCTGGGACTGATGCCGGGCATCACCGAAGAAATCGTCGCGCGCGGCATCCTGTTTCGGGTGGTCGAGGAAGGCGTGGGCAGCTGGGCCGCGCTCGTTTTCTCGGCCCTGTTGTTCGGTTTTGGTCACGCCGCCAACCCCAACGCCACGATCTGGAGTTCGGTTGCCATCGCCATTGAAGCGGGCTTGCTGCTGGGCATGGCCTACGCGTGGACGCGCTCGCTCTGGTTCTGCATGGGCCTGCACGCCGCCTGGAATTTCACGCAAGGGCCGTTGCTGGGGATTTCCGTTTCGGGCATCGAGGTAAAAGGCCTGTTGGCGTCGCACACGTCGGGACATGAGCTGATAAGCGGCGGCCCGTTCGGCGCGGAAGCCTCGATACTGACCCTGGTGATCTGCGTTTCGCTCGGCCTGTTCTTCGCCCGCAAGGCCATCGCCGAAGGCAAGATCCTCAGGCCGTCCTGGCGAAGGCCGCTTCCCTCGGCAACGGCCGCTTCGACGGTGACCGAGCCGGTTTAGGTTGTTGCTTCGGTTCCACCGGGCCACTGTGGCCGTTCCCCCACCCGTTCCGGACCACCGATGACAGAACTGCACCACGACTGGCGACTCGAGATCTGGAACGCGCTGACGCACGGCTTCGGCTTCCTGCTCAGCCTGCTGGCGAGCGCCGTGTTGATCACCCTGGTGGCCATTCGTGGCGATGGCTGGCAACTGGCCGGGGCGCTGGTGTTCTGCATCGCGCTGGTGACTGTTTACACCTCGTCGACGCTGTACCACTCGATTCCGCATGCAGTCACCAAGTCGCGCATGAAGATCTTCGACCACTGCGCGATTTTCGTTCTGATCTCAGGCACGTACACGCCATTCACCCTGATCGCGCTGCGCGACCGCGGCGGCTGGTGGTTGTTCGCCGCGGCGTGGACGCTGGCCGTGGCAGGCATCATCTTCAAGCTGTTCTACACCGGCCGATTCAAGGGCATATCCACGCTGATCTACATCGGCATGGGCTGGATGGCGGTGGTGGCGATCAAGCCGTTCCTGGCCGTGGTGCCGATGGAACAACTGTTGTGGTTGCTCGCCGGCGGGCTGGCCTACACCCTGGGCACGCTGTTCTACATGAGCAAGCGCGACCACGCACATGCGATCTGGCACGGCTTCGTGCTGTTGGGCAGCGCCTGCCACTTCGTGGCGGTAGCCATGCAGGTGCTGGGCCCGTCGGTCGTGCCGGTGATCTGAAGTTCAGGCGGCGCTGTCCTGCCAGCTGGGTTGTTCGGTGTCGTAATACTCGAAGATCAGGTGGATGCGATCGGTGCTGCCCTCGTTCTTCACCGAATGCACGCCGAGGTTGTTCACTTCCACCGCCTGGCCCTGCTTGAAGTGATACGTGTTGGGCGAGATATAGAAGCCCACCCGGTCGTTGGTGACGATCGGCACGTGGACCTTGTGCGGCCAGGTGGCCGACGGCATGTTGTCGCGATGCGGCTGGATGACGCCGCCCGGCGCCATTCGCGCCAGCATGATCCGCGGGAAGCTGCCATGCGCATAACCATAAGGCGCGGTCGCCTGGCGAAGCACGGGCTCCAGCCGGTCGCGCCACTCAGCCCATAGCGGGCGATCGTAGGCTTCGCGCCAGTCCTTCATGTCCTTGATGAAACGAAAGACGATATGGCGGGTCTTGTCCAGCGTCTCGAAGCGATTGGGCTTGGACGCGTTCTCCATGTCCCATACCGATTCGGGAATGGCGAGGATGTCGTCAACCAGGCCACCCAGTTCGATCTGGCCCAGTTCCTTGATGGAGGTGGTCTTGCGCGGATTGGGGTACATGTCATTCGAATCCGTAGTTGAACAATTCCAGGTCGCGGCGATACAGGTCCGACACCCAGCCGACCAGGTCGCGGTCGTAATATTCCTGCCAGGGCCGGTGCTTCGATGAATTCACCCGTTCGAGCTGGGTCGTTTCCATTCCCACCTGCGCGCAGATCTCATCGTAGCTGGCCTGCATGGTCTCGTTGCGGCCGACGATATCGAGTTCCAGCTTGCCCTCGGCGTCGGTCACCATCGCGTGCTGCGGCTGGTACAGCAGGTGGTCCATGGGCTTGAGCTCGCGGATCACGTATTTCATGTAGCGCAGCGGCTCGGTCTCGAAGATGTTGCCGCCGCGGCTCATGAAGGCGCAATAGGACACGAAGCGGTCGAACGGATTGCGCACGAACGCAAACTTCTTGTACTCGCCGAACATCTTGTCGCCCAGCACCGGCCGGATCTGCCGGGTGCTGATGTGACCGTGCTGGATGCCGGCGAATTCGGGAAAGGGAAAGCGCTTCTTCACGAACAGGCCGACTTGTTCGAGGTCCTGTTCACCCATCTGCTGGCGCAGGGCCTGTCGCACGGAATGGGTGCCGGTCTTGGGGATGGCGAAGAAGATGTAGCGGTGCTTGTGCGAGATGATCATGGTGGACGGCGCGAGAAGACCCGCCCATGATAATGCAAGGGCGCGCGCCGCCGGCCCGGCCGGGCCTCAGCTCGAGATGTATTGCTGCAGGTAGCTGATTTCCTGCTTCTGGTCCTCGATGACTTCCTTCACCAGGTCGCCGATCGAGACGATGCCGAGGATCCGTCCACCCTCCAGCACGGGCAGGTGGCGGATATGCCGCTCGGTCATGATGGCCATGCAGTCGTTGACCGACTCGGAAGGCCCGACGCAAACCACCGGGGAGCTCATGATGGTGGCCACGGACGTGTCGCTGGACGACCGGCCCTGCAGCACGACCTTGCGGGCGTAATCCCGTTCGCTGGCGATGCCTGCGAGTTCACCGCCGCGCAATACCAGCACCGCGCCGATGTGGTGTTCAGCCATCAGGCGAACCGCCTCGAGCACCGGCTGGTCCTCGGCGATGGTTACAACCCGGCCGCCTTTTCGTTCCAGGATCTGGCTTACGTTGCGCATGCCCTGCTCCTTGCCAACGTGGTGGCACCATCTTAGACCTGTTGCGCGCCCCTGGCATCGGCCGCGGCGACATCCCTGCCGGGATGCCAGTCCTGCACCAGGTACAGGGGCCGCTGCTTGGCTTCCAGGTACATCCGGCCCAGGTACTCGCCGATCACGCCCAGGGCCATCAGCTGCACGCCGCCCAGGAACAGCACCACGGCCATCATGGTCGGCCAGCCCTGCACGGGGTCGCCCCACAACAGGGTCTTGGTGATGATCCACAGGCCGTAGGCGAAGGCCAGGGCCGCCGTGCCGAGGCCGGCATAGGTGGCCACGCGCAGGGGCGCCGTCGAGAACCCGGTGATGCCTTCCAGCGCGAAATTCCACAGCCGCCAGTAGTTGAACTTGCTGGTTCCGGCGATGCGCGGCTCGCGCTGGTAGGGCAAGGACGTCTGCGGATAACCCACCCAGGCGAACAGGCCCTTCATGAAGCGGTGCCGCTCGCGCAGGTCGCGCAGCGACTCGACCACGCGCCGCGACATCAGGCGGAAATCACCGGTGTCGGCCGGGATGCCAGTGAAGGAGAGCTTGTTGATGACGCGGTAGAAGGCCTTGGCGGTGACCTTCTTGAGCCAGCTTTCGCCGTCCCGCGAAGTACGCGTGCCGTAGACGACGTCGAATCCCTCGCGCCACTTGCCAACCAGGGCCGGCAAGAGTTCGGGCGGGTCCTGGCCGTCGGCGTCCAGCACCACCACGGCGTCGGCGTCCGCGCGGTCCAGGCCCGCAGTCAGGGCCAGTTCCTTTCCGAAATTCCGCGACAGGCGCAACAACTGCACGCGCCGGTCCTGGCCGGCGATCGCCTGCAGCACCTGCCAGGTCGAATCGCGGCTGCCATCATCGACATAGAGGACCTGGCTGCGCAGGTCCATGCCGTCGAGCACGGTGGCAAGGCGCGCATGCATTCCCGGAAGCGCCTGCGCCTCGTTGTAGGCGGCAATGACGACGGTAAGCGTGGCGGGGTTCATGCCCGGATGTTACCTGCTGCCGCGCGCGGTAGTCAGCCTGCTCAGCGTTCGATCAGGTAGGACGGGCCGCCAAGGTGACGGACCTGGCGTTCGATCCAGCGTGCGCGGCGCTGCACATACGGACCGGGCTTGGCGATGCTGTAGCGGCGCGGGCTTGGCAGCACGGCCGCCATCCGCGCCGACTCGGACGGCGTCAGCCGCGCTGCCGGTTTGTTGAAATAGGTACGGGCCGCGGCTTCGGCGCCGTACACGCCGTCGCCGAATTCGGCGATGTTGGCGTACACCTCGAGGATGCGCTGCTTCGGCCAAAGCACTTCGATCAACACCGTGTACCAGGCCTCCAGTCCCTTGCGCACGTAGCTGCGACCCTTCCACAGGAACAGGTTCTTCGCGACTTGCTGGCTGATCGTGCTGGCGCCGCGCACCTTGCGACCGCGCTGGTTGTTCTTCATGGCCTTGTCTATGGCCTTGAAGTCGAAGCCGTGGTGGTCGGGAAACGTCTGGTCCTCGGACGCAACCAAGGCGATGGGCAGGTTTCGCGAAATGTGCTTGCTGCTGCGCCAGCTGTAGCGCAACTGGAAATCCCAATCGCGCTGCACCAGCGCATCGATCCGGCGCGACACCATGAAGGCGCTGGTGACGGGCGGAATCCATCGCAGCAACGCCACCTGCGCCGTGGTCAGCAGCACGAACCACAGCGGCAGCCAGAGGAACAGCCAGCGCGCCAGGCGACGCCAGCCCCGGGGGCGCTTTCCCGCAGCGGCCGCCACTCAGTTACCCGGCTCGGCGGGTTCGACGGCGGCCACGCTAAGGTCGACGGCCAGCACCCAGCCCTGGCCGGGGGCATCGCTGGCGCTCGGGCGGCGCCACACGCGAAGCCAGGCCGGACTGTCCACGCCACCGCCCCAGGACGCCGCCAGATCACCCGCCGACGACACGACTTGCCCGGTATCCACGCGCAGCGCTTTCGAAGACAGGGCTTGCCCTTCCGCGCGACTGTCGGGCACCGCCCCTTCGCGAAGCCGCAGGAAGTCCGCCGATACCATCCGCGTGGTCAGCATGCCGGCAGGCGCGAGGTCGGCGCTGCGCAATTCGGCCACGCCCACGGGCCAGCCCGGCGGCTCGCCCAGGCCCAGGCCGCCCCGGCGCTGCACCTTTTCGGGAAAGGCGACTTCCTTGTGGCTGATGCCGTGGTCGACCAACACCTTCCACTTGCCGTCGGCGCCCTTGCGCCAGAGGGTGAAGAAGTGCCCGAAACCGGACGGCTTTTCCGCGCCATCGGGCGTGAATCGCCAGGGGCCGCTGGTGTAGCCGAGGTCGCCGCTGGCTGAGATCTCGGCCAGTTCCGGCGCCCACTCAAGCCGATTCTTGTTCTCCGGGCGCGCTTCCCAGACCCGCTTCCCGTTGCCGGGCCCGGGCGCGAACACCAGGCCGTCGTCGGCCAGGGCCTCCAGGAATGCGGCCCGTGTGCCGCGGGCGCTGGCATCGGCGGCGAAGGCCCGTTCGGCCGCGACCATGTCGTCGAAATCGTCGGCGTGCGCCAGGGGCGCGGCCGAAAATGAAGCGAGCAAGACACAGGCCTTGATCAGGGCGCGGGGCGATACCATCTTGGAACCTCCTGAGTGCGGCCAAGCATAGCCGGTCGCCCCCATTCCCTGCCTAGGCCATTCGCCCTTCCCGATGCCAGACCTCGATCGCGACACGCTGTCCCTGTTCTTGCTTGAAAACTCCGGAATCCGAGGGGTACTGGTGCGCCTGGACGACACCTGGCAAGCCATCCAGGCCCGAACGCCCTACCCGGCGCCGGTGGCCGAACGATTGGGCGAAACCTGCGCCGCCGCGGCCTTGTTCACCGGCCATGCCAAGCTCGACGGCCGGCTCAGCGTGCAGTTGCGCGGCACCGGCGCCCTGCGCACCTTGTTTGCCGAATGCACGGCCCAGGGCACCCTGCGCGGCATCGCCCACTATTCCGAACCCCTTCCCCAGCCGCTGACGCCACGGGCGTTCGGCCACGGCTCGGTACTGGCGATCACCATCGAAAACCTGCCGCCCGGCGGCCAGGAAATGATGCGCTACCAGGGCCTGGTGGGGCTGGACGCAGACCATCTGTCGGAGGCCTTCGAGGCTTACTTCACCCAATCCGAGCAGTTGCCCACGCGGGTGATGCTGGCGTCCGATGGCCGCCGCGCCGCCGCGCTGATGCTGCAGCAATTACCCGAGGGCCACCGCGATGCCGATGGCTGGACCCGCGATTCGGCCCTGTTCGACACCTTGACCAGGGCCGAATTGCTCGACCTGCCGGGTGAAACCCTGTTGTTCAGGTTGTTCCACGAAGAAAACGTCCGCCTGTTGGGCCGCCGGCCGATGCGCTTCGGGTGTTCCTGTTCCCGGGAACGAGTCGCCGAGGCGCTCAGGAGCCTGGACCTGAACGAAACCCTGGCCGTGGCGCGCGAGGGCCTCACCGAGGTGCACTGCGATTTTTGCGGACAGGGCTACGAGTTCACCGATGAACAGGTGGTCGCGCTGTTCGATGCGTCCGGCCCCAATGCCCCGGGCTCGGACCTGATCCAGTAAGGCGCTGGATTTTTGGCCGCAATTTAGTTAAATTAACGTAAATATCGGTGAGGGGACGAGGACGGGACCGGGAACTTTTTGACCTGCGGACCGCTCTTATCGCCGACCCACGAGGACGCCAATAGTGAAACTGCGATTGATCACATGCCTACTGCTCGCCCTCTCGGCGACGTCGGCGTTTGCCCAGTCGAAACTGTTGACGGGCAACGAGCCGACCGGCAATACCACCGTGCTGCCCCTGTGGAATACCCAGAACGGCCAGGTGGATGCGCTGCTCCTGATCGAGCCGTCCGTGTTGCCGCAATTGCCGTCGCAGCGAATCATTCGCCCGGCTGGCAAGGCCGGCGGAAGTGATTCGTTGCAGCTGCGCGCGGGCCTTTCACTCGAAGCCAATCCGGGCATGGGCGTGTTGTGCAACAGCGGCAGCGTGATCACCAGCGTCGGCTCGATGGCCGGCCACTGCATGCTGGTGAACCTGAGCAACCAGGGCCTGTCGCCGATCCCGGGCAGCAAGAGTTCGGTGAATGGTTCGCTGCAATTGCAGCGCTCGCGCGCGCTGGTCACCGGCAGTGTAGGCGTCGGCCGCGAAACCCTTGGCGGCAACCTCAATTCCATCGGCAACAGCTCGGCAGACCGTCGCCTGCTCGACAGCTTGCTCGGTACAAGCACCGCAACGCTCGATTCCCGCAACGCCAGCCTGATCGGCCAGGTGTCGCTCGGCACGCAAAGCTGGGTGAGCATCGGTGGCAAGCTCGCCCGCGTCCGCCTTATCCCGACCGACCAGATTCGCGGCGGCCTGCCGCCCGAGTGGAATTCCGGCAGCCTCAGCCTGGGCGGCGGCATCGGTAATTTCGGCGGTGAAATCACCGGCCAGATGATCGAAGTTCCCGGCCAGGCCAATCGTTACAGCAGCCTGGGCGCCGGCGTTACCTGGCGCACGCCGTGGCGCGCCAAGCTTTCCGTCGGCGCCGACAACCTGGTGACGCGCGGCAAGAATCCCTTCGGCCTGCCCGATGCGCGCCCCGACGCTGATTCCGAAGAAGGTCGCGTGCCCTACGTCCGCTACCAGCAGGACCTGTAAGGCTTCCATCGCGCTGCAAAGCATCGCCTCGTGTAATGTTTCCGCTTGCCCCCGAACCCGGCGCGAGCGATGACCCCTTCCCTGATCCGACCCCGCGAACTTCGCTTCGTCACCGAGCAGCTGTGGCCGCTGTCTTCGCTGCTGGCCTATCCGCGCTTTGCCGGGCACAGCCTGGAAACATTCGAAAGCGTGCTGGACCTGTCGCGCAAACTCGCCCAGGAAAAATTCGCGCCACACAACCGCGCCTCCGATGCCAACGAGCCGCATGTGCATGACGGCCGGGTGCGGATCATTCCCGAAGTGAAGCAGGCGCTGGACGCGTATGCCGAGGCTGGATTCACCGCGCTGTTGGCCGACGAAGCCGAAGGTGGATTGCAGCTGCCGTACACGCTGGCGTTGCTGAGCGATGCGATGTTCCTGGCCGCGAACGTGTCCACCACCGGCTATGCCCTGCTCGCCCGCGGCGTAGCCAACCTGCTGGCCGCACACGGCTCGGCCGACCAGCAACGCCTGTATCGGCAGCCGATCCTGCAGGGCCGGTTCCTGGGCACCATGTGCCTGAGCGAACCCCAGGCCGGATCGTCGCTGGCCGACATCACTACCCGCGCGGAACCTGCCGCCGACGGAAGCTATCGCCTGGTCGGCCAGAAGATGTGGATCTCCGGCGGCGACCACGAACTGTCGGAAAACATCGTGCACATGGTGCTGGCGAAGATTCCCGGCGGCCCGGCCGGCGTAAAAGGGATCAGCCTGTTCGTCGTGCCGAAATTCCTGGTGAACGACGACGGCACGCTGGGCGCGCGCAACGACGTGCAACTGGCCGGCGTCAACCACAAGCTGGGCCAGCGCGGCATCATCAACACCTTCCTGAAATTCGGCGAGAACGACGCCTGCGTCGGCCATCTGGTGGGCGCGCCGCACCAGGGACTGGCGCAGATGTTCCACATGATGAACGAGGCGCGCATCGGCGTCGGCATGGGCGCGATCATGCAGGGCCTGGCCGGCTATGAATATTCCCTGGAGTACGCCCGCGAACGCCGCCAGGGCCGCCATCCCGACCAGAAGGATCCCGCATCGCGCCCCGTGCCGCTGATCGAGCATGCCGACGTGAGGCGCATGCTGTTGCAGCAGAAATGCTGGTGCGAAGGCGCCTTCGCACTGGCGGTGTATGCCGGCAACCTGATCGATGCGCAGGGACAGTCGACCGATTCCGCCACGCGATCGCAAGCGACGCTGAAACTCGAACTGCTCACGCCCATCCTCAAATCCTGGTCGGCCGAGTGGTGCACGCGCGCCAACGACCTCGCCATCCAGGTGCTCGGCGGCTACGGCTACACACGCGAATATCCGGTCGAACAGTACTACCGCGACAACCGCTTGAACCCCAT
Source organism: Gammaproteobacteria bacterium (assembly GCA_026398715.1). The sequence continues at coordinate 28,014 of JAPLSI010000149.1, forward strand.
CCACGAAGGCAGCAACGGCATCCAGGCGATCGACCTGCTCGGTCGCAAGGCGATGATGGAGCGCGGCGCGGCCTTGCAGGCGATGCTGGGCGAATTGCGCGCGACGATGGCCGAAGCATCGTCGCTGGCCGGGCTGCAGGAATTCTCCAGCGCACTGCTCGAAGCCGTCGCCACCATCGAAACGACTACGAAAATCTTGGCCGCACGCATGATGCAAGGCGAGGTGCGGCTGGCCCTGGCCAACGCGTCGCTCTACCTGACACTGGTGGGCCATGCGCTGGTCGCGTGGATCTGGCTCAGGCAGGCCCTGGTGGCCACGCACGCGCTGCCTGGCGCGAGTGCTGCCGACGCGGACTTCTATCTGGGCAAGATCGCGACTTGCCGCTATTTCTTCCGCTATGAATTGCCCGCGGTGCAGTCGAACGCCCGCCTGCTGCAGGAATTCGACGACACCACGCTGACGATGCAGCCCGACCGCTTCTGATCCATCCGACCACACCGGGGACGAGCCATGGACGAAACCAAACTTACCGTCGAGCGACGCGGCCATGTGCTGTTGATGGGCTTCAACCGCCCGCAAAAACGCAATGCCTTCGACGTCGATACCTACCAGGCACTGGCCGCGGCCTATGGCGAACTCGATCGTGATCCCGAACTTCGCTGCGGCGTCGTGTTCGGGCATGGCGAACACTTCACCGCCGGGCTGGACTTGCCGCAATGGGCGCCGGTGCTGGCCCAGGGCAAGCCGCTTCCAATTGCCGATGGCAGCCTCGATCCGTTCGGTCTGGACGAGTCGCGGCGCTGTCGCAAGCCCGTCGTGGTGGCCGCGCAGGGCGTCTGCTTCACCGTCGCGGTGGAATTGATGCTGGCTGCCGATATCCGCATCGCCGCCACCGATGCGCGATTTGCGCAGTTGGAAGTGTTGCGCGGGTTCTTCCCGTGCGGCGGCGCGACGGTGCGCCTGATGGACGAAATCGGCTGGGGCAATGCGCAGCGTTATCTGCTGACCGGCGATGAGTTCAGCGGAACGGACGCCTACCGGATGGGTTTTGTGCAACACCTGGTCGAGCCGGGCCGGCAGTTGGACGTCGCGTTGGAAATCGCCGAAAAGATCGCGGTCGCTGCGCCCCTGGGCGTGCAGGCTTCGCTGGCCTCTTCCCGCCTGGCCCGTCGCGAAGGTCCACGCACCGCGCTGGAAGCGCTGATGCCGTCGCTGCCGGCCATGATGGCCACCGAGGACATGCGCGAGGCTGTGCTGGCCTTCACACAACGCCGCCAAGCCGTATTCACCGGACGCTGAAACAGCGTATTGTCCGGGCGGATGGCTAAATCGCTGACACCACTCACCGGACTGGACGCCGCCTTCCTTTACCTGGAATCGGCCGGCACGCCCATGCACGTGGGCAGCGTGATGCTGATCGAGTTGCCCAAGCGGCGCGGCCTGGATTTCCACGCAGCGCTGCTTGCGCATATCACTGAGAGGCTGCCGCGTGCGCCGGCGCTTCGCCGCGTCCTTCACGAAGCCCCGCTGGACCTGGGCCACCCCATGTGGGCCAACGCGCAGGACATCGACCTTCGCAAGCACATCCGCAAACGCAAGCTGCCCGGGACCGGTGGGCACGACAAACTGATGGCGCTGGTCGGCAAGCTGCATTCCGAACCCTTGTCGCGCGATTTGCCCATGTGGCAGTTCGTGGTGATAGAAAACGTGGAACCCGGCGTCGTTGCGCTTTATTCGAAAGTGCATCACGCCCTGCTGGATGGACAAGGCGGCATCGCGCTTGCGCAGGCCATCCTGGATGTCGCGCCCGTTGCACCGAAGCGGGCATCGAAGAAGTCCGCCGCACAGCCTGCCGATGCACTGACTCGCAGCGACCTGGCGCGCACGGCGACGCGGTCCACGGTCAACCAGTTCGCCAAATTGCTGCGCGCGTTGCCGGCCACGTTCAAGTTGGCAGGCAGTGTCGGCCAGGCAGCCAGCATGATCGGCAACCTGCGCGAGAACATCCTGCTGGCCCCGCGCACGGTCTTCAACGTCAAGATCGGTCACGACCGCAGCTTCGGCGCGGTGTCATTGCCGCTGGACGAAGTGAAGCGCGTGGCGCGCGGCTTCGGCGTCAGCCTGAACGACGTGGTGATGGCGATCTGTTCGGGCGCGTTGCGCGACTTGTTGATTGCGGTGGACGCGCTGCCGAAAAAATCACTGGTGGCCGCGATGCCGGTGTCGCTTCGCGAGTCCGGCAACACCGACGTGAACAACCAGGTGTCCATGGTGCAGTGTTCGCTGGCGACAGACGTTGCCGATCCGGTCGAACGACTGAAGGCAATCAACGATTCGACGGCGCAGATCAAGCGCCGCATCGCGGCGTTCAAGAACCTGATTCCCACTGATTTCCCTGGCCTGGCGGCGCCCATCTGGGCCGCCGGCCTGTCGCGCCTGTGGGCCAGCGGAAGCATCGCCGAACGCCTGCCCGCGCTGGCCAACGTGGCGATATCGAACGTGCCCGGCCCACCGGTGCCCCTGTATCTGGCGGGCGCCAAGTTGAGCCACTACTATCCGGTATCGATCGTGACCCATGGCCTGGCGTTCAACATCACCGTGCAAAGCTATGCAGGCAGCCTGGAATTCGGACTCACGGCCAGCAAGGACGTGGTGGCGCGCCCGGACATCGTCGCGCGCGCCATGGCTTCCGCGCTCCAGGAACTGTCAGACCGCCTTCCATGAAGCCATCCCCCACTCCTCCGCGACGCCCCGGCATGCATGAACCCCTGAAGTCCCCTTCGGCCCTCCTGATGGCAATGGAAGGCCGCGCCATGTTCGAGTGGGCATCGTATGCGCTGACCTGGCCCTGGCTGCGTTCCGCGCCGCGCGGCGACGGCCACCCCATCATCGTCTTGCCGGGCCTGTGCGCGGGCGACACGACGACGATCCCGCTGCGCCGCTTCCTCACCCATCTCGGCTACGAACCCTATCCCTGGCAGCAAGGCCTGAATTTCGGCCCGCGCGACCATGTCATCAAGGGCATGGTGGACCAGGTGCGCGCCGTGCAGAAAAAGCACAAGCAGAAAGTAAGCATCATCGGCTGGTCGCTGGGTGGCGCGATGGCCAATGCGCTCGCGCTGCGCATGCCAGAACGCGTGCGCCAGGTGATCACCCTGGGCTCGCCGCTGACCGGCCATCCCAAAGGCACCAATGCCTGGCGCGTGTTCGAGATGGTGAGTGGATTCCGCAGCGACGACGAACGCCTGATGGAACTGGTGAACGGCGAACCGAGCGTGCCCACGACGTCCATCATGAGCAAGACCGATGGCGTGGTGAACTGGCGCATGAGCCTGGCCGAGGTGTCGCACATCTCGGAAAACATCGAAGTCAGCGCAACGCACCTGGGCATGGGCGCAAACCCTGCTGTGCTCTGGGTCATCGCAGATCGGCTGGCGCAACTCGAAGGCCAGTGGAAGCCCTTCGAACGATCTGCTCTGTGGCACTCATTGATCTATCGCGACCCGCATCGGTTTCGGCTCGCCAACTTGTTGGCGCCCTGAGATTTAGGAGCGTCTAAAAGTGTTGGTGCGGCGGTTGCCGCGCATCATTTTGAGTCGCCACACGGGATCGGCTTGGTCAAAATGATACCCGGCACCCGCCCTCCCTCACCTGCGACCAACTAAGCCTCAGTGCAACACGCTGCTGTTTTGCCGCGAACGCAGGTCGCCCGGCGCCGTCAGTCGCACTGCGTGCTTGGTGAGGCCGCCAGGCGATCCTGCGTTTTCTCACTACCTTGCGTGGGCATCGCTGCGCTCGCCGGAATTTGCCGGGGTGATTGGGGCGAAGGCGGAAACCGTCGCTGCGACTGCCGCGGCTGCTTTTGCCATAGTGGCGACAGAACGCAGGATCGCCGGGCGGCCCCACCGAGCAAGCCTGCGAATGGGGCGCCGGGCGACCTGCGTTGGCGGGGGTATGGCAGCGTGTTGCCGTGAAGACCCAGACCGCGCAGGAAGTTGCGGGCGAGCGCCGGATTTCATTTTGACCAAGCCGATCCCGTGTGGCGACTCAAAATGAAAGCCGGCGATCGCCAGTGGCGACAAAAAGCTTCTAAAGCCTACTCAGCCAGCGTCAGCAGCGATGCATTACCACCCGCCGCAGTGGTGTTGATGGTGAGCGTCCGCTCGCTGGCGAACTTGAGCAGGTAGTGCGGTCCGCCCGCCTTCGGTCCCGTGCCGGACAGGCCTTCGCCGCCGAACGGTTGCACGCCGACCACCGCGCCGATCTGGTTGCGGTTCACGTAGCAGTTGCCGACGCGCACGCTGCGCACGATATGTTGCACCGTCGCGTCGATGCGCGAATGGATGCCGAGCGTCAGGCCGTAGCCGGTGGCGTTGATCTGGTCGAGAACCTTGTCCAGGTCGCGGGCTTCGTAGCGGATCACGTGCAGCACCGGGCCGAAGACTTCCTGCGTTAGCTGCGACAGCGATTGCAACTCGTAGGCGCGCGGGGCGAAAAAGCTGCCGTGGCTGCAGGACTCGGGCAACTTCACTGCCTTGATCAGCCTGGCTTCCTTGTCCATGCGCCCTGCATGGGCGACGAGCACGCCCAAAGCGTCCTCGTCGATCACCGGGCCGACGTCGGTGGACAACAACGCGGGGTCGCCGACCACGATCTCGTCCATGGCGCCGGACAGCATGTTGATGACCTTGTCGGCGATATCGCTCTGCACGAACAGGATGCGCGCGGCCGAGCAACGCTGGCCGGCGGAATCGAATGCCGCGGTCATCGCGTCCTTCACCAATTGCTCGGGCAGGGCGGACGAATCGGCGATCAGCGCATTCTGGCCGCCGGTCTCGGCGATCAGCGTAGCCAGTGGCGCGCGGCGCGCGGCCAGGGCGCGATTGATCGCCCAGGCGGTGTCGGTGGAACCGGTGAAGACCACGCCGGTAACGCGTGGGTCGCGGGTCAGTGCGGCGCCGACGGTGGCGCCGTCACCGGGAAGGAACTGCAGCACGTCTTCGGGAACGCCGGCCTCGTGCAACAGCTTCACGGCGAAGAAGGCGGTCAGGTTGGTCTGTTCGGCGGGCTTGGCGATGACGCTGTTGCCGGCCGCCAGCGCAGCCGCGACCTGGCCCATGAAGATGGCCAGCGGGAAATTCCACGGGCTGATGCAGACGAAGACGCCGCGGCCGTGCAGTTGCAGTTCGTTCGATTCACCGGTCGGCCCAGGCAGCTTTTCCGCACTGCCGAAAAGCTTGCGCGACTGCTGCGAGTAATAGCGGCAGAAATCCACCGCCTCACGCACTTCGGCCACGGATGCCGACAGCGACTTGCCGGCTTCCTTCACGCACAGTGCGATCAATTCCGGCATGCGCTCTTCCATCAGGTCGGCGGCGTATTCCAGGATCTTGGCGCGCGATGCGGCGGGCAATTTGTCCCAGCCGGTGTAGGCGGACTGCGCGTTCTTCAGCGCCTGTTCCACCTGCGAGGCATCCGTCGCCTGCCAGCGCCCGATCGACTCGCGACGATCGGCGGGATTGCTGACCGCGATCGTGGCGCCCTGGTTCACGCTGCCGGGAATGAGCGGCGTGGCATGCCAGGGCTTGATGGAGGCATTGACCTTGTCGGCGAGCACGCCCAGTTCCTGGTCGTTGGCTAGATTGACGCCCATGGAATTCTTCCTGTCTGCAAAGATGGCAAGCGGTTGCGGGATATGCGGATGCGGCTTGGTCGGGTAGGCGGTGACCGCGGCGACGGGATCAGCCACCAGGTCGGCAGGCGGAAGCGTTTCATCGGTGATTCGATTGACGAAACTGCTGTTGGCGCCGTTCTCGAGCAGGCGCCGTACCAGGTAGGGCAACAGGTCTTCGTGCGACCCCACCGGCGCATACACACGGCACGGCACGCCCAGATGCTGCTCGCCGATGGTTTCGGCGTACAGGTGGTCGCCCATGCCATGCAGGCGCTGGAATTCGAAATCACGCCCCTGCGCCATGTGGTGCACGGCCGCGATGGTCTGCGCGTTATGCGTGGCGAACATGGGATACAGCGCGTCGCTGGCGTTGAGCATCTTCTTGGCGCAGGCCAGGTAGCTGACGTCGGTGTTGGCCTTGCGCGTGAACACCGGATAGCCCGCCAGTCCGTCCACCTGCGCCTTCTTTATTTCAGAATCCCAATAGGCGCCCTTCACCAGCCGAACCGGGATGCGCCGGCCGGTGCTGCGCGCCAGGTCGATCAGGAAATCCAGGACGAACGGCGCGCGCTTCAGATAGGCCTGCACGGCCACGCCGTAGCCCTCCCAGCCGTCCAGCGACGGATCGGAATAAGCCGCGGCGATGACGTCGAGCGAAATTTCGAGCCGCTCGGACTCTTCGGCGTCGATGGTGAAGCCGATGCCCTGCGACTTGGCCAGCTGCGCCAGCCAGATGATGTTTGGCACCAATTCTTCAAGCACGCGGGCGCGCTTGGCGAATTCGTAGCGCGGATGCAGCGCCGACAACTTCACCGAAATCGAGGGCGCGGCGAAGACGTCGGGATACGGGCCGCCGGAACCGATCGCCAGGATGGCCTTGCGATAGGCCTCGAGGTAGCGCGCCGCGTCGGCCGCGGTGAAGGCGCCCTCGCCGAGCATGTCGAAGGAGTAGCGGTACGACGCGTTATCGCCCTTGCGCGAGCGTTCCAGCGCATCGGCAATGGTGCGGCCCATCACGAACTGATGGCCCATGATGCGCATGGCCTGGCGCACGGCCAGGCGGATCGCCGGCTCGCCCATCCTGCCGACCAGGCGACGGAAGGCGCCTGCGGTGTCGCGCTGGGTTTCGCCGGCCAGGCTGACGAGGCGTCCGGTCAGCATCAGTCCCCAGGTGGAGGCATTGACCAGCACCGAGCTCGATCGCCCGACATGCGCGTCCCAGTCGGCATCGGCAAGCTTGTCTCGAATCAGCTTGTTGGCGGTGTCCTGGTCGGGAATGCGCAGCAAGGCCTCGGCCACGCACATCAGCAGCACGCCC
>JAPLSI010000014.1 GCA_026398715.1 Gammaproteobacteria bacterium
TTCGCTGCGCAATCCTTCATAGGCGCCGAGCACCTTCTGCACTTCGGGTGCCAGGTCGTCGCGATGCGCACGCTCGCCTTCCATCATGTGTGCGTAGAAGGCCGGCGGCCGGCGCACGGTCTGGCAGGCGGTGTTGATGATGAAGTCGAGCCGCTCGCCGCGCGCGATCAGCATCGAACAGAATGCTTCCACGCTGGGCGTATGGCGCAGGTCGAGGCCGAAGATTTCCAGCCGATCATTCCACGATGCGAAATCAGGCTCCGCGGCATAACGCGCGGCCGAGTCGCGCGGGCAGCGCGTGGTCACGATCAGCTTGGCGCCGGCACGCAACAGTTTCAGGCCGGCCTGGTAACCGATCTTCACGCGGCCACCGGTCAGCAAGGCGACGCGACCACTCAAGTCGGCGGTTTCATCGCGCTTGATGAAGTTGAAATCAGCGCACTCGAGACACAGCTGGTCGTAGAAATGATGCACCGTCGAATACTTGGCCTTGCACACATAACAATGGCGCGGCTCCAGCGTCTGCCGGCGCGCGAGGGTTTCATCATCCACGTCCACGGCGGTGAAGTTTTCCGGCGGAAACACATTCGGCGTGGTGAACACCGGCCGGCGCCGCAGGGTGCGGATGCCGGTGGAATGCAGGATGTCCTCGTCGTGCTTCACCAGCGCGTCCAGGCGCGCGCGTTCGGCGGCCTTCAGGCGCTGGCGGCGGGCCACGGGGTCGGGATGGTAGACGCTGGCCACGGCCTGCTGCAGGCGGTGGCGCTCGGCCTTGGGCACGGCGTCCAGCAGGCTCATGTCGGCGGCCAGGCGTTCCAGCACGTCGGTGGCGATGCGCAGGCGCTCGGCCAGGTCGGCTGTTGACGGCTCGTCAGCCGGGACGCCGGACGCGCCAGGCGTGCCCGGTTGGGTCGCGGCAAGGGATTGTTCGGTCTGCAATGGGCTCTTCACCCCGCCAGTATCCCCGAATCGGCGAGGGCGCTGGCTGCATCCTTGTATTAAGCTGGCCTTGCCGCCCCGGTCCGTACCGTGACCACGTCATGACCCCGCTTCGCTTCGACAACAGCTTCGTGCGCGAATTGCCGGGGGACCCAGAGCTGGGACCGCGCGTGCGGCAGGTGCAATCGGCGCTGTATTCAAGCATCCATCCCAGCCCCGTGGCGGCGCCCCGGCTGATCGCCCATTCGCCCGAAGTGGCCGCGCTGCTGGGCATGGACGAAGCCTTCGTGCAGTCGGCGCAATTCGCGCGCGTGTTCGGCGGCAATCAACTGCTGGACGGCATGCAGCCCTATGCCGCCAACTACGGCGGCCATCAATTCGGCAACTGGGCCGGGCAGCTTGGCGACGGCCGCGCCATTACGCTGGGCGAAACCATCAACGCCGCCGGCCAGCGCTGGGAACTGCAACTCAAGGGCGCCGGCTCCACGCCTTACTCGCGCACCGCCGATGGCCGCGCGGTACTGCGCTCGTCCATCCGCGAGTTCCTGTGTTCGGAAGCGATGTTCCATCTTGGCGTGCCGACCACGCGCGCCCTGTCCCTGGTCGCGACGGGTGAAGACGTGGTGCGCGACATGTTCTACGACGGCCGTCCGCAGGCCGAACCGGGCGCGGTGGTCTGCCGTGTCGCGCCGTCCTTCATCCGCTTCGGCAATTTCGAACTGCCGGCTTCGCGCGGTGACGTGGGTCTTCTGGAAAAGCTCGTGGAATTCACCATCCGGCGGGACTTCCCGGAGTTGACAGGTTCGGGCTCTGCGCTGCGCGAAGAATGGTTCGGCCAGGTCTGCGAGCGCACCGCGCTGATGATCGCGCACTGGATGCGCGTCGGCTTCGTGCATGGCGTGATGAACACCGACAACATGTCCATCCTGGGCCTGACCATCGATTACGGCCCCTACGGATGGACCGACAACTACGACCCGGACTGGACGCCCAACACGACTGATCGCGAAAACCGCCGCTATCGCTTCGGCCAACAGCCCCAAGTCGCGTTCTGGAACCTCAGCCGCCTGGCGGGTGCGTTGATGCCTGTGTTCGACGACGTCGAACCCCTGCAAGCGGGAT
>JAPLSI010000034.1 GCA_026398715.1 Gammaproteobacteria bacterium
CGAGGTCGCGACTGGCGCCTGGCTGGTAGGCGAGGTTGGCGATGTCGCCGATGAATTCCGCGTAAGGATTTTCACCGAACACTACGATGGCGACATCGGGTCGCGTCGTAAAGGTTCCATCCGCCGACAGCACGGCATTTCCGCCGGCGGCGGTCGTGGCTTCCCGGATGCCTGCCCAGATGGACTGCGCGTTCGGGAAATCAGTGGGCTTGTTGCCGGTGCCTTGCCAGCTCAGCGTCCAGCCGCCGGATTGCTTGCCGACATCGTCCGCGCCGTCGCCTGCCACCAGCACGCGCGACTTCGGATTCAACGGAAGCACGCCAGCGTTGTTCTTCAACAGCACCAGCGATTGCCTGACGGCGGCGCGCGCGAGCTTGCGATGCGCGGCGCTGGCCAGCTGGTCGAACTTGCCGCCCAGTGCGCGCTGCGACGGCAGCCCGGCGTCGAACAGGCCCATGCGGAATTTCACGCGCAGGATCCGGGTTACCGCATCATCAAGTCGTGCCATCGGGATTTCGCCGGAGCGAACCTGCGCGACCGTGTTGGTGTAGACGGCGCGCCAGGTGTCGGGCGCCATGAACATGTCGAGGCCGGCGTTGATGGCGGCCGGGCAGCTGTCGTTGCTGCAGCCGGGCACTTCGCCGTGGCCGTTCCAGTCGCCGACGACGAAACCGTCGAAACCCAGGCGCTGCTTGAGCACGCCCGTCAGCAGGCTGCCGTTGCCGTGCATCTTCTGGCCGTTCCAACTGGAGAAGGACGCCATGACGGTTTGCGTGCCGGCCTTCAGTGCGGCGATGTGGCCGGCGCCGTGGATGTCGCGCAATTCGGTTTCAGAAACCTGCGTGTCGCCCTTGTCCTTGCCGCCCGACGTGCCGCCGTCGCCAATGAAATGCTTGGAAGAGGCCACGACATGCGTCGCGTCCAGGAAGTCCTTGGCGCCGACCTTGCCTTGCAGGCCTTCGACTACGGCGGTGGCGTAGCGCGACACCAGCTCGGGATTTTCGGAATAGCCTTCGTAAGTGCGGCCCCAGCGGTCGTCGCGCGGCACGGTGACGGTGGGCGCGAACGTCCATTCGAAACCGGTGGTGCGCAATTCAGCCGCGGTGGCGATGGCGATGTTGCGCAGCAGTTCCGGGTCGTTGGTCGCGCCCAAGGCGATGTTGTGCGGAAACAGGGTGGCGCCGACCACATTGTTGTGGCCGTGCACGGCGTCGATGCCCAGCAGCACGGGAATGGCCTTGCCGCCACCGGTGGTGTCCATGGATGCCTGGTAAAGCGCATCGGCCAGGGCCAGCCATTCGGCGGCGCTGGCGTTGTATTTGGCGCCGGGGTCGGAGTTGCCGCCGGCCAGTACCGAGCCGAGCCGATACTTGCGCACGTCGTCGGGCGTCAGGCTGCCGAGGTCGCCCTGCACGATCTGTCCGACTTTTTCTTCCACCGTCATCGTGGCGAGCAATGCGGCGATGCGCGCCTCCAGCGCTTCGTCGCGCGCGATGGGCGAGCTTGCCTGGGGCCAGTGTTCGGGATTGGCGATCGAACTCGCGCCTGCCGGCGCCGGGGTGGACGACGCGACGGCTGCGCCCGACAAGCCGACGGCGATCGAGAACGCCAGGGCCACGGGCTTGAGTCGGAGCAACGCTGCGCGCGGTTGCGCGATCGAGGCGAACGGCATTGGCATGGAACCCTCCCAGGTCCGCAAGGTCGACGACAGCCCCGCCTCGCGGGGCCGCGTCGCTGTACGGCCGGATTATTACGCCCATGTTGACAGCGTTGTCAATTGTCGGGCCTACTTTGCCTCCGGCGAATCTGGCGCGGCCCAATGAATGCATCGCTTGCCCTGGTCGCCGACATCGGCGGCACCAATGCTCGGTTCGCGCTGGCGGATGTCAGCCTGCCCGCGCCCTTGCTGTCGGACACCATCCGCCAGTTGTTGGTGACGGACTTTCCGTCGCTGGTGCATGCGGCGCAGCACTACCTCGAGGCGATGGGCAACCTCGCAGGCCAGCCACGCACCGGCGTGTTCGCCGTGGCTGGTCGCGTCGATGGCGACGAAGCCCGCATCACCAATCACCCGTGGCTGATTTCGGCCCGCGCAACGGCCCAGGCCCTGGGCTTCCACCATTTCCATCTGGTGAACGACTTCACCGCGCAGGCCATGGCGGTGCAGTTGCTGACCGACGATGACCTGGCGGTGATCGGCCCGGGCACGGGCCTGGGCGTAAGCGGACTGTTGGTGCGCGACGGGATTGCGACGGCGCTGGAAACCGAAGGCGGACATGTCAGCTTCGCGCCCTCCAACCCCGAGGAACTGGAGATCCTGCGCGAGTTGTCGCAGGACTTCGGTCGCGTTTCCGACGAGCGACTGCTCAGCGGCGGCGGCCTGGTCAACATCCACCGGGCGCTGTCGCGATTGGCAGGCGCCAACGTGCCGACCGCGCTGCGGCCGCAGGACATCACCGAACGCGCGCGACAGGGCGACGCCGGTTGCGCGCGGGCAGTGGAAGTCTTCTGCGCAGTGTTCGGGGCGATCGCCGGCGACCTGGTGCTGACCCTGGGCGCCTGGGACGGCGTCTACCTGACCGGCGGGCTGGTTCCGAAACTGCTGCCCGAATTGCAGTCGGGAATCTTTCGCGAACGATTCGAGGCCAAGGGGCGCTTTGCGGCCTCGATGGCAGGCGTGCCGACGCTGGCGGTCATCCACCCCCAGGCCGGCTTGCTCGGCGCCGCAGCGCACGCGCGCAACATCATCGTGCCGGTGTAGCCCCGCTCGAAACGAATCAAGCGGCGTGCGAGTGATACAGGCGGATGTGCTTGAGACCGAAATACATGATGAAGCCATAGCAGGCCAGCGGCACGTAGAACGACGGCTGGATGCCGATGCGGTCGGCGAAGAAGCCCTGCACGAACGGAATGATGGCGCCGCCGACGATGGCCATGCACAGGATGCCCGAGCCGTGGCCGGTCAGCCTGCCGACGCGATGCAGTGCCATGCTGAAGATGGTCGGGAACATGATCGAATTGAACAGGCCCACCGCCAGGATCGACCACATCGCCACCGGGCCGCCGCTGAGGATGCTGGTCAGGATCAGCGCCATGGCCGCCGCCGCATTGAAGCCGAGCACCTTGCCCGGGCTGACATAGCGCATCACCGCAAAGCCGATGAAACGGCCCACCATCGCCAGGCCCCAGTAATAGCTGACGTACTTGGCTGCGGTGGCGGCCGGCAGGCCGGCGATGTTGCTTTCGCCCATGTAGTTGATAAGGAAGCTGCCGATGCTCACTTCCGCGCCCACGTACAGGAAGATCGCGATAGCGCCCAGGATCAGGTTGCGATGGTCGAAGACGGATCGCTTCGAATCGCCGCTGCCGGCGGTGGCCGAGTCGTCCTCGTGGGTGATCTGCGGCAGGCGCGCCATCGCGAAGAACACCGCAAGCAAGGTCAGCATGCCGGCAAGGATCAGGTAGGGCACCTGCACGGAGGCCGCTTCGGCGGCGCGACGGGCCGCTTCGTCCGCCGCGCTGAGCGCGCCGGTGCCGGTGGCGACCATCGCGGTGCCCGACAGGATGAGGATGCCGCCGAACAACGGACCCACCGTCGTGCCCAGTGAATTGAAGGCCTGGGTCAGCGTGAGGCGGCTGGAGGCGATCTGCGGATTGCCGAGCACGGTCACGTAGGGATTGGCCGCCACCTGCAGGATGGTGATGCCCGATGCAAGCACGAAGAACGCGAACAGGAACAGGCCGTAGCCGCTTTCGGCGGCTGGATAGAACAATGCGCAACCCGAGGCTGCGACCAGCAGGCCGGTGACCGCGCCCTTCTGGTAGCCGATGCGCTTGATCAGCGAGCCGGCCGGAATGGAGACGATGAAGTAGGCGCCGAAGAAGCAGAACTGCACCAGCATCGCCTGCACGTAGTTGAGTGTGTACACCGCCTTGAGGTGCGGGATGAGCACGTCGTTGAGCGACGTGAGCAAACCCCACATGAAGAACAGGATGGTGACGATGACGAGCGATCGGGTGTGGTTGCCGTAGTCGGCATCCGGCTGGCTGCTGCTGGTGGCGCTGGTAGGTATGGACGTCATGCGCATTCTCCCTGATGCAAGCCAAGCTGGAACCCGTGCCAGCGGCGAGGGCATTCTGGAACAAAACCACGCCGAGTGATAGCGCTGTCATTTTCACGCCCGCAATGCCGCAGCGCAGCAATCCCCCCTGCCCGGTCGGGCCTGCGCGCTATACTCTTCACACCGCAGTGACAGCGTTGTCGGCGCCAGGAGCGCGCCGGCGCTTGCCATGCCAGAGCCGTGCCAGGGAGTGCCAATGGCGTCGAGAGTAAGAATCGAGGATGTCGCCGCGGCGTCGGGCGTGTCCATGAAGACCGTGTCGCGGGTGCTTAACCGCGAACCCAACGTTCGCGAGGACACCCGCGCCCGGGTCCAGAAGGCGGTGGACAAGCTCAAGTACATCCCCCATTTCTCGGCGCGTAGTCTTGCCGGCAACAAGTCCTACCTGATCGCGCTGATCTACAACAATCCGTCAGCCAACTACCTGATGGAAGTGATGGGCGGCGTGTTGGCCGCCTGCGACGCCGAGCAGTACGGCATGCTGCTGTGCCCGCTGGACCCCGAGGGCCCGAAGTTGATTTCGGCCATCGAAACGCTGGTCGCGCGCTCCCAGCCCGACGGCCTGATCCTTACGCCGCCCATTACCGACGCCCCCGGGCTGCTCAAGCGGCTGGCCGAACTCGACATCCCCTATGCCAGCGTGTCGCCCAAGGTGCACAAGAAGTGCATCGGCGTGGCCATGGATGAAACCCAGGCGGCTTACGACATGGTGGCGCACCTGGTGTCGCTGGGCCATCGCCGCATCGCCCACATCATCGGCCACCCCTCGCACGGCGCCAGCGGATGGCGCCTGACCGGCTACCAGCAGGGGCTCGAGCGCGCCGGCCTGAAGCTCGATCCGTCGCTGGTGGTGCAAGGTGAGTTCTCGTTCGACTCCGGCGTGCGCGCCGCGCAGAAACTTTTCGCGCTGAAGAAGCGACCCACCGCCGTGTTCGCGGCCAACGACGACATGGCGGCAGGCGTTATCCACGCTGCGCTGGAGCAGGGGCTGCGGGTTCCGCAGGATGTGTCGGTGTGCGGCTTCGACGACACGCCCATGTCCGGCCAGATCTTCCCGGCCCTGACCACCGTGCACCAGCCCACGCACGAGATGGGGCGCCTGGTGACGCTGGAACTGCTTGCGTCCATCCAGCGACCGGGGTCGGGACGAATGTTGCACGTGCCCTACACCTTGCAGGTGCGCAAATCGACCGGAACGGCCCCGCGCAACTAAAGGTCTGCAGAAACGCCAGTCGCGGGTTATGGAACGACAGTCCAGCCGTCGTTCAGCTTGCGCAGGGTGGCGGTAGCCTCGACGGGTTCGTCCATTCCCTGCAACGTGGCGAACGCCGGATTCCGCGCCCAGGCCGGCACCTTGCCTATCCGCCAGGTGTAGAACACGCGCGATAACTGCGCATCGGTGCCGCGGGTCGGCTCGGTCCATTGCACGACGTCGTCAACCACCTTGGTGCCCACGCAAAAGCCATTGCGCGGGTGCCAGGCTTCCGCGCTCCTGCCCGCATCGGTCAGGTCTATCACCATGGCCTGGCGACTAAGCAGCCCGTTGGCATTGGCAGGCAGGCGCTTGCTCGTCAGCGTCACCAGGCCCGCTTGCGCGAGCGCGCCAAGGATGGCATTGCCGTTCCGTTCGGAAGAGTCGAAATCCACTTGCAGCGGGAAGCGACGGTTGTCGATGTCGGTTGGCGTCCAGCACGCGTCCTGTCTCCCGAACGATGCTTCCAGGGCTGCTTCCGCCCGACCTTTGGTCAGGCCATCCCCGCAGCCGCTTGCAAGCACCAGCAACATTCCCGGCAACAGGCAGCGAACTAAACGGGTGCCTGCATGCATCGGAGGATTCCATTCGGGCCAGCGCGGCAGGCTAGTGGGTCGGATGGCGAGCATGCAATCCGTACAAGCACCCGAGTAGATTTACGTAAGCCTCCGACGCAACTCGTGCAGTGCGTCGCATTTGGAAAATCCTTGGGTTCAGGTTGATGTGTCAGCATTGCTTTTCGTCCTGCTTGATTGGAAATTTTTTGCGCGTGCCTGAGTTTCGTTGTTCGTCGGAAGCCGATCTCCGGCAGCATGCACAAGACTTCACAAAGAGCATGGGCTTTGCCTCGTACGGACTTGTCGCAGAATTGCGACCGACCGAGTCGGCCAACACCGATCCCTTGCTGTTCGTCGGCAATGCCGTCCCTGAATGGGAGGCGGCGATCCGCACGTCGCTTGTTTCCGGCCGGCCGCACAACCTCGTGCGCCACGCCACGTTGCAGCTGCCGCCGGTAGGCTGGAGCAGTACCGGGCAGTTGTCCGGCCACACCATCGTTGACGAACTGGCCCTGGACCACGTGCGCCGCATGCGCGACTGGCCGGTGCACGCGGGCGCCTTGTGCACGGTGTTCGCACCCGAGCTCAGTTGGGGCGCGATGGCGTTCTTCTCGACGCGGGCCATGTCGGTGGCCGAGCTCAATCGCGCGCTTCCATACTGTTCGCTGTACGCGCTGAACTTCTGCTTCTGGTACCTGCAGATCGTGCATCGTCGCCAGCAGGTGCGCCGTCCGCTGTTGTCGCGACGCGAGACCCAGTGCCTGGGGCAGGCCGCGCAAGGCCGCACCTCGGCCGAGATCGGCGTAAACCTCGTTATCAGCGCGCGCACCGTGGAAGGCTACATCGCCAGCGCCTGCGCCAAGCTCAACTGCCGCGGGCGCCAGGCGGCGATTGCGCGCGCGCATGAACTCAACCTGCTCAGCGCCTGGAGCGAACTGCGCTCGGGCTTCGAGCGCCAGCGCGACGACGCATCGCGTGCGCAGGCGCCAGGCGGCAACCTTCCCCCCTGATGCGCGGCGGGTTACTCTGGCTGGCAGATGACCAAGCCCCCCGCCAGCAAGCTGCACCCCCTGGAAACGCGCGAGCCGCGTGAAGCCGCGCATGTCGCCGAGATGATCGACATCCTGCGGCGCAAGATGGAAAGCGACTACGGCGTCGGCCATACCCGCCGCGACGCGCATCCCAAGTCCACCGGCGTGTTGCGTGGCAGGTTCGTGGTGGAGCCCGACCTGCCGATCGAGTTGCAGGTTGGCTTGTTCGCGACGCCGCATACCTACGATTGCTGGGTGCGCATGTCCAACTCCAGCGGCAAGCCGCAGTCGGACGCGATTCCCGATGCGCGCGGCATCGGCATCAAGTTGCTGGACCATCGCAGCCGCGCCGAACACGGCGAGACGACCCTGGGCCAGGATTTCGTGCTGCTCGATTCGCCGGTGATGCCGCTGGGCACCGTGGCGATGTTTCGCGACGCGGTGTACTACACGATCGAAAGCACGCCGGTGCTGTTGGCGGCGAAGTTCGCCATCACCGGCCACGCCGGCGCCTTGATCGGCCTGCTCGGCTTGCGCAACACGCCCAGCTCGCCGCTGGACGTGCGTTACTGGAGCACTACGCCCTACCGCTTCGGCGAGGACCACGTGGTGAAGTACTCGCTCATCCCTACCTCGGTGTACACCAGCCCCAAGCCGCACAACCCAGGCGACGATTACCTGGGCGAGGCCATGCAGGTGCACCTGGACGGCCACGATGCGAGTTTCGATTTTTGCGTGCAGCTGCGTCGCGGCGGCATGCCGGTGGAGGATGCGTCGGTGCGTTGGGACGAGCGCCAGTCACCGTTCCGCAAGGTGGCCACGCTGTATATCCCGCGACAGGTCTTCCGCACCGCCAAGCGCCAGCTGATGGGCGAGGAGCTCGCCTTCTCGCCCGGCCATGCCTTGCCCGCGCACGCGCCGCTGGGCGGCCTGAATCGCGCGCGCATCAAGATCTACGATGCGTTGTCGAAATTCCGGCACAAGCGCGACAAGCGCCACGTGGTGGACTAGCGGCCCAGTCGCTTGATGATCTGCGCGCGCAGCGCATTGGCTGCCGACTCGTCCAGCGGTGAAAGCACGCTGCGTGCCTCGGGCGGGATGTGCGCGACGGTCTGGTCCCCGTGCTCGAAGACGTAGTGGCGGAAGATCCCGTGCCAGGCGTCGCGTTGTTCCGGCGGCAGGTCACGCAAGCTCAGGATGCCATGCATCAGCGCGGTAATGGGCGAGCCCAGGTAGTCGGGTGATTTCCGCCACCAGTAGTTGACCAGCACGTTGAAGCCATCGAGCGATTCCACGTGGTGCCACCACAGGCCTGGAATGAAGATGGCGTCGCCGGGACCGAGTTCGGCAACCTGCGCGTGGCGCAGGGCTTCGGCGAAGCGCGGGAATTTTTCGTGGTCGGGATTGGCGAAGTCCACCAGGCTGATGGCCAGCCCGGCCGGATTGAAATCGATCGGACCCACGTAAAGGTTTTCCAGTTGCTCCGGTGGAAACAAGGTGAAGCGGCGGTGTCCTGCCGTCACGCAGGCGACGTTGTTGGTCACGTCCTGGTGGGCGGCGATACGACTGCGGTTGCCGATCCAGATACTGACCAGCGGATTGCGATCGCCCATCGCCAGGTCGTTTTGCGTGCGCAGGCCAGGCAGGCAACCGTCCACTGCCGTCGAACCGACATAGATCGCGGGTGGCTCCGGATCGCGCTCGTGCCTTTCGAGCGAGGCCAACACGTCGTCGAGGCGATGGGGTTCCGAGCTGAAATTGAAACCGCTCAGGTCATCGTTGTAGAAATAGCGGCCCGCGGTATGGGGTGCGGCCACCCGGGTTTCGACCGGCGCCCCGCGATAGAAGCGCAGCAGGTAAAGGGCTGCGTCGTGCGAGGACGCCAGGGCCGCCTTCACCATCGGCCAGTCGGCCACCAGGCCGCGCAGCAGCAGCGGCTGGGTGGCGTTGAGGATCTCGTCGCTGATCGCCTGTGGCGTCAGCCCGAGGATTTCGCGCATGGCGTTCGACATGCCGCCTATTGTGCCTTCACACCGCCCGCTTTTTCATTCACCAGACTCGGACGCGATCGGCCGGGGCGAGATACAGCTTGTCGCCTTCCTTCACCTCGAAGGCGCCATACCACTCGGCCAGGTTGCGCACCGGTCCGTTGATGCGGTACTTCGGCGGCGAGTGCGGGTCGGACTTGATCAGGTTGACCAGGGCTTCCTCGCGGTACTTCGCCTTCCACACCTGCGCCCACGCCATGAAGAAGCGCTGGTCGCCGGTCATGCCGTCGATCACGGGCGCGGGCTTGTCATCCAGGCTCAGCTGGTAGGCGGTGTAGGACATGGAAAGGCCGCCGAGGTCGCCGATGTTCTCGCCCATGGTCAGCTTGCCGTTGACGCAGGTGCCGTCGAGCGGACAGAACGTGTTGAACTGTTCGCCCAGGATCTTGGTCTTGGCATCGAAACGCGCGCGATCCTCGTCGGTCCACCACTGGCGCTGGATGCCGGCGAAGTCGGACTTGCTGCCCTGGTCGTCGAAGCCGTGGCCCATCTCGTGGCCGATGACCGCGCCGATGCCGCCGTAGTTCACCGCCGGGTCGGCGTTCACGTCGAAGAACGGCGCCTGCAGGATGGCCGCGGGAAACACGATCTCGTTGAACTGCGCGTTGTAGTACGCGTTCACCGTTTGCGGGGTCATGAACCATTCGTCGCGGTCGGGCCTGGTGCCCGCGCGCGCATTCTGGTCATCGCTGTAGTACTTGCGCAGCGCCATCGCGTTGGCCATCAGGTCGTTCGGCACGATCGTCACCGCGCTGTAATCACGCCACTTGCTGGTGTAGCCAATCTTGGGATTGAAGGTTTCCAGCTTCTTGTAGGCCTCGGCCTTCGTGGCCTCGCCCATCCAGTCCAGCTTCTGGATGTTCTGGCGCAGCGCCTTGCGCAGGTTCTCCACCAGGTCGTCCATCGCCGTCTTGGCTTCCGGCTTGAAGTGGCGGGCGACATAGATCTGTCCGACCGCATCGCCAAGGCCGGTCGTGGCGCCAACCGTGGCAACGGCGCGCTTCCAGTCGTCGCGCTGCGTCTTCTGGCCCGACAACACGGTGCCGGTGAAGGCGAATGCGGACTTGTCGATTTCCGTGCTGAGCATCGGCGCGTTGGTGCGCACGGCGTGGAAGGTGAGGTAGTCGCGCCACACCGACAGCGGCGTCTTGCCGATGATCTCCAGCACGGGGCCAGTGGCGCTGGGCGTGGACACGTTCACTTCGGTCGGCACCGGCATGCCCTGCGCATTGAGGTGCGCGGTGAAATCGTAGCCGGGGTACTTCGAATTGAGTTCGGCGAACGTGGTGAGGTTGTAGGTCTTGTCACGGTCGCGGCGGTCGGCGCGGTCCCAGTGTTTTTCCGCCAACTCGGTTTCCAGTGCGAGGATGGCTGTCGCGCGTGGCTTGGCGTCCGCGATGCCGGCAAAGCCGAGCATGCGCGTGATGTGAACGACGTAGGCGGCGCGGATCGCGACGAAGCGCGGGTCGGGATTGATGTAATAGTCCTTGTCGGGCAGGCCCAGGCCGCCCACGCCCACGCCGACCAGGTAGCGATCGGGATTCTTGCGATCGATGCCGATGCCGATGCCGACCGGCGAGTTGCTGCCTTCGACATCGGCGCGACCGAACGCGGCGATCAGCGCGGCCTGCGAATCGATCGCGGCAATCTTGTCCAGCGTCGGCTGGATCGGCTTGACGCCGGCCGCGTCGCGCGCCGCCTTGTCCATGTAGCTGGCGTAGAAGTCGCGGATCTTCTGTTCGTTGCTACCCGGCGCGAGGTCCTTCTTCGCGGCGAGCTCTTCGATGATGGTGCGGACCTGTTCTTCGGCCTGGTCGTTCAAGGTATTGAACGATCCGTAGCGCGCTTCGTAATCCTTCAACTGATACGTATCGAACCAGTGGCCGTTGGCGTG
Source organism: Gammaproteobacteria bacterium (assembly GCA_026398715.1). Next base: position 10,904 of record JAPLSI010000034.1, read on the forward strand.
GCGATCGAAATCATCACCGGCCTTCACCGAGGTGTCGCGATTGGCCAGGTCGATGCCGAAGCTGCCCAGTTGGGGCTTGCCCGCAGTCGGGGTGGCGGCCATCAGGGCGGGGGAAACGAGCGCCAGGGACAGGCCGAGGCTGAGCAGGGACTTCTTCATGTTGGGTCTCGTTGGGGGCTCTGGGGTGGAGCCTGGAAAGCGGGAACGCGAAGCGTAACGCAGGTCAGCCCCGCCCCATGCGACCCCTGGTCGGAATGCACTACCGGATGTACTAGAAGCCTCGTCTCAGGCTCCGGCGAGAAATGCTGCAGTGCAGCGTGACCCTGCCGGTCTTTGGCCGGTTAATGCCCACTAGTCCGTATTTTTGTGACAAGCGTCGAAGATTCCCCCGGATCGCGACCTGCCCGGCTCACCCCCAGGCCACCGCGTACATCCATGAAGGGAATTAGAAGTGAGCGCCTCGTCACACCCGACCCTGTCACTGCAACAGCTCGCCATGGCGATGCTGATGGTGTTCGCCGGCTCTGCCGCGCACGCCGCCAGCCGCGATGACCTGCTTCGCGCTGACGTGGCCACGGTCAATGCGCAGTATCGCCAGGCCAGCATGGGCCTCGGCACGCCGGCCAAGGCGCAGGAGCGCCACGCCGAAATGATCGGCCTCGACGGCGAGTCGCGCCTGCAGGTGCTGACCCATCGCCAGGACAGCAAGGGCACGCAGTACTACCGCTACCAGCAGACCTTCCGCGGCGTGCCGATCTTCGGCGAGCAAGTGGTGGTGACTGAAGCCAACGGCCAGGTGCGCAACCTGTTCGGTCGCAAGGTTTCGAACCTGTCCGGCGAACTGCCGCAGGGCCAGTTGTTGATCGGCAAGGCTCGGGCGATGTCGGTCGCGAAATCCGCATCCCTGGGCAAGCGCCAGGCGTCGATGAAAATCGAACGCGAACAAGCGCAGCAGATGATCTACATCGATGCCGACGATCGCGCCCGCATGGCGTACGTCGTGTCGATGTTCGCCGACAAGCCTGGCGGCGGCGCGCCGACCCGTCCGATGGTGGTGGTGGACGCCGCCACCGGCGCGGTCATCAAGCAGTGGGATGGCCTGACGCACGCAGCGGTCGGCACCGGCCCCGGCGGCAACCTCAAGACCGGCGCCTACGAATACGGCACGCACTTCGGCTACAACGACGTGCAGGCCAGCGGCGGCATCTGCACGATGAGCAATCCGCAGGTGCAAACGGTGAACCTCAACGGCGGCACGGCCGCCTATTCCGCCTTCTCGTATGCCTGCCCGCGCAATGCCGCGGACGCCGTCAACGGCGCGTACTCGCCACTGAACGACGCGCACTTCTTTGGCAAGGTCGTCTACGACATGTACGGCGCCTACCTCGGCGTCGCGCCGCTGCCGTTCCAGCTGACCATGCGCGTGCATTACAGCAGCAACTACCAGGGCGCGTTCTGGGACGGCGCCACGATGACCTTCGGCGACGGCGGCAACATGTTCTACCCGATGGTCAGCCTCGACCTGTCGGCGCACGAGGTGTCGCACGGCTTCACCGAGCGCAATTCCAATCTTGTGTATTCGGGCATGTCGGGCGCCATCAACGAAGCGTTCTCGGACATGGCCGGCGAAGCGGCCGAGTACTACGTGAAGGGCAGCAACGACTTTCAGGTTGCCGCGCAGATCACCAAGAGCGATGGCGCGATGCGCTACATGGACCAGCCGGGCAGGGACGGCCAGTCCATCGACAACGCCAATCGCTACAACGACAACCTCGACGTGCATTATTCGTCGGGCGTGTACAACAAGGCGTTCTTCCTGCTGGCCAGGACCACGGGCTGGAACACGAAGAAGGCCTTCCAGGTGTTCGCGCGCGCCAACCAGTTGTACTGGACGTCCAGCAGCAGCTTCGACCAGGGCGCCTGCGGTGTTGAAATTGCCGCTGGCGACCTCGGCTATATCACCAGCGATGTCACTCGCGCGTTCTCGAGCGTCGGCGTCAGTTGCGCGGCGGCCACCAGTGGTGGCGGTACGCGCGTCTACGCCAACACGACGCCGGCCGCGATTCCGGATGGCAAGACGCTGGTCAGCACCATCACTGTCGCTGGTCGCACCGGCAAGGCCGCGGCCGGCCAGGTCAGCATGGTCATCACCCATCCGCAGCGCGGCGAACTGCTGATCAGCCTGGTCGCGCCGGACGGCAGCAGCTACCTGCTGAAAGCCGCGACCAAGAACGACATGCGCGAAAACGTCACCGACACCTACACCGTGGACCTGTCGTCCGAAAACCTCAACGGCGCCTGGAAGCTGGTGGTGCAGGACAAGTTCCGCAAGAACGTGGGCAGCTTGAACAACTGGAGCCTTGAATTCTGATTCCCCACGCTGCCGTCATCGGCAGCCAGGACCGCCAGCGATGCACGCCCCTACCCAGGCGTTGAATTTCGCGACGCGGGTGTAAACGCCGACCTTGTCCACGTGTGCACAGCCGTCCCCCCAGCTGACTATTCCGGCCAAGGTCGGCGTCCTTTTTCCGTCGATGTCCACATCGATGGTCAGCGGACCTCCGCTATCGCCCTGGCAGGCGTCCCTGCCGCCCGCGGGATAGCCCGCGCAGATCATGTTGATGCTGATCGCGCCATCGTAGGCCAGCGCGCGGTTGCAACTGCGCCGCAGCATCTGCGCCGCATCGACCAGCGCGCCGGGCAATGCGGCCAGGCGCGAATAGCCGGCGTTGCCGACCACCAACGCCCATCGCCCAGGCTCGGACTCGGCCAGGTAATCGGCCGCGATCAATGCGTGGCCGGCATGCGTGCGATTTCGGAAAGTGCCAGGGAGATTTCCGCAGCGAGCGGATGGTCGGGATATTTTTCCAGCAGGCCTTCGAGCAGGTGCCGCGCTTCGGCAACACGCCCGAAGCGTTCGGCCATCAGCCGCGAGGCGATGAGCGTGTTGCGTTGAACGTCGGGGTCTTTCGGAAAGCGCGTCCTGAAACCTTCGGCCAGGTCCACCGCCAACTGGCTCTGGCCGGTGGCGTTGGCATGGGCGATGAGCGCGGTGATGTGTTCGGGCGCATCGAGCTGGAACGCGGGATCCTGGGATCGCGACTCGATCAGCAATGCCGCGGCACGCTTGGTCTGGCCCAGGGCCAACAGCACGCCGATGTAGTCGCGGCCATGCGCGCCAAGTCGCTCCTGGTCGCCATTGACCAACAACAGTTGCCGATAGCGTTCGTGGATCGGCGCCGACGCGCCGCGTCGGGCGATCAGTGATTGCAGCTGGTCGGCGGCCGCCACGGGTTCGTCGTTCGCCAGCAGACGATCCGCCGCCTGCATCACCTCGTCTTCCTCGGCGTTGGCAAGCGTCGGCCGCACGATGGGCGGCGTCAGGTCCAGGTCGAGCGCCTCATGCTTGTAGAGGATGACGCGACCCATCAGGTGGTAGCCGGCAAGCAGGCCGTAAAAACCGATGAACGCCGACAGCACCGCTGCCAGGAAACCCGGCAGGCTCGCCGCAAGCAACCATTGCAGGCCGCCGATTGCCAGCAGCAGGCCCGCCAGCATCGCCAGCATCACGAAGTACGACGCACCCACGCGTGACAACAACGCCCACCACGCGCGCGGGTCGAGTGAATGCCACAGGTTGTCGTCCACCGCCTGCAGGATGATGGCCGCGGGCAATACCGCCATCGCCAGCAACATCGCCAGCCAGCCCAGGTTGCCGGCGCCCATCAGCAACAGCAGGAAAACCGGCACACCGAAGATCAGCAGCAGCAGGATCTGTCCGACGGCCTGGCTGTCGGTGGCTGCCATGCCGCCGGCCTTGTCGGGGCCGATGCGGTCGTGCGCGGTGTCCACCAGCGCTTCCACCGCCAGCTTCAACACCAGCATCAGGATGACTAGGTCGATGATGAGGCCCAGCATGACGGCGAACACACTGCTCGAACTGCCCTGCACCGAAATCGTGGGCATCCACTGCAGCTGCAGCGACGAGCCGAGCCAGTACGAAACGATCTTTGCCAGCGAGCAACCCACCAGCATCGCGAACGCCTCGCCCCGCATGGGAAAGGCGAGGATGGACGGGATGTCCTGCCAGAAAGCGCGGGGGCGTTTTCTCGCCGTCACGACCAGTCGTAGCGCCGGGCCCAATCCGCCTGCGCGGTGTTGCCGGCCGCGCTGGCCACGTGCGGCGCCGACGCTTCGGGCACCAGGCCCTGCGCCTGCTGTGCGCGCTTCACGTAATCCTGGTACTGGCTTATCGCGATGGCGGCGAGGATCGCCAGGATCGGCACCATCAGCATCACCAGCAGGAACACCACCAGGCAACCGGACATGCCGCGCTTCTGGCGGTCCGGGAATTCCGTGTAGGCCCACTTGTCCACCACCAGCGTGCTGGCGACCATGTCGTGCAGGGCGCGCTTGCGGTCGGTGAAGGCCGCCATCAGGAAGCCGATGTACAAGGTGATGTATGACAGCGCCGCGGCGAACCATCGGCCCAGCGCGTGGCCGAAGCTCAGGCGATGTCCCGACTCGTCTGTGACCTTGATGCCCAGCGCCATCTTGCCCAGCGTCGCCTGGCTGGCGGAGCTTTCCATGCCGGCGTAATACAGCGGCTTGGCCAGGAATATCACCAGGTAGTAGACCGCCTGGAAGGTGCCTGACTGGCTGGACGTGAGCAGGTCGCCGCCGGTCATGGCCATGCCCAGCACCAGGGCCAGGATCGCGATCGGAATACCGAGGATCAGCGAGTCGAGGAAGTACGCGGCCCAGCGGCGAACGAAGCCGGCATAGACGATATCGGTCGAATGCGATCGTACTTCCACCGACGCTTCAGGTGCGCGATACGGATTGGCTTCGTTCCAGCCCATCGGGCGCGGCGCGTCTGGTGGAAGCGGCGCAAGTTCGAGTTCGGGCGGCGCCTGCGGTGGCGGCGGAATACCGTAGGGGTTGGACGCGCCAAGTTCGGCGCCGAGTTGCGAGATCGGCAGCCAGCCAGGCATGCCTTCGCGCCAGGCCAGGCTGGCACTGCCGGCGCGTCCGCTGGCGAGTGCATTGCGAACGTCGGCCGCAGTGACCGGTCCGACCTGCACGCCGGCAGTGTCGGTGTAATACCAGATATCGCTCATGCCATCCCCTGATTCTTCCCTGCGCCCACACTAGTGGCTGCGGGACCGCGGGACAAGGGCTGTTGCTGGCTCAGTCTTTTTCGAAGGCCGCGATTTCATCCAACACGGCTTGCGCCGAGCGCAGGCTTTTTCCGGTGACGCTGTCTTCCACTGCCTTGGCACGATGCGGGTGCCTGGGATTGAGCGACCAGCGGTGGAACGCCCAGGTAGCCGCCAGGCCGAGCAGGCCGATGATCGTGCCGAAGACGAACACCAGCGGCGCATTTTCGTACATGTTCACGCCAGTGCCGGACTTCACCAGCACCGCCATGATCGGCATCCACAGGAACCACCAGGGCAGGCCGGCCCACAGGCCGCTGCGGATGCGGAAGTGGCGCAGGCTGCCCAGTTGTTTCTGCAGCGCCATCACCGGCGCCGCGTGGTCGATGGCCTTCATGCGGCTTAGCGTGACGCCAGCGGTGATGATCAAGGCCACGCCATAGATATGCAGCATGAGGCCCGACAACGCCATCGACCACTCCGGGAGTTGGCCGGCCCAGAAATTTGCGGCAGGCAGTATCACCAGCGCACCGAGAACGATCTGCGCGACCTGGCCCCAGAACAGTGGCCGCAGCCGACGATTCAGCTGGTCGAGCTTGCGCTCGCGGAAGGCCTGCATCTGCAGGCGATTGCTGGTTTCCAGGCGCTGGTCGAGGCTTTGCCAGGCGGATTTGAGTTCGTCGAGTTCCATGATGGCTCCGGTGAAGCGGTGAAAGGGGATGGCAGGCGCGCGACGCGCTCAGGCAAGTTCGCTGCGAAGGCGTTGTCGCAGGCGGCTCAATTTGGTGGTGACGTTGCTTTCGCCGATGCCGAGGATCTCGGCGATCTCGCGGGTGCTGCGTTCTTCCAGGTACAGCACCAGCAGCGCGCGATTGAGGGGGTCCAGGCGCTGGATCACCGCGTGCAATGCACGCATGCCGATATCGCTTTCCGGTTGCGGCGTGTTGGGGTCGGGTGCGTCGTGCAGGCTTTCGTCCAGCGGCACGGTGTGCCGGCGATTGCGCGACGCGATCCGGAATTCGGAGATCGCCACGTTCAGCGCGATGCGATACATCCAGGTCGAGAACGACCGCGCCTCGTCGTAAGCGGGATAGGCGCGCCAAAGTTGCGTCGCGATCTCCTGCGCAAGGTCGGCGCGATCCTCGACGCTGGTGGCATAGCTGGCTGCGACCTTGAAGACGATCTTGCGATGCGTCTGCAACAGCGCATCGAAGGTCTCGCGGGCGTCAGCGATGGCGGGGTTCATGGCCAGTTGCATGGTGCGGCATCCCTGGGGCGTTTGCGCCTGTCAGGAATGTGATTCGCTGGGGGGCACGGTTTGTCACAACCGGCCGCCCTTGCGGCCGAGCCCGGTCAGGGCCGATCGCCGCGCAGCAGCACGAGGTAGCGGCCCGATTGCGCAATCGAGTTGTGGCCGGCGCCGGGAATCACTTCCAGGCGCGCGACGCCTTGCCTGAATCGGCCCAGCAACTTTCGTGTACTGGCGCGTGGAATCACCTCGTCGTGTTCGGCTTCCATCAACAGGGTCGGCGCGCTGACTTTTGGTGCGTAGCGCCAGCTTTCGTATTTGTCGATCAGCAGCCAGCGCACCGGCATCCACGGATACAGGTCGGCGGCGATGTCCTGCAGGCTGTCGTAGGGCGTTACCAGCACGAGGCGGGCGACATTGCGCTGGCTGGCGACGCGCACGGCCAGTCCACTGCCCAGGCTGCGGCCGATCACCGTCACGCGGCCATGCGCCTTGTGCACGAGGTCGAACAAGGCCAGCGCGTCCTTCGCCAGGCCCGCTTCGGTCGGCTCGCCGGCGCTGCCGCCGTAACCCCGGTAGTGCAGCAGGTAGATCGCGTGGGTCGGAAAGGCCGCCGCGAAGTCGGGCAGGTTGCGCGAAACGTCCTCGGCGTTGCCGCCGAAATAGACCAGCGCGTCGGGGCCGACGGACTCGCGAACGCTGATGCGGATGCCGGCATCGGTGCCGTCCAGCATACGCATGCTGGCCTCGGCGCCGGCCGCAGCAGGCTGCGGGTAGTACATGAGGGTGCGTTGTTTCGAATACAGGACCGCGCACAACACCCCATAGACCACCAGCACGAATCCCAGCAGGGCCAGCAACAACTTGCGCATGGTCGTCAGTTCCTGAATCCGCCCGACTGCGAGTGTAAGGCGGAGCGGGCAGGATCGTGAACTGCGTAACAGTCCCGCGCATGTGACTGGCAGTTCACTTCGCGGCGATTACACTCGGGGACTTGCCCGTCCCGATGGAATCCCATGCGCCGCATCCTGTGTACCGCCATCCTCCTTTCGCTTTCCGGCGCCGCGTCCACGACGTCCTTCGCCGCCGTGCCCACGCCTGCGACGGCAGCGGCTGCGCAACGGGCCTTGCCCACCACCCAGTTGCCGCGCGACGTGCGCCCCACGCACTACGACGTGGCGATTACCCCGCACGCCGACAAGATGGTCTTCGACGGCAGCACCACGGCCAGCATCACGGTCGCGAAGTCGGTGGACCGCATCGTCCTGAATGCGCTGGACATGGACTTCAGCAAGGTTGAGCTGGTGCCGGCGAACGGCGGCGCGGCATGGATTGCATCGTCGGTGCAGGTGGATGCCGCCACGCAGACGGCCAGCTTCGGATTCGGCAAGCCCGTTCCCGCCGGCAACTACCGGCTGCGCATGGATTACCGCGGCAAGATCGGCACCCAGGCCAATGGTCTGTTCGCCATCGATTACGTGAACGAGTCCGGGCCGCAGCGCGCGCTGTACACGCAGTTCGAGAATTCCGACGCCAGGCGCATGTTCCCCGGTTGGGACGAACCCGCGTTCCGCACGACGTACGCCCTGGAGGCGACAGTGCCGGCCAGCCAGATGGCGGTCAGCAACATGCCGGTGGCGACAAGCACCGCGCTGGGCAACGGCCTGGTGCGCGTGCGCTTCCAGCCATCGCCTTCCATGTCGAGCTACCTGTTGTTCTTTGGCCTGGGCAATTTCGAGCGCGCCACCGCCGATGTCGATGGCACCGAAGTGGGCGTGGTGACGCAAGCGGGCAAGCTGGCGCAGGGACAGGTCGCGCTGGACGCATCGAAGTCCCTGCTGCGTGAATTCAACGACTACTTCGGCGTGCCCTATCCCTTGCCCAAGCTCGACAACGTGGCGTCGCCGGGCGGCAGCGCGTTCTTTGGCGCGATGGAAAACTGGGGCGCCATCTACAGCTTTGAATCAGCCGTGCTGGTCGACCCCGATGTTTCAACCATGGCCGACGCGCAACGCGTGTTCTCGATCGCCGCACATGAAATCGCACACCAGTGGTTCGGCAACCTGGTGACGATGCAGTGGTGGGACGACCTGTGGTTGAACGAAGGCTTCGCCTCGTGGATGGAAGGCCGCACGACCACCAAGCTGCATCCGGAATGGAACAACCACCTGGGCCTGGTGGCGGTGCGCGAACTGGCCATGGACCGCGACGCCGTGGCCAGCACGCATCCCGTGGTGCAGCACATAGAAACCGTCGAACAGGCCAACCAGGCCTTCGACGCGATCACCTACAGCAAGGGCGAGTCGGTGATCAACATGCTGGAAAAGTACGTCGGCGCCGATGCCTGGCGCGACGGCGTGCGCCTGTACATGAAGCAACATGCCTACGGCAACACCGCGTCGGATGACTTGTGGCGCGCGATGGAAGCGAGCGGGTCGAAGCCGATCATCGATATCGCGCACGACTTCACGCTGCAGCCGGGCATCCCGATGATCCGCGTCGGCGCACCCGATTGCCGCGACGGACGCAGCCTGGTGTCGCTGACGCAAGGCGAGTTCACGGTCGATCGCCCGGGCAAGGCGGCGCTGCGCTGGCGCGTACCGGTAATCGCGGAATCGCTGGGCTCGGGCAAGCCGGTCAGCACGCTGGTGCACGAGGGCACGGCATCGCTGGACCTTGCAGGCTGCAACCCCGTCGTCGTGAACGCCGGCCAGTCCGGTTACTACCGCACCCTTTATTCGCCGGCGCATTTTGCCGCGCTGGCCGGCAGCTTCAACCGCGTGCAACCGATCGACCAGTTGGGCCTGTTGTCGGACAGCTACTCGCTGGGCCTGGCCGGCGACCAGGCCAGCAGCGACGTGCTGGAACTGGTGCTGGCGACGCCGCTGGATGCCGATACGCAGGTCTGGGGCAAGATCGCCTCGATCCTCACCGGCCTGGACGGCTACTACGCACCGGGATCGGCGCAGCAGATCGTATTCCGCAAGTTCGCCATCGGCAAGCTGTCGCCCGTGATGGCGCGCGTGGGCTGGGATGCCGCGGCCGGTGAAGCCGATACCGTGGCGATCCTGCGCACCGAGTTGATCGCCGCGCTGGGCAGGCTGGGCGATGCCGGCGTGATTGCCGAAAGTCGCCGACGCTTCGCCGCGATGGATGGCGACCCGAATGCGATTCCGGGCCCGCTGCGCAAGACGGTGCTGGGCGTGGTCGCCACCCACGCCGACGCCGCGACCTGGGAAAACTTCCTGTCGCGGGCGCGCGCCGAAAAAGTCCCGTTGATGAAGGACCAGTGGTTCATATTGCTGTCGTCGCCGAAGGATGCGGCTCTGGCTGCGCGCGCACTGGAACTTGCGATGGGCGACGAACCCGGCGCGACCAACACCGCGAAGATGATCGCGACGGTGGCGGCCATCCATCCCGACCAGACCTTCGATTTTGCAGTGGCCCATCGCGAAGCCCTGGACGAACGCGTCGATTTCACTTCGCGCAGCCGGTACTACCCGGGCCTGGGTGCTGCATCGCGGGACGCGGCGATGATCGGGAAGATTCGAGCCTACGCGAGCGCCTACCTGGCCGAAGGCTCGCGACGTAGCGCGGACACGGCGGTCGAGGCCATCGAGTATCGCCTGCGCATCCAGTCCGAGCGGCTGCCGGCCATCAACGCCTGGTTGACCAGCATCGGCCTGGCCGGCGGCTGATCCGCGCTTATCGGGTCGCCGCCGTCGATATCGCGACGGTGGCGCACTCGGCATCGGCCAGGCGATTGCTGCCGGCCGGGCAGGCGCCGTAGTCCTTCAGTTCGAATTGCAGCGTGCCGGCGGCCGTGCTCGGCGCACGCGCGCTGGCCAACTGGAAGCGCGACTTGCCCGACGTCGACTTCAGCTCGAACTCGATGGTGACTTCGCCGGCCCAGACGCATTGCACGTCCTTCGGGCAGCGGCTGTCGTTGACCACGCGCAGGAAGCGCAATTGCGCACCCGGCGCGACGGTGGCTTCATCGCCGTAGCCCAGGACCACGGTGCCGGACGTCGGGGCTGGCGGCGCATCCGGTGTCGGAGCCGGCGGCGGTGCAGGTGTGGGTGTCGGTGCCGGTGCCGGTGTCGGCGATTGCGTGACGGCATTGCCGCCCGAAGCGGCGGCGCCATCATCGGCGGCCGCGCGGCTCGGCGATTGGCAGGCGGCGAGGCTCAACAGGACGGCGAGCGCGATCAGGGTCTTGCCGGGGCGGCGAATCGAATCGTGAACACACAGGCTTGGCATGGTCGTGTCGTCCCGGAGGGTGATGGCCAATGATAGCCCCGCATCTCCCGGGGTTGCGCCATGCTGATGCCGCGACGTACCGCGCGACGCGAAAAGGTGGAAACCGGGTGGGGGATGGTGGCATTGTTGCCGAACCCCACCGCCACCCATCGTGACCGCATGAGCCAAAGCGCCGCTTCCCCAGCCACCGACGCGGCGCGACTGCCCCGCCAGATTCCCTACATCATCGGCAACGAAGCCTGCGAGCGCTTCAGCTTCTACGGGATGCGCAACATCCTGGTGCAGTTCCTGGTCAGCAGCGTCATCCTGGCCTATATCCCTGCCGATGCGCGCGAAGGCGCGGCGAAGGACATCTTCCACAGCTTCGTGATTGGCGTGTACTTCTTCCCGCTGCTCGGTGGCTGGCTGTCTGACCGGTTCTTCGGCAAATACAACACGGTGATGTGGTTCTCGCTGATCTACTGCGCAGGCCATGCCTGCCTGGCGATGTTCGACGACAACAAGAACGGCTTCTATACGGGCTTGTTCCTGATCGCGTTGGGATCGGGCGGCATCAAGCCGCTGGTGGTGTCCTTCGTCGGCGACCAGTTCACCCGCGACAACAAGCACCTGGCCAAGATCGTCTTCGACGCGTTTTATTGGACGATCAACTTCGGTTCCTTTTTCGCCTCCTTGCTGATGCCCTTGTTCCTGCGCAGCTACGGGCCGGCGGTGGCGTTCGGCATTCCCGGCGTGCTGATGTTCGTCGCCACCATCATCTTCTGGATGGGCCGCAAGCAGTACGTGCGCGTGCCGCCGACCCGCGGCGAAGACCCGCACTCCTTCTACAACGTCGCGCGCACCGCGCTGACCACGCAGGCGCCGGGCAAGGGCCGCAACGGTTTCCTGGTCGCGGTGTTCGGCGCCGCGTTGGCGGTGGGCATGTTGCTGTGCTGGGCGATCAAGCCCGGTTTCTGGCCGGAGGATTTCGGCTTCGTCATCACGGCCTGCCTGGCGCTGGGTTCGCTGATCGCCTTCGGCGGCATCGGCACGTCCATGCAGCTCGAACGCGCCCGCGGCGCGCATCCCGATGCGGCGGTGGATGGCGTACGCGCGGTATTGCGCATCATCATCGTGTTTGCGCTGACCACGCCGTTCTGGTCCTTGTTCGACCAGAAGGCATCGACCTGGGTGCTGCAGGGCAAGACCATGGTCATTCCGCATGACGTGTGGTGGTGGCCGAGCTTCCTGGTGAAGGATGCCGGCCAGATGCAGGCGCTGAATCCGATCCTGGTGCTGATGCTGATCCCGTTCAACAACGTGGTGCTGTATCCGTGGCTGCGACGCATGGGTTTCGAGCCGACCGCGTTGCGGCGGATGGGCGCGGGCATCGCCTTCTCGGGCATTGCCTGGATCGTTGCGGGCGCCATCCAGCTGAGCATCGACGCCGGCGCACCGGTGTCGCTGGCCTGGCAGATCGCGCCGTATGCGTTGCTGACCTTCGGCGAAGTGCTGGTTTCGGCCACCGCGCTGGAATTCGCGTACAGCCAGGCGAGTGGTTCGATGAAGGGCGTGATCATGGCCTTCTGGTACCTGGCCAGCACCTTCGGCAGCCTGTGGGTGTTGCTGACCAACGCCAGCGTGCGCAACCCGGCGGTGATCGAGCGCATCGCCAGCACCGGGCTGAGCGAAAACGCCTTCCTGATGTTCTTCTTCGCGGGCTTCGCCTTCGTGGCGGCGGCGGTGTTTGCCTGGTATGCGCGCAGCTATCCGATGCAGGACAATTACCGGGCGGCTTGATTCAAGCCGGGGCGGCCACGCATGGCCAAGTGTTCCCTACAAACTCAGCATCTCCTTCAGCCGGAGACTCTGCCTGCGCGACACTTCCACTTCCCCGCCGCCCTTCAAAGTCAGCTGTAATCCGCCGCTACGCCAAGGCGCGATTTGCTCAACGTAGCCAAGGTTGACCAGGTGGCTGCGGCTGGCCCGGAAAAACATCGCCGGATCCAGTTGCGCTTCGACCGCGCCCAGGGCGCGATACACCATTGGCGAGTGCGTCCCAAAATACAGGCGGCTGTAGTTGCCAACGGCCTCGATCAAGCGAATTTCCCGCGGCTTGACCAACCAGCAGCGTTCGCCATCCTTCACGTAGATCGGAGCATCAGGTGATCGTGCAATCGAAACACGCTGGGGTTCGAGATCCAGTTTGCCGATGGCGCGGGCCAGGCGATCCGGCTCGATCGGTTTGAGCAGGTAGTCGATCGTGGTGCTGACATCAAATGCCTGCAATGCGAACTGCTGATACGCGGTGGTGAAAATGACTTGCGGCACACGCTCCAGTTTGGCCAACAGATCGAACGCATTGCCGCCGGGCAGATCAACATCGAGAAAGACCAGCCCAGGCGCCACGCGGTCGATCAGCTCGACGCCGCTATCGACGTCGGCTGCCTGGCCGACGACACGTATCTGCGGATGCGCCTTGAGCTGATGCTCAAGCTCGAAGCGTGCCAGTTCCGAATCCTCGATGATGACGGCGTCGATCACGTTGTTCCCTCCAGACGCAAGCTTGCCAACACGTATTCACCATCCTGTCGTAGCTCAAAGCGCCCTGCGCTGCCGAAGCCGAGCTTCAATCGCTGTTCCAGATTATTCAATCCCGTGCCAGTGCTCAGCGCGCGTTCGCGAAGCGTGCCGGTGTTGCGCACATCCAGCTGCAGGCAACTGCCGACCCTCCGTACTTCCACGCGGAGCTCGCCCGGTGCTGGCGTCAAGCCAAGGCCATGCTTGATGCCATTCTCAACCAACAATTGCAAAGAATGCCTGGGAACTTGCATCGATAGCGTTGCTGCTTCGATTTGCTCGCTGTATTGCAAACGGGTGCCCAATTGCAGGCGTAGCAGATCGACGTAGTCGCGCACGATCGCCATTTCTTCGGCAACCGACACCAGCGGAGAGTCGTATTGGTTGAACTGGTAACGAAGTGTCGAGGCGAACTTGCCGAGCATCGTTCGCGCGGCGTCGGCATCCTTAAGAACGAGCGCACGAATATTATTGATCGCATTGAACATGAAATGCGGGCCAAGGTGTCCGAGCAAAGCCTGCAACTGGGCGTCCTTCAACGCCAGCAGCAGCTCGCTTTGGGCAATCGTCGCACGGCGCAGGCTTTGCTGCCGGCTCAAGGCAACGTATAGAAGGCTCCACAGGAAATAGGCAATCAGCAACAAGGGTACGCGCGCCAGCAGCGGCTGGTTCCCATGCAGGGTAGCGAACGAAGGGTCAACAAACGAGAGTGCCCATAGGCCGGAACGAAAACAAAAATCGACAAGCACTGCTGTTGCGAGGCTGCAAACCGCGACGAGGGCCAGCATCCGAAACTCGCTCATGCGGGCTGTCTGGGCGCGGCGATAAGCCATGCGCAGGCCGAGGCTGCCGATCACGCCCAGCGCGCTGAGCGCAAGCGCCAACGCCACTCCCGAGATGCCCGCCACGGGTGCGTCGGTGGGTTCCGCGGCCAACTGCAGCAACGTGAATGCGAGCCAGCCGACGGACTGCAACAACCAGAAACGCTTGTCCATCCATCTTCCTGCAAGTAATCGAAACAGGTTACACGATGCCCGGCTAACTCGGCGCTGTTCAAACGTCGAGATCAGCCGCGGCAGCACGGAGGCTTGACCATGGACGCCAGCTGCGAAAAGTAGCCGCTTGCCCCCGGGTAGGTCGAACCAGGCGAGGCGAACAAGCCAACGGCTTTGTTTTCACTGAAGCCTTCTGCGCCTTTGAAAGTGCCAAAAACATGATCCCAAAGTAGAAACGCATTGCCGAAATTGCGATCTGCTTCGTGCGCTTGTGTCGAGTGATGCCAACGATGCACTTCAGGGGTACTGAACACCCGGTTGAGCCAGCCATGTCGCAAGTCGATATTGGCATGCTGCACCAGCACGACCGGCTGGGTAATCGCCAGATAAGCAAGGATTGCCTCCGGCGCAACACCAAGAAGCATCACGGGAAATACTGCCAGCGTAAAGTTGATGGAGTAATTCAATGGGTGGAAGCGCAGGCCGTTGAGAAAATACATACGCTCGCTGCTGTGGTGCAAGGCATGTAGCCACCAAAGAGGCGCAAATTCGTGATGAAGTCGATGTGACCAGTACTTTCCAAACTCGACCACAAGCACGACAAACAGGATTTGGTGCCAAAGCGCCCACTCGGCAAGCAGGGGTTTCGCACCGAAACCTGCATACAAGGCAATCACTCCAAGTGGGGCTGCAATCTTGAACAGCGGTTCGATGAAACCTGCGAGCACGGCCGCACTGGTGAGGTCTGTCGCCAGATCACCCTGGTTGGCATTCCATTGCCTGCGATAGGGCAATTTCCGTTCCAGGACCCATGCAACTATCAGCGTCAGGATCGACGAAGCCAAAATGACGAACTCCAGCTGCACGCCGGTCTTCCACGCCATGCCGTAGAGCAAAAGGGACATTACGACGAGCATCAATACCAGGTAACGCTGAATCAGAAGCATGTGATTGGCCTTGTCATTCAGTGCCGGTGCTGTCGCCCATCAAGCGGCTATGTACCGTCATCGTACGTTTGCCGTCACTGCTGCGCGCGAAGCTCAGGTGGTCCAGGCTTTCGCCCAGGTAGTAGCGACCATCGGCGCCGGCGATTACCGGCACCGGTTTGTCGCCTTGCTGAAGCAATACCAGATTGCCAGCATCGAGTTTCAACTCGCGAACATCGCTTTTGTCGAACTTATAACTACCAAGCCAGGCCGATCTGTCGGCGTTCTTCGCCGGCTTCCTGTCGAAAGGCCTGCCCAGCGCAATGGCGGCAAGCTCGACGGCGAAATCGTCAGGCCAGAATTGCTCGGAGTTGGTCAGCACCGAGACGTAGATGTTCTTTTCAGGAACACGCAGAGTGTAGGTGGAAAATCCGTTGATGAAGCCGCTATGTTCGTTGCTGCCTTCACCTTGCACTTGCGACACCGCCCAGCCGAATCCATAGGGCATGCGGCTGCCATCTTTCAAAGTGACCTTGCTGAATGCCTGCGCCATCAAGGCCCTGTCGACCAGGCGGCCCTCGGACAAGGCGGCGTGCCAGCGATCCAGGTCATCAACGCTACTGATCAATGCCCCGGCGCCCTGCGGTTGCGTCATGCTGATGAAATCCGCGTTCTGCAGCTTTCCCTTGACCAGGCGGTAGCCATGCGCGCGGCCCGGCACCAACTCGGTGTGGCTGCCGAATCGGGTAGCGGACATCGACAGTGGCGCGAACACCGCCTTGTGCATGTAATCGGCGTAAGCGCTGCCGCTCGCCATCTCGATAACGCGGGTCAGCAGGATGTAGTTGGAGTTGCTGTACTCGAAGCGCGAACCGGGTTCGAATTCCAGCGGCAGATCCTTGAAGTAGGCGATCAGTTCGTCGACGCTGGCTTCATTGCGGCGTGCGGCACGTGATTCGGCGATCCTGCTGATGTTCTTGACGCCCGAGGTGTGGGTGAGTAGCTGACGCAGGCTCACTTTGGCCAGTGCCGGCGGCAAGTGGGTCAACACGTCGCCAACGGGCTGATCGAGTTGCAGTTTTCCTGCCTGCACCAGTTGCAGCACGGCGAACGCGGTGAACTGCTTGGTCACCGAGGCCAGCGGCAATACCTTGTCCGCGGTCATCGGCACTTTGTTCTCCACGTCGGCCAGTCCAAATCCTGCCCGCAGCAGGATCTGGTCGCCCTTGCGCACCAGCACCACGCCGCCTGGTTCGGCACCGGAGAAGAAACTCTTGGCGCGATCTTGCAGTTGCGAGTGCAATTCGGCGGATGATTGAGCGCCGGCAAGTGCGGGAAAGGACAACGCAATGGCCAGGGCCAGGCGCGGAAGATGGGTGGCTGCGAAGAGTGTCATGTTTTGCTCCACTGGTGAGGTGGAGCCGAGATTGGCGCGGGCCGTTGTGCATTACGAACGGTTTATGACTAGCGGTGCAAGCGGCCTGCCAACGGTCGGTGAAGCGGATGGGCGCTCGCCAGCACCGGGCTGGGCGAGGGCGCCTTCCGGATGTTCTTCTTCGGAGGCTTCGCCTTCGTGCCGGTGGCCGGCGGCCATGCCCCCGCGGGCGCAGTTTTCATACTAAGGTAGGCTGGTCGCGCCGTGGGGCGTGCCCAGGGGGGACCCCATGATCCTACGCAAGCTGACCCAGGCCCTGCGCGAGCAGAACTGGACCGCCATCGTCATCGAGTTCGTGCTGCTGGTCAGCGGCGTTTTCCTCGGCCTGCAGGTCTCGACCTGGAACGAGGAACGCCGGGATCGCGTGCTGGCGCACCAGTACCTGGAGCGGCTGCGGGAGGACTTCTCGCAGTCGGTCGCTGGCGCTGAAATCAGCATCGAGAACATGGAACTGCAGGCCAGCAGGGCCACGCTGATGCTGGACCGCCTGCGCGCCTGTCGCCTGGAGGAGGGTTCCCAGCACGCCGAGTTCGCTGCCGGCCTCTACGTGCTCGGCAGGCTCGAACCGCCAACGCTGACCCGCGGAACGATGGACGAACTGCGCTCCACCGGGCGACTGGGCATCATCCGCAGCGTCAGGCTGCGCCAGGGACTTTCCAACGTCCTCCAGCAGCAGGAGCGCACGGTGGGGGTCTTCGGTTTTCTCGTCGCCCGGCGAACGGCTCAGCTTGCCTACATCGATGCCAGGACTACGATCCTGGTGCCGCAGGAAAAGGGCGCCACGAACGACCCGGGGCCGGGCGAAGTCCTGTTCGACTTCCCGGCCTTGTGCAGGGACCCGGCCTACATCAGCGCTGTGTCGCACCTGCGCCAGATAGCCTACGTGGTGATCCGGCAGAACCACAGGCTGCTGAAGGAGTACCGCGCGATGGAAGACCTGCTCGACGCCGAACTGGGCAAGGCCCACCGATGAGCCTTTTAAAGGATGGCAATGCGCAGGCGTGAATTCATGCAATACGGCGGGCTTGGCGCCGCCGCGCTGGCGCTGCCCGGCTTCGCCCGCGCGATTGCGGCCGAAGACCTGCTGGCGACGATGGACCCGGGCATCAAGAAGGCGATCGCCGATACGGCGATGACAGCGGCCACCGCAGCAGGCGCGAGTTATTGCGACGTGCGCGTCGGCCGTTACCTCAACCAGTCGATCCTGACCCGCGAAGACAAGGTGCAAAGCATTGGCAACACCGAATCGGTGGGCGTGGGCATCCGCGTGATCGCCAACGGCACCTGGGGCTTTGTCGCCACCAGCCAGCTCGACAGCGCCAGCGTCGCCGCTGCCGCGCGCAATGCGGTCGCCGTGGCGCGGGCCAACTCGCGTGCGCAGACCTCGCCGGTGGTGCTGGCGCCGACGCCGGGCGTGGGCGAGGTGTCATGGCGCACGCCGATCGTGAAGAATGCGATGGCCGTGCCGGTGAAGGACAAGGTTGACCTGCTGCTGGGCGTGAACGCCGCCGCCATCAATGCCGGCGCGAACTTTGCTGCCTCGCGCCTGTTCGTGGTGAACGAGCAGAAATATTTCGCGTCCACCGATGGTTCGTACATCGACCAGGACGTGCATCGCATCTGGGCGCCGTTCACCGTGACGGCGATCGACAAGGCCAGCGGCAAGTTCCGCACCCGCGACGGGCTGTCGTCACCGATGGGCATGGGTTTTGAATTCTTCGATGCCGATCCGTCCGGGCGAATCGCCTTGCCGGCTGGCGTCGTTGCGTATGGCCGCAGCTACGACATGGTTGCCGATGCGATTGCCGCGGCGAAGCAGGCGCGCGAAAAACTCACCGCGCCGGCGGTAAAGCCGGGCAAGTACGACCTGGTGCTGGACCCGACGCATCTGTTCCTGACCATCCACGAATCGGTCGGCCATCCGCTCGAGCTCGATCGGGTGCTGGGCTACGAGGCCAATTACGCCGGCACCAGTTTCGCCACGCTGGACAAGCGCGATGCGAAATTCGCCTATGGCAACCAGCGGGTGAATTTCTTTGCCGACAAGACCCGGCCCGGTTCGCTGGGTGCCGTCGGCTATGACGACGAAGGCGTGAAGACAAAACAGTGGGACCTGGTGAAGGACGGCATCCTGGTCAACTACCAGGCCACCCGCGACCAGGCGCACCTGATCGGCGAAAGTGCCTCGCATGGTTGTTCGTACGCCGACTCCTGGTCGAGCGTGCAGTTCCAGCGCATGCCGAATGTGTCGCTGGCGGCGGGGTCGTCGCCGCTGTCGGTGGAAGAAATGATCAAGGATGTCGAGAACGGCATCTGGTTCCTGGGTCGCGGTTCGTACTCGATCGACCAGCAGCGCTACAACGCGCAGTTCGGCGCGCAGCTTTATTACGAGATCAAGAACGGCAAGGTCACCCGCATGCTGGAGGACGTGGCCTACCAGATCCGTACGCCGGAATTCTGGAATGCCTGCAGTGCGATCTGCGATGAGCGCGATTTCAGGCTCGGTGGTTCCTTCTTCGACGGCAAGGGCCAGCCCGGCCAGGTGTCGGCGGTGTCGCATGGTTCCAGCACGTCGCGCTTCGATGGCATCAATGTGATCAGCACGGCGCGCAGCCTGGGCTGAGACGGCAGGGCGGCCGGATACGGGCTGCGGACCCCCCCTGCCTTTCGTCACTTGACGGCCCTTTGGCGGCATCGTCACAGTCGGGCGGACAACAATCTGGCTCGGCGCCGCGTCTTGCGATGCCGGCCAGGCCATCCGGGGAGGTTCGCAGTGGATAGACGAGATTTCATGCAGTTCACAGGCTTCGGGCTCGCCGGCCTGATGCTTCCCGGCTTCGGCCACGCGGTCGCCGCCGAGGTACTGGTCAGCACGATGGACGTGGGCCTGAAGAAGGCCATTGCCGACGCCGCGCTCAATGCCGCCACCGCCGCCGGCGC
>JAPLSI010000259.1 GCA_026398715.1 Gammaproteobacteria bacterium
GCGGAACGCATCGCTGGCCAGTGCCTGGCGGAACGAGTCGCTTGCCATCGCCTTACGGAAGGAGTCGCTGGCCATCGCCTTACGGAAGGAGTCGCTGGCCATCGCCACACGGAAGGAGTCGCTGGCCAGTGCCTGGCGGAACGAATCGCTGGCCATCGCCTGCTTGAACGCGTCGCTGGCCATCGCTTGCTTGAATGCGTCGCTGGCCATCGCCTGCTTGAAGGAATCGCTGGCGAGCGCCTGGCGGAACGAGTCGCTGGCCATCGCCTGGCGGAACGCGTCGCTGGCCATCGCCTGCTTGAAGGAATCGCTGGCAAGCGCCTGGCGGAACGAGTCACTGGCCAGAGCCTGGCGGAAGGAATCGCTGGCGAGGGACTGACGGAACGTATCGCTGGCCATCGCCAGGCGGAACGAGTCGCTGGCCAGCGCCTGGCGGAACGAATCCGTCGCCATCGCCTGGCGGAAGGAATCGCTGGCAAGCGCCTGGCGGAACGAGTCGCTGGCCAAGGCCTGGCGGAACGAATCGCTGGCGCGCCTGGCGGAACGAATCACTGCTCAGGGCCGCGGCGAGTTTGGCGTCGCTCTGGATCATGCGGAACGTATCGGTCTGCATGAACTTCGCGGTCGACTGGTCGCCCAGCTTGACGTCGCCGGCGCCCACGGTGTCGGCCTGGTAGCGCTGGGCCGGGGCGATGGTGCCGAATACGGCGTCGCTCTGGGGCGGGATGCCGAAGCCGAAGTAGCCGACAGCACCGATGGCGACGGCCAGGGCGCCCAGGGCCAAAATCTTGTTGTTCTTCATATCATCCTCGCTGAGAGACGGTTGGTTACTCGGTTACCAGTATCGGTTTGCACCGACTACTGCAATGACGTACCTGCGACTGCAAAAAAGGTTGGACGGTTTTGCAACTTTTGTTTCCCGCCCCGCTGACTACTTGCCGGAAGCGCCCGGTGGAACGGTGATGGCCAGGTCGTGCAGGGTGCCTTCCTGCCCTTCGAACCGAATCCTCACTTGCCCCCCTTCCCCGGGCAGCAAGTGAAGACTCAGATGTTGCGCCCCTTGGTTCACGAAGCCAATCCTGCCGGGACTGGCGGTAAAGCTGCGGTCGCCGGATCCGGCGCGCGCATAACCTTCCAAACGCAATGCGGCCGGATCATAGGTCGCACTGACCGAAACCGGTCCGGCGGTGTCGAGATCGAATTCCAGGTCCCAGCCGGACTTGCCCGGTTCCAGGGTGACGGTGCCGCTCAGGCCGGTGGCTTCGACCGGCACGATCCGCGCCGCGTCGGACGACACCGGGCTGTCGCCGCCGATGGTGCCCATCACCTGGTGGCTGTCGAGGGATTGACGGCCGATGTCGGTGAAGTTGAGCCCGAACGCGACCGCGAGTGTGGCGGCTGCCATGGCGACACCCCGGCCAAGCCAGCGACGACGCGAGGCCGCCCGTTGCGACAGGGGCGCCGGAACCGACGCCTGGGGCTGCCAGGAACGGCGCATGCCGGCAGGCGGTTCCATCGGCGGCAGCCGTGCCAGCGATTGCGCGATGCGGGTCAACTGTTCGTACTGCAGGCGTGCCTGCGGGTCGGCGGCCAGGCGCGCGGACAACTCGGCGCGGCCGGCATCGTCGAGCTCGTCGTCGAGTTCGGCGTGGATGAGTTCAAGCGTGCGCGGATCGATGTCGGTCATGCCAGGCCCCGATCCACCAGCACCTGGCGTAGCGCCTGGCGGGCGGTGAAAAGCCGGGATTTGACGGTCTTTACCGGGCAATCGAGGATGGCGGCGATTTCCTCGTAGCTGCAGTCCTGCACGTGCTTGAGCACGACCAGGGTGCGGTATTCGACCGGGATAGCCATCAGCGCCGACTGCATTCCCTCATCCATCTGGTCGTCCTGAGCGACGCGCTCGGGGCCGGGGCGATCGCTGGCGATCTCTTCGGCGACCGGCTCGCTACGGCGACGGCTGTTGCTCAGGTCGAGCGCTTCGTTGACCGCGATCCGGTAGATCCAGCTGAAAAAGCGCTGGCCCGGGTCGAATCGGTCGAAGTGTTCGTAGGCGCGGAGAAAAACTGTCTGGGTCACGTCGGTGGCGTCTTCGCGGTGATGAAGGATTCGGTAGGCCGCGTTGAATATCGGCCGCTCGTAACGCGCGAGCAAACGCTCGAACGCCCGACGATTGCCTGCCCGGCATTCAAGTACGAGGGCAGCATCCGGGTCGTCAGTCATCAATACCTGCGAAGGCGGAAAAGGTTGGAAAGCCACTGGCTCAGGCCAGTCGTTCGACCTCGAACAACTGGTCGAATCCCGAATAACGGAAGATGTCGAAGATGTGGTTGTTCACGTTGACCAGGCGCAGTTTGCCGCCCGAGGCCATCACCTTCTTGTGGGCGCGCAACAGCACGCCCAGGCCCGCGCTGGAGATGTATTCCAGGCCGGCAAAATCGAATTCCCGCGGGTCGGCCGCCGCATCCAGGAACGCTTGCGCCTTGGCGCACTGCGCCGCGTCCAGGCGGCCGGAAAACACGACCTGGCCCTTGTCGCCTTGCACGATATCGAACATCAACCGCCCCCCAGCCTTTTCCGGAACGTAATCAGGCTTCGGCGGCCAGAATAGTCGTAGTCCAGGCTTTCCACCATACGGCGGATCAGGTGCAGGCCCAGGCCGCCGGGTTCGCGCTGGTCCGCCGAGGCGTTGACGTCGGCGTCGGGGGCGGCGGTGACGTCGAAAAAGCCGCTGTCGGGGTCCGTGAGGCGGCAAACCAGGTGGCCGTCGTCGCGCTCGATCTCCAGCGCAATTCGCCCGGACCCGTCTGCGTTGTACTTGACCATGTTGGTGAACAATTCCTCCACCGTGAATTCCACCGCATAGCGCGCGTCGGGGCCGATGCCGTCCTGGGCCAGGCAACGCTGGATGAAGGCGAAGACGCCAGGCAAGGCGTCGAAGCTGCGCTTGAACTCCTGGCGGCGCTGCCAACTCGTGCCGGCCCGCGTGGTGCGGTCCTCCAGGTCATCCAGCAGCGGCTTGGCCAGCGGCAGGCGGCGGATCAGCACCACGGTCACGTCGTCGAGTTGCGGCGCGCCCTGGCCGAATTCACGCAGCGCCTCCATCAGGCGACCCAGCAGGTAGGGCATGGGACGGTCGTGGTAGCGACGCAGCAGTTCAGCGACGCCCTCCTCGCCGAATTGCCGCTCCTGCCCGTCCATGTATTCGTAGACGCCGTCGGAAATCAGCGCGAACACATCGCCCGGTTCCAGGTGCGCGACCTTGGCGGGCTTCATCGCCGGCAGGATCATCGCGCCCATCGGGAAGGTGGTGGGCGGGGAGAATTCGCAACTCAGGTCGGCGGCGCGAAAATGCAGCAAGGGCCCCTGCCCGCCCGAGTGGTAATGCAGCGTGTGCTGGCGCGGGTCGAGCTGGCCGAGGAAGGCGGTGACGAAGCGGTCCTCGGCCAGGTCCACCACCAGCTGGTCGTTGATGTGGCGGAAGGCGTCGTCGAGATTGGCGCCCAGGCGCTGCGCCACGCGCAACATGGCGCGTACCTGCGTGGCCGACAAGGCCGGGCCGATGCCATGGCCGGTCGCGTCGCCCATCAGCACGAAGATGCGGCCGTCGTCGCAGGGCACGAAGTCGTAGGTGTCGCCGCCGGTATCGTCGGTGGGCTTGAACAGGCCGGCGAAATCGTAATCGGGCAAGGACGGCGGCGACTTGGGCAGCGTGCCCATCTGCACTTCGCGCGCGACGGAAATTTCCTGGCGCAACTTTTCCGAGGCCATCAGCTGCTCGGTCATCTGCATGCGTTGCAGCGCAACCGCGCATTGCGCGGCGAGTGCGCTGGCCACAGCCTCGTCGTCGGCGTCGAAGACGCCTTCGCGACGATTCACCACCTGCAGCACGCCGACCAGTTGGTCGTCGTAGCCGACCAGCGGCAGGCTCAGCATGCAGCGCGTGCGCTGGCCGCTGGCCTTGTCCACGTCGCGGTTGAAGCGCGGATCGGCGTAGCAGTCGGGTACGTTGATGGGCGTGCGGGTGCGCACGCAGTCGCCGACGATGCCGCGGTCGGCAGGAATGCGGATGGCGTCGAGGCCGCGCGCGACGCGCATTTCCAGCATGTCGTCGGCCGGCTGGTACTGCCAGACCGTGCCGCCCTCGGCATCAAGCAGGTCCTTGGCCGCGTCCACGATGGTGTAGAGCATGGTGCTCAGGTCGAACGGTCGCGCCAGGTCCCGGGTGACTTCGAGGATGCGGCGCAGCTTGTCCTGGCTGAGGCCGTCGGAAGCATGGGCCGCGTCGTTCATTTCGCTGTCGCTCCCGCGCAGTTGGCGCGCATTTGGCTGATGACACTGGCGTAGTCGGGTGCGTTGAAGATGGCGGAACCAGCGACGAAGGTATCGGCGCCAGCCGCCGCGATTTCCCCAATATTCTCGGCCTTTACGCCGCCATCGACCTCGAGCCGGATGTCGCGGCCGCTGGCGTCTATCAGCTTGCGAACCTGGCGCAGTTTGTCGAGTGCGCCGGGAATGAAACTCTGGCCGCCGAAGCCCGGGTTCACCGACATGATCAGGACGAGGTCGAGCTTGTGCAGCACGTGGTCGAGGAAATGCAGTGGCGTGGCCGGATTGAATACCAGCCCGGCCTTGCAGCCCTGGTCGTTGATCAGACCGATGGTGCGGTCGATGTGCTCGCTGGCCTCCGGATGGAAGCTGATGTAGGTCGCGCCGGCCTTGGCGAAATCAGGAATGATGCGATCCACCGGCTTCACCATCAGGTGCACGTCGATGGGCGCGGTCACGCCGTGCTTGCGCAAGGCCTCGCAGACCAGCGGGCCAATGGTCAGGTTGGGCACGTAGTGGTTGTCCATCACGTCGAAGTGCACCCAGTCGGCGCCGGCTTTCAGGACGTCGTCGACCTCGGCGCCCAACCGCGCGAAATCGGCCGACAGGATGGAAGGGGCGATCAGGCATCGGGACATGAGTGGTTCCGTGGTGGTGTGGGCGCGGCTAGCGGCCGCGTTGGCGCTTGATGGTCTCGTAGGCTCCGTTGGCCTCGCGGGCACGCAGTTCGGCGAGGTCGCGGATTTCCTTGGCCGAATTGGCGACGCGATCGGGATGGTACTCCGACATGCGCCGGCGGTAGGCCAGGTCCACTTCCTCGTCGCTGGCCGACGAGGTGATGCCCAACGCGGCGTACGGATCGATTTCGGCCGGCGCCGATGGCGGCCTGGGGTCGGTCGGCCTGGAGCCGAACACGCCAATGTCGTAAAGATGGCCCAGCGCCACGCCGATGATCATCAGGAAGGGCCGACGCAGCGACGCGCCCAGCAGCAACCCGATGGCGGCGCCAACCAGCTTGCCTTTCCAGTTCATCGTTTTCCGCCGGCCGGTTTGCGCGCATACCACCGGGCCAGCGCGGCAACGTCGCGCGGCTGCAGGGTATTGGCGATGGAGTTCATGGGTACGGCGCGACGGTTGCCGTTGCGATAGGCCGCGAGGGCCGCGACCAGGTAGGTTTCGTCCTGCCCGGCCAGGTGCGGCGTACCCGGTATGCGGCTCCGGCCGTCTTCACCGTGGCAGGCGACGCACTGGCCCAGCTTGGCGGGCTTTGCCGGCGCCTGCGCCTGCACTAGCGTGGGCAGGCACAGCAGCAGGATCAATAGTCGGCGCATGGCGCATTCTACCAGCCGAAGCGCACGGCCCGCCGGTTACAATAGGCCGCTCGCCCCGGACGGATTTCGCCCTCTTGGCTACCACCCTTCACACCTCCCACCTGCCCGGCCTGCCCTTGCTGCACCAGGGCAAGGTCCGCGATGTCTTCGGCCTGCCGGGCAATCGGCTGTTGATGGTAGCCACCGATCGGCTGTCGGCATTCGACGTGGTGCTGCCCGACCCGATCCCTGGCAAGGGCGAAATGCTCTGCCAGATTTCGAACTTCTGGTTCGAGCGCACCGCGCACCTCATTCCCAACCACCTGACCCACGAAGACGTGGCCGGCGTGCTGCCTGCCGGCGTCGATGCCGACCTGTATGCGCGGCGCAGCGTGGTGGTGAAGAAGCTCAAGCCGGTGCCGGTGGAAGCCATCGCCCGCGGCTACCTGATCGGCAGCGGCTGGAAGGATTACCAGCGCACCGGCCAGGTCTGCGGCATCACGCTGCCCACGGGCCTGCGCCAGGCTGAAGTCCTGCCCGAGCCGATCTTCACGCCGTCCACCAAGGCGGCCGCGGGAAGCCACGATGAAAACGTCAGCTTCGAAAGCGTCGTCCAGGCCATCGGCGCGGACCTTGCGATGCGCGTGCGTGACGCAACGCTGGATATCTATCGCTTCGCCGCGGAATACGCCGCAAAGCGCGGCATCATCATCGCCGACACCAAGCTGGAATTCGGGCTCGACGAAGACGGCGTGCTGCACGTGATGGACGAAATGCTGACCCCGGATTCATCGCGCTTCTGGCCGGCCGATTCCTACCAGGTCGGCATCAGCCCGCCGAGTTACGACAAGCAGTTCGTGCGCGACTACCTGGAAACCCTGGACTGGAACAAGACCGCACCCGGCCCCCGTGTTCCCGCCGCGGTGATCGAAGCCACGCGCGCAAAATACGCCGAAGCGCTGCTGCGCCTGGCGGATATCCGCATTTGATCGGGGCATTCGCCCGCACCACGGAGACAGGCTGATGCGCCAGATCGACGTCTTGCTCGACCAGTATTCCAGCGACCACCGCAATGAAACCAACCAGGCCATCCACCTGGTGTGCGTGCCCGCCATCGTCTGGTCGGTGACGGCCTTGCTGTGGGCGGTGCCGGTGCCGGGCACGCTGCTGAAGCCCGGCGCGATTTCGGCGCTGGCGATGTTCCTGGCCTGGGCCTACTACTGGCGGCTGTCGCGCAACCTGGCGATGGGCGCCTTCGTCGGGTTCCTGGCCAGCGTGCTGGTCAATCGCTGGATCGCCAACAGTTTCGGAATGCAGACGCTGCTGGTGATCGCCGTCGCCGTGTTCGTCGTGGCGTGGATCTGCCAGTTCATCGGGCACAAGGTGGAAGGTCGCCGCCCGAGTTTCTTCACCGACGTGTTGTTCCTGCTGATCGGTCCGTTGTGGACGCTGCGCAAGCTGTACCAGCGCCTCGACATTGCCTACTGACCTCCACCGCCATCGCCTGGGCGGGCGAGACCTGTTCCTGGTTTCGCTGATCGCATTGGCCTGGGCGGGCAACTTCATCACCGCCAAGCTGGCGCTGATGGAATTCCCGCCGCTGTTGTTCACCGGATTGCGGCTGGCCTTGCTGGCGTTGATGCTGGCGGCCTTCCTCAAGCGCCCGGCGCCGGGTCAATGGCCGCGCCTGATCGCGGTGGCACTGTGCACCGGCGTGCTGCATTTCGGCCTCAGCTTCTGGGCGCTGAGCCTGTCCACCACCATCGCTTCCCCGGCCATCCTGATGCAGAGCTACGTACCGATGTCGGCGCTGCTCGCGTGGTGGATGATCGGCGAGCGCTTCCACTGGCGCACCGGCGCCGCCATCGCGTTGAGCTTCGTCGGCGTGCTGGTACTGGGCTTCGACCCCAGCGTGATGGAGCGCCCCGCGGCACTGGTGCTGATGCTGGTTTCGGCCGTGTTCCTTGCCATCGGCACGGTGTTGATGCGCGGCATGAAGGGCATGGACATGTTCAGCCAGCAAGGCTGGACGGCACTGATCGGCATGTTCCCGCTGCTTGGCATGAGCGCGTTGATCGAACCGGACATGCGCGAGTCGATTGCGCAGGCCAGTTGGGTCGCGTGGTTCGGCGTAGTGTATGCAGCGGTACTCGCATCGATGCTGGGCCACGGCCTGTACTACGTGCTGGTGCAACGCCATCCGGTTGCGCAGGTAACGCCTTACCTGCTTGCCACCCCACTTCTCGCCACGGTGCTGGGCATCGTGCTGCTGCACGACCAGGTCGGACCACGACTCTGGATCGGCGGCGCGATGGTCCTGGGCGGCGTCCTCGCCATCGCACTGCGCAACCTCACCAAGGCTCGGCCGACGCCAATCGTCGAAGTCTAGATCGTCGTGGCTTGCCTACGGCGCGGCCGCTTGTCGGCGCCGGGGGTACCGACTCCCCTGGTCGCCTCGGCGTAGCCGCTCCTGCGGACTCAGAGTCGACCGGTCGGCCATCCATGGCCGACCTCCTGCGCAGTCAGTCCCCCCGTCACCGCCAAGCGTCCGTCCGAGACCATCGCGGGTTATCGAACGTCAACGTCGGCGGCTAACGCGAAAAGATTGGAAGAGCGTCCGGGCAATTCGAAACTCGTCGAGTCGAACTCCAGTACGTCGGCCTCGAACGGGCGAGAACTTCAGGCTTGATCGCCGTTGAAGTGGACGTTGATCTTCGATAACCCACGGCGGAGTTGGACGGACGCTTGGCGGTGACGGGGGATGGGTTCGCACAGGAGGCCGGCCATGGATGGCCGGCCGGTCGACCCTGAGTCCGCAGGAGCGGCTACGCCGGGGCGACCAGGGCGGACCCGTCCCCCGGCGCCGTCAAGCGTTCGCGCCACCCGTTACGCGTGCGGCGGGACCCAGTCGTCCTTCTCGTTCGGCCGCAGGATCCAGCGGCACAGGGCCGGCAGGAAGATGATCGCGGCGACCATGTTCAGGATGAACATGAAGGTCAGCAGGATGCCCATGTCGGCCTGGAACTTCAGTACCGAGAAGATCCACATCGCCACGCCGACGGCCAGGGTCAGCGCCGTGTAGAAGATGGCGATGCCGGTGGTCTTGAGCGCGATGAAGTAGGACTCGGTGACCGTCTTGCCCTGCAGCATCGCCTCGCGCATGCGGGCGAAGATGTAGATGCCGTAGTCCACGCCGATGCCCACGCCCAGTGCGACCACGCACAGCGTGTTGATCTTCATGCCGATGTTCAGGTGCACCATCAGCGTGTGGCCAAGCTCGGTGACCAGCACCAGCGGCAACAGCACGCACAGCGCGGCGCGGATGCTGCGGAAGCTGATCCAGCACATGGCCAGCACTGCGCCGTAGAGCAGGTACAGGATGAAGTGTTCCTTCTCGCGCACGGTGTCGTTGATGGCCGCGGCGACACCGAGGCTGCCGGTGGCGAGGCGGAAGCTGACGTCGTCGGTGCTGTATTCCTCGCCCTTTTCAGCGGCCGCCTTGATGGCGGCTTCGCGCTTCTTGGCGAAGTCCGGGTCATAGGCCTTGTTGTCGGCGCGGAACTTCTTGGTTTCGGCCACCACGCGGTCGATCGTCGAGCTCTGGTGATCGCTGGTGAAGACCGTTACCGGGATTGCGCTGCAGTCGGCGTTCAACAAGCCCGAATCGGTTTCGAAACTCTGGGTCGCCTGGCGCAGCGTGTCCTGGTCGCGCGGCAATACGCGCCAGCGGATCGAGCCGTCGTTCCAGCCGGCGTTCACCAGCTTGGCGGCCATGGGCAGGCTCATTACCTGCACCACGCCTTCCACGTTGCTCATGTGCCACGAGAAGCGGTCGATGGTTTCCATCGCCTTGTAGCTGGTGGTACACGCCGACGGGCCGGCCTCCACGATAACGTTGAGGATGTCCACGCCCAATGCGAATTTCTCGCTGATCAACACCGCGTCGAGGTTGTAGCGCGCCTCGGGGCGCAGCTCGGCCACGCCGGCCTGCGCGTCGCCGATCATCACCTTGTTGCCCTGTTGCCAGGCGAAGAACCAGATGACCAGGCCCAGCGCGATGACGATGGCAGCGGGCTTGGGCTTGCTCAGGCGGGCCAGCAAGGCCCAGACCTTGTCGAACTGGGTCAGCTGGCGCAGGCGGTATTGGCGCTTCTTTTCCAGGTTGCGCAGCTTGGTGTAGCTGAGCAGCACCGGCAGCAGGATCAGGTCGGTGAGGATGGTCAGGCCGACGCCGACGGTGGCGGTGATGGCCAGTTCCTTGATCATCTGGATCGGGATGAACCAGATGGCGCCGAAGCCGATGCAGCCGGCCAGCAGCGCGACCGCGCCGGGCACCAGCAGCATGCGGAACGACAGTCGCGCGGCTTCCAGCGGTTCGACGGCGAACTTGGCGCGCTCGCGCAGTTGCTCGACCGTGCCCTCTTCCAGGCCACCGAAGAAGATCTCGCCGCGGAAGCGGTTGATCATCTGTTCGCCGTGGCTGACAGCGATGGCAAATATCAGGAACGGCGTCAGCATGTTCATCGGGTCGATGCCGAAACCCATCAGGCGCAAGGCGCCCAGCATCCACACCACCGACACCATGGCGCACAGCACCGTCAGCGATGCCAGCTTCACGGAACTGGAATACAGGAACAGCAGCAGCCAGGTGAAGGCGATGGTGATGGCGAAGAACTTCACCACCGAGGTCGCGCCGTCGCTGATGTCGCCGACCATCTTGGCGAAGCCGATCACGTGGACGGTGATATTGCCCTTCTCGTGCTTCAGGCGAATCGCCTCGAGCTGCTTGGCGATCTTCTGGTAATCGACCTTGCGCGGATTGGTCTTGGAGTCGGACTCGGGAATGATGTCGGCCCAGACCATGGCGCCGGACCAGTCCTTGGCGACCAGGCGGCCCAGGATGTTGGCCTTGACGATGTTGCCGCGGATTTGTTCGAACTGTTCCGGGCTGCCGGGCTTGAAGCTGGGGTCGTAGTCGTTGGGGATGACGTTGCCGCCGGAAATGCCGTCTTCCACCACCTCGATGAAGCGCACGTTGGGCGTGAACAGCGAACGCGAGCGCGCGTCGTCGGTGTCCTCCAGGTCGATGACTTCCTTGGTGACCTGCTGCAGCGCGGTCAGGTACTCATCGCTGAACATGTTGCCGTCTTTGGCCATCACCGCGACCAGGACGCGGTTCGCACCGCCGAAGTCCAGCTCGTAGTCGATGAAGGTCTTCATGTACTCGTGCTGCAGCGGGATCTGCTTCTTGAAGCCCGCGTCCACCTTCAGCTGGTAGGCGAAAAAGCCCATCGCCACCGTGATGATCGTGAAGATCAGCAGGACGAGGGGGCGTGCCCCGAATACGAGTCTTTCGGTGAAGCGTTGCACTGCGCTCATTGGGACTCCGTTACTGCAGTTGGGCCTGGTCGACACCCTTGTCGCCGACCAGTACGTAGCCGCCATTGCCGTCGGGAACCACGCCCGACAGCGTCGGCGACTCGCCGATGGAATTCTTGAAGTGGCTCACCGTGAACGGCGCATCGGCCGACTCGCGGCGCAGCAAGGTACCGTTGCCACCGACCAGCACCGCGCCGCCACCTTCCAGGGCAGTACCGCCCATCAGGCTGGTGCTGCCTTCGGCGGGCACCTTGTTCCAGCTGGCGCCGTTGTCGGTGGACTCGTACACATTGCCGCGAAGGCCGTAGGTGAGCAGTCGGCCGTTGCCGAGGCTGAGCACGCCGAACATCGAGCCCTTGTAGGGGAAGCCCAGCTTCTGCCAGTTTTGGCCGCCGTCTTCGGAACGAAGTACGGTGCCGCGCTCGCCGACGATGACCAGGCCACCCGGACCGGTGCTGGTGATCGCGTTGAGATGCGGATCGGATTCTTCATCCAGCATCAGGTCTTCGGCGCTGAAGATGTCGCCTTCCATCGGCGCCGCGGGCTCGTCGGATGGCGCTGCGGGCGCAAGGGCCTGCTTCGGCGTCCAGGTCGTACCGCCGTCGCTGGTTACCAGCATCAGGCTGTAGGCGCCGATGGCGACGCCATTGCTGGCGTCGGTGAACAGGATGTCGAGCAGAGGCACGCCCTGCCGGGGATCGTGGTCGGCGGGGTTTTCGTCGGGGTTGCGCATGAACGGGTCGCGGCGTTGCGCGACCCAGGTCTTGCCGCCGTCGGCCGAGTGCAGGATGACGCCATCGTGGCCGGCGGCCCAGAGCTTGTCGTCCACGGCAGTGATGGACGTGAGCGCGGAGCGCGTCGGCGTTTCCACCTGCGTCCACTGCTTGCCGTCGCTGGAACTGATGACATGACCGCGCTCGCCCACGGCGAAGAAGCCCGCTGGCGTACGCACCACGTCCAGCAGCAAGGACTTGCTGGCACGCGGCATGATTTCGGAGGGAAGCGCGGACGGATCGTCCGCAGGGGCTTGCGTTGAAACCTGGGCAGCCAGCGGCAGCGTCAGGAGAAGCAGCAACGCGCCGGCTTGGCGCGCGGCGTTGGGGCGAAACATGGACATCGATTCCACTCCCGAAGACTTTCGATGTGCGCGGCTTTCAAGAAGACCGCGCCCCGAAGGGCGCGGTCGGTATTGCCTGAATCAGCGAACGCCGCTGTCGCGCAGGTTCTGCGGCGAATAATCCGCCGGTGTGCTCTGGAAGCTGAAGTCGCGCGGCTTGTCCTGGTTGTCCAGCAGGCCGCTGATGTAACGACCCGACTTCAGGTCGTGGTGCGTCTCGAGCGTGGTCCACAACGTCGGCACTTCGTAGTAGTTGATCGGAAGCGCTTCCGAGTAACGCCACAGGGTGCCCTGGCCATCGTAATGGTCGATGCCCACGATCTGCCAGCTGTCTTCGTCCAGGTACATCGTGCGACGGCTGTTGATGTGGCGCTGGCCGGGCTTGAGCTTGGCCTCGATCACCCACACGCGATGCAACTCGTAGCGCAGGTAGTCGGGGTTGATGTGGCCCGGGCGGATCAGGTCGCTGACCTTGGTCGTGCTGACGTCGGCCTTGTA
>JAPLSI010000109.1 GCA_026398715.1 Gammaproteobacteria bacterium
GTCCAGCCACTGGCATAGACCTTCGGCAACTCGAATCCCCAGCCGATGTCCCACAGCAAGTGCCGGATGCCGTTGAGCAGGTGATACGAAAGCGAGGCCGTGGCCGCCAGCAAGAATGCGATTCCCAGGGGCGACCCGGCAAACGCGTTGAAACGGAGCAGCGCGTCGCCGTCGCCGGCGACCGCGAACAACCAGGCCACCAGGGCGAAAGCGGCAACGCCGAGGAACACGCCCGTCGCGCGATGCAGGATGGACAGCACCGACGTGAGTTGCCGCTGGTAGATCTGCAAATGCGGAGACAGGGGGCGTTGCTGAGCAGCCATGGGTTCGGGCTCTTTGGAGGTTGGGAGGTACCGGCGCATTGCCGGATCAGAAATCGATGCAGCGTCCGTTCTTTTCCCAGTCACCATAGCGGGTCGGGTCCAACGCCGGGCGATCGGCCTTCGGCGACAGTGCCGTTTCTGCTGCCGCCTTGCCTGCTTGTGCAGCAACCGCGACCGGCTCCGGATTCGCGATCACAGCCCCAGGCTCGGCGGGTGCGACGCTTTGCCCTATGATCTGGGTCGTGGAAACCATGCGCATATGTTAAGTCCCGACCCCGTGACGTTCAAGGCAAATCGGATGCCCGACTCGCTGCCCCGGCTTCCAGGGCACTCGATCCTGGCCGTGGAAGGCCCCGATTCGGGCGCATTCCTGCAAGCGCAGACGATGAACGACGTCAGCGCACTTGCGCCCGGTTCGTGGCAGTGGAACGGATGGCTTAGCGCCAAGGGTCGCGTGATCGCGCTGTTTGCGCTGATCCACGCCGAGCCGGGGCTGTACCTGGCGGTGCTTCCTGATTTCGCGGCGCCGGAATTTCGCGATCGGCTGCAGCGATATGTCTTCCGAAGCAAGTTGACCCTTCGTCACGCCGAAGAATTTTCCTGTGCATCGCGATTCCCCGCCGAAACGCCGGCCGTGGATTCCCGCGACACCGCGCATGGCGACCGGCGTGCCGGCTGGCTGCTGGACATGAGTGGTGATGCGACTGCCCGGCATCTGCTGGTGCTGCCATCGGACGATGTCGCCCTGGCAGCGCCGGACGACGATGCGAATTCGCGATGGTTCGACCTGGATATTGCCCACGGCCTGCCGCGCCTCGGTCCGGACCAGGTGGAAGCGTGGACGCCGCAGATGCTTTCCCTCGACCGGCTGCGCGCGTTCAGTTTGAAAAAGGGTTGTTACCCCGGCCAGGAAATCGTCGCGCGCACGCATTACCTGGGTAAGGCACGCAGGGGTTTGGCGAGACTGGAAGGCGCCGACCTCGACGTGGGCATGGTCGTCAGGAACCGGCTCGATGAACAATCCGGCCAGGTGATTTGCGTATCGCCAGATCGAACCGACGCCCTTGCCGTAGTGCAACTCGATCATGCCGACCAGTTGATTCGTGCTGGGGAAGAAGCTGTGACAGCACTAGCACTTTTGACGGGCCTGCAACGTCCGGTGTGACACGAAGCACGACGCAAACAAACTTGCATTGGCGAACCGTGATTAGTCTGCTATACCCGGCATCGGGGGTAAATCAATCATGAACAACAGAAACAAATTCACGCTCGGCCTGGTCCTGTCGCTGTTCACTTCGGTGGCGGTGCAGGCGGCTGACTTCACCGTAACCGTCGAACCAAACTATCCGCCTGCCCAGGCACAGGACGTCTATCGTCCCCTGCTCGCCTATCTGTCGAAGGCAACAGGCCATCGCTTCATCCTCAAGACGTCCGGCAACTACCACGTCTACTGGCGCGACATGCGCGGTGGCGCGGCCACCGATTTCGCCTTCGAGGAAGCCCACTTCACCGACTACCGGGCCAATCGCCAACGCTTCACGCCGCTGGTCCGCGTGCTCGATCCCACCAAGTTCACCTTGCTCGTGGACTCTTCCAACGCCGATGCGGGCGCCAACGGCCTGATCGGCCGCCGGATCGCCAGCATGTCGGCGCCAAGCCTGGGTTACCTGTTGCTGGGCGAGCTGTACAAGAATCCCATCGCGCAACCGGAAATCCAGTCCGTCGCCGCCAGCTGGAAGGACGGCGTCGAAATGGTGTTCGCCGGCGAAACCGATGCGGCGATGGTGCCGGGCTACATCGCCCAGACCTATCCCAACCTGGTTCCGGTGGCGACCTCGCGCGACTTCATCGGCCGTGCCTTCTCGGCAAGCCCGAAGGTGCCGATGGACGTGCGCAAGAAGGTCGCCGACGCATTGTTGCGCCTGCACAAGGACCAGACGCTTTACGACGTGATCAATGAGCTGGGCGCGACCCAGTTCGTTCCCGCCACTGCGGCCGATTACGCAGGCAGCGAGCGCCTGCTGCGTGGCGTGTTCGGATACCAGCCCATGCCGTCGCGGCCCGGAACCAACACGGCAGCGCCCGGTGCGCAGCCGGCGCCGCAGGGTATCTCGATCAAGGCAGAACGCGGAGGCTGATCTCCGCGTTGTCTTTCCGGTATCGCCGGTCCGGCGCTATTCGGTGCTGAAGTGGATCAGGTCGTGGGTGTTGGCCGACGCGGCCTGGCCCATGCTGATGCTTCCCGACTTGCGAAGATGCACTTCGTCGCGGTGCAGGCGCAGCTCCGGATCCTGCCCGATGCAAACGTAGGTTGCATTGGTGGATCGGTCGGTGATCATGAAGTGGCCGCGCTTGTATTCGATCTGCGCGTGGGTCCGGCTGACCCAGTCGGCCTCCACCACCAGGTTGTTGCTGACTTCACGGCCCATCATGAAGGGCTCGGAATTCTCGGTCAGTTCAATCAGCTTGCCGCGATGGCGCAAAGTCAGCTTGGCGCCCGCAGGCGCGGCGTCGCCCATGCGGATGGCGCTCTGGACCATGGTCATGCCGGACGTGTCTTCCTGCCAGACGACATCCACGATTTCGATCGGCAGCAACTTGCCGCTGACCCTCGCACGGCCCAGGCTGCGCGTCTCCGGCAGGCGGGTGCCGGTCAGGCCGTTGACCGTGGAAGCGGTGCTGACGATCTGCTCGCGCTTGGCCAGCGAGGTCATGCGGGCAGCGACATTGACCGCATCGCCGAACACGTCGTCGTTTTCGTCGAGCGCGTTGCCGTGGTGGAAACCGATTCGCACCGCGAGGTTTTCGCGCACGAAGTTGATGTCGCGCGACATCTTGCGTTGCATGTCGCAGGCCGCAAGCAGCCCTGACATGGCGGTCGGCAGCGTGCACATGATCTCGTCGCCGATGGTCTTGATGACGCGGCCGCCATGGCCCACGCAGACGATGCTCAACGCATCGAGTACGGCAGCGATCAGCCGACGTGCTTCCACATCGCCCTTCGTCTCGAAGAGGCGGGTGCTTCCGCTGACGTCTGCAAAGAGGATTGTCTGGGGCCGGGTCTGGCTCATGCGTTCAGTATAGGTCAAGCAGGCGCGGCGGTCTTCGCCTCAGAGGGTAACGGCGTCAGGCCAGTTTCCCGGCCATGGCGACGATATCGGCTTCCGCTGGCAGGACCAGCAGGGCTGCTCCCGCCAACGGCGTGAAGGTGTCGACGCCAACGACCCGTCGCAAGGGCTTGGCGCCATGCCCCGATTCGACCACCGCCGTGATGATGCCCTCGCCCACGCCCGCGCTGCGCCGGCCTTCATCCACCACCAGGATCCGCTTGCAGGCTGCGGCATGCCTGCCGATGGCCGCGTCGTTCAAGGGCAACAGCCAGCGCAGGTCCACGACCCGTACCTTCCAGCCCTGGCGCTTCTCGATTTCCCGCGCGGCGCGCAGGCTCATCGGCACGCCATTGCCGAACGTGAAGATGACGAGGTCCTCGGCCTCGGGGCCGTACACGCGCTCCTCGCCAGGCACCAGGGCCTGGTCGGGCGTGGGATAGGTGGTCTGCCACAGTCCGTCCCCGGGCTCGTGGAGGTCCTTGGTCATGTACAGGGCAATCGGTTCGAGGAAGGCGCACACGCGACCGTCGACCTTGGCCATCGCGCTCATGGTGCGCAGCATCATTGCCGCGTCATCGCCCCGGCTGGGGCAACCGACCACCAGGCCCGGGATGTCGCGCAGCGCGGTAATCGAGTTGTCGTTGTGAAAATGGCCGCCGAACCCTTTCTGGTAGCCCAGCGACGCGATGCGCATCACCATCGGGTTGCGATACTGGTCGTTGGAGAAGAACTGCAGCGAGCAGGCCTCGCCCCGGATCTGGTCGCAGGCATTGTGGAAATACGCGAGGTACTGGATTTCAGGAAAAGGCAGCATCCCCATGTTGGCGAAACCCTGCGCCAGGCCGAAGATCATCGTCTCGTCGAGCAGCGTGTTGAACACGCGCGCGCCCTTGAATGCCTTGTTCAAGCCTTTCGTGACGGTGTACACGCCCCCCTTCTGCGCGACATCCTCGCCGAACAGCAAGGCCTCGGGGTACTTGCAGAACAGGTCGTGCAGGGTGTTGTTGATGAGCACGGCCAGGTGTCGCGGCGGCTGGTTTTCAGGCAGCTTCGCCTCGCCGCCGAAGACCGCCAGGCGACGTTCCGCGTAATCGGACCGCACCGCCTCGGCGGCGACGGCCGCAGGCGTGCTGGGCGCCAGGGGCTTGATGATGTCGGCAAGGCTGTCGAGCTTCGGGCGACGGTCGGCCTCCTCGGCAGCGGCGAAGCACTTGACCCGCGTGAACTCGTAGAGGCCGAGCACGTCGTCGGCCGTCATCAGGCCCGACTCCAGCGCAATCGCCGCCGACCGCAGCAAAGGATCGCTCGCCTCCACCGCCATCAGTTCCTCGAAGCTGCGCCATTCGATCTCGAAGTCGGTACCGGCATGGCCCATCACGCGCGTGGTGCGCAGGTGCAGGAAGGTCGGACGCCGCGTCTTGCGACAGTGTTCGACCGCGCGTGCCACCTGGCCGAAGCCCGTGGCGATGTCGAGGCCGTCGGCATAGAAATAATCCAGGCCCGGGCGCTGGCGGAAATTGCTGGCCACCCAGCCTTCCGGCGTCTTCACGGAGATGCCGATGCCGTTGTCCTCGCACACGTAAAGCACGGGCGCGGGCAGTTGCTGGTAGGCCGTCCATGCAGCGGCGTTGAAGGCGGTCTGCGCCGTGGCGTGGTTGCTGGACGCATCGCCGAACGAACAGATGGCGATGGAGTCGGCGGGAATCGGCAAGCGATGGCCGATGCGGCGCGCCTGTTCGATCGCCACTGCCGTGCCGAGCGCCTTGGGCAGGTGCGAGGCAATGGTGGATGTTTGCGGCAGCACCCACAGGGGCTTGCTGCCCCACACTTTGTGCCGGCCGCCGGAGATCGGATCTTCCTTGCTGGCCGCGAAGCTGAGCGCCGAGTCCATGATCGGATCCATGCCGGGCAGCTTGCGGAAGCGCTCGGCCATGAAGCCGCCGGAACGATAGTGCAGGAACGCAGGGTCGGTATGCCGTGTGAGCCGCGCAACCATCGCGTTGCCTTCGTGCCCCGACGAGCCGATCGTGTAGAACACTTTCTGCTGCACGCGCAGGACGCGAGCCATCAGGTCCAGGTGGCGGGAAACCAGTTGCGATTCGAAAAGCTGCAGGAAGTCGGCTGCACTGCATTCGCTGCCCGGCAGCACTGGCGCATCGGACGCGGGCTTGCGGGCTGGCCTGCCATTCCAGCCACGCACGAATTCCTGGAAATTTTCGTCGCACACTTGCGCCCGGTTGACGTTCTTCTGGCGCGCGGGAATGACGGAAGCAGGGGCGGACATGGTGGATTCCAGTAAGTCTTGTTCGAAGGAGAAATTGTTGGACTGCGGCGATCAGAATCGGTGCGGCACGAACCCGGGCGTGGACTCGACGCGCGACAACCAGGCCCGGATGGCCGGATAGGCGGAAAGATCGAAGCCACCCCGGCCGGCGTCGTGGGTGTAGGCATAGAGTGCGATGTCGGCGACGCTGTAGCCCGAATCAACCAGGAAATCCTGTCGGGCAAGTTGTTTTTCCATGACGTCCAGCGCCTGGTATCCGCGCTCGCGCAGGCGGGGCAAATCCGATCGGCGTGGGCTGTCTTCCGGCAGCCAGCCCATGATGAATCGCGCCACGGCGATGTAGGGCTCGTGGCTGTATTGCTCGAAGAACATCCACTGCAGGGCCTGCGCCCGCTGCCAAGGGTCCGATGGCAGCAGCGGCGACCCATCGGCCAGGAAACACACGATGGCGTTCGATTCGGCGAGCACGCGACCGTCGGCCAGTTCGAGCAACGGCACCTTGCCGTTCGGGTTCTTTGCAAGGTATCCGGGCGTGCGCGTTTCGCCGGCCGCGCTGTTGACCTCGACCCAGCGATAACGCCGGCTGGTCTGCTCGAGGACCAACTGCACCTTGAAGCAGTTGCCCGAGGCCTTCATGCCGTAGACCGTCAACTCGTCCATCACCTCATGACTCCAGCGCGACGCGCCAGCCATTGCTCGCGGGTCTGCGACCAGATGTCGATGGGTTCCTTCTCGAAGGGCGCCGGCAATTTTCCCGGGCCGCTGTTGCTTGCGCCGAGGCGTCGGGCAAGGGCCTGGGACGCGATGTTGTCGGGATGGATGGAGTGGATGACGGTCGTCCAGCCGAGACTGTCGAAGGCCCAGTCCACGGCCGCCAATCCCGCTTCAGTCGCAAAACCCTTGCCCTGCGCCGAACGGTCCAGGGCCCAGCCCACTTCAGTGCCGGGCCAGCCTTCCGGTTGCCACGGACCCAACTGGCCCAACCAGCGCCCGCTGGATTTCTCGATCAACGAGAACATCGCGAAGCCCTGCAGCAACCAGGCACCCGGCATCTGCAGGAACTTGCGCCACGCCGCGGCGCGTTGCAGCGTGCCGCCGATGAAGCGCATGTTGTCCTCGTCGGTATTCATCGCCGCGAACGCGTCGAAGTCCGACGCCTGGGGAACGCGCAGGATCAAGCGCTCGGTTTCCAGTACGGGTCCTTCGAACATGTTGCAGCCCTCCCCGCCCCGGCGCGATTCAGAACGCGTTGATGCCCGTTACTTCGCGGCCGATCACCAACTGGTGCACGGTCTCGGTGCCTTCATAGGTGATGACCGACTCGAGGTTCAGCGCATGGCGGATCGGCGGATATTCGGTGGTGATGCCGGCGCCACCGAGGATGTCGCGCGCCTCGCGCGAAATATCCAGGGCCATGCGCACGTTGTTCCACTTGGCCAGCGAAACCTGCGCCGGCTGCATCTGGCCCGCGTCCTTCAGCCGGCCCAATTGCAGGGACAGCAACTGCGCCAGCGTGATGCGCCGCGCCATGTCGGCGAGCTTCAGCTGTACGGCCTGCGTTGCCGCTATCGGTCGGTTGAACAGGATGCGCGACTTGGAGTATTCCAGCGCGCACTGGTAGCTGGATATGGCGGCGCCGATCGGACCCCAGGTAATGCCGAAGCGCGCCTGCGTCAGGCAGCCCAGCGGACCCTTCAGGCCCTTCACGTTGGGCAGGCGCTGGCTGTCGGGCACGCGCACGTTGTCGAAGAACAACGCCGATGTCACCGAGGCGCGCAGGCTCATCTTCTTGTGCACTTCCTGCGCGGCAAAGCCCGGCGTGCCCTTGTCGATCAGGAAGCCCTGGATGCCTTCGTCGGTCTGCGCCCAGACGATGGCCACATCGGCCAGGTTGCCGTTGGTGATCCACATCTTGGCGCCGTTGATGATCCAGTCGCCGCCGTCACGGCGCGCGTTGGTCTTCATGTTGGCCGGATCGGATCCGCCCTGCGGCTCAGTCAGGCCGAAGCAGCCGATGACCTCGCCACGCGCCATGCGCGGCAGGTAGCGTTCGCGCTGTTCCTCGGAACCGTAGGCGTAGATCGGATACATGCACAGCGAGCTCTGCACGGACACGAAGCTTCGGATTCCCGAATCGCCGCGCTCGAGTTCCTGGCAGATCAGGCCGTAGCTGACCGAGTTCAAGCCAGCGCAACCGTATTTTTCCGGCAGCGAGGACCCGAACAGGCCCAGGGCGGCGATTTCGGGCACCAGTTCGGACGGGAATCGCGCCTGGTCGAAACAGTCGCCGATGATGGGTATCACGCGTTCATCGGTGAAACGCGCCACCGAGTCCTGGATCATGCGCTCCTCGTCGGACAGCAGGGCGCGTACGTCAAACAGGTCGGTCGGGTTCAGGGCCATCGGGATTGCCTAGCGGATTGGTTAAACCGCCATTTTAGCCCGAGTGGCCCTGCCGGCGCATGCAGGTGCCGTGATCAAATCGGTCGCCGGAACCGCTTTCAGCCCCGTTTGATGCCCGCGGCGGAGTCTGTCACGACGATGGCGCCGTCCTTCATCAGCAGCTTTTCGCCCGGCTTGGTGTCCATTCGCAGGGTGCCGTTGCGGTCGCGATACTGCCAGTCCACGTCATAGCCGATGACCCGGTCGCGCTCGCCCAGCCAGATCTGGTCGCCCGGATTCTTGCTGACTCGCTTGCTCAGCACCCGGCCGCCCATCTCGTACTGCACTTCGTAGCCGACGGTGGTCGACTTCTGGCGGGTTTCTGTGTGGCAGACGCGCTGCGTCTGCGTCGTCACCCGGCCGCCCTGATGGCGTCGGTCGATCTGGCGACCGGCATAGCCGCCGCCGACCAGGCCGGCCACGGTCGCAAGCTTGCGGCCATCGCCGCCGCCTACCTGGTTACCCACCAGTCCGCCGATCAGCGCGCCGGCGACCATGCCGTCCTTGTCGCCGAAGCGTTCCGGCTGGCGAACCTGCACGGACTGGTTGTCGCATACCTGCTGCGGCACGTCGCGGGTCTGGGTGATCGGAACGACGTCGGTGACGTCTGCGTAGATCGGTTCGGTCACGGTGATGGGCGTCGCCCGGACTACCTGCGCGTACTGCGGGCCGATCACGCCAGTGCGATAGGCGCCGATGGCGGCACCGGTGCCGAGGATGGCGACGATCGCTACTGCAAGGTTCCTGTTCATGGTTTTTTCTCCTATCGGACGGACGAGCCGTCCAGCGGGGCGATGATGGCCCCGGCGGCCTGAACGACAGCCTGTTCCGCCGTGAAGTCGTTCATCGCGCATGGTAGTTTTGAGGCCAAGGAGTGTCCCCATGTCCAGTCCCCTGCTCGGCCCCATATTCGCTTTCGCAGGTCGCCTGCGCTTCCCCACCCTGTTCCTGATCACGGCGGGCCTGTTTCTTTTCGATTTGGTGATACCCGACCTGGTGCCCTTCGTCGACGAGATCCTGCTGGGGCTCGGAACCCTGATCCTGTCGTCCTGGAAACGAGGACGCGGAAGCGAAAAGCCAGCCGCGCTCGAGTAGCTTCGATGCCGCTGGCTTTGTTCGACAGCCACAGCCACCTGGACGCGCCCGAATTCGACGACGACCGGGCAGTGGTCTTGCAGCGCGCCCACGACGCCGGCGTAACCGAACAGTTGGTGCCGGCGGTGGACCATGATTCCTGGCCAAGACTGCGCGAGGTCTGCGCCGCCGTCCCCGGACTGTACCCGGCCTATGGCCTGCATCCGATGTACCTCCACCGGCATAGGCCCGAGCACCTTCCGGCATTGCGCGAGTGGATCGAGCGCGAGCGACCCCGCGCGATCGGCGAGTGCGGACTCGACTTTTTCGTGGACGGTCTCGATGCCGAGCTGCAGAGGCACTACCTGCGAAAACAGCTTGAGCTCGCCCGGGAATTCGACTTGCCCGTGGTGCTGCACGCCCGTCGCGCCGTCGAGGAGATAACTGCCACATTGCGCGGCATCGGCGGGCTTCGCGGCGTCGTCCACAGCTATTCGGGCAGCGAAGAACAAGCCCGGCAGCTGTTCGGCATGGGTTTCATGATCGGCATTGGCGGGCCGCTGACCTACGACCGGGCGAAACGACTGCACCGGCTGGTCGCTGCCATGCCACTGGAGTTCCTGCTGCTGGAAACCGATTCACCCGACCAGCCCGATGCCTTGAATCGCGGCCAGCGCAACGAACCTGCGCGTCTTCAACTCGTGCTTGACGCCGTGGCCCGATTGCGGAATTCGAATCCCGACGAAATCGCCAGCGCGACGCGTGCCAACGCCAGGCGCTTGCTGGGCCTCTAGACCTTCGCTTCAGTGCCCGTCTGGCGGAGCAGGATTTCAATGGCCTTGCCTGCCGCGGCAAAGGCGAAGCTTCCCGTCACGTGCGTCGCGGCACCCAGCCCCGCGCCGCAATCGAGTTTCATGGCGGCATCGGGCCCCAGCGCCGGCCGTGTTCCGCATACGGAACCATCGGCCTGCGGGTAGCGCACGTTTTCGAGCGAATAGACGGCAGGAACGCTGAAATAGCGATCCTTGCCCTTGGGGAAATTGAAATCGGAGCGCAACTTCTTCCTGACCAGCGCAAGCAACGCGTCATGCTCGGTCCGCGACAGGTCGCGCACACGCACCTGGGTCGCATCGGTACGTCCGCCAGCCGAGCCAACCACCACCAGTGGTTGCTTGCGCCTGCGACACCATGCGATCAGCTCGACCTTGCTGCGAAAACTGTCGCAGGCATCGAGCACCAGGTCGTAGTCGCGACCAAGCAATTCGGACAGATTGGTCGGCAGCAGGAATTTCGCCACCGCATCCACTTGCGCCAGGGGATTGATGGCAAGGCAGCGTTCCGCCAGGACTTCGGCCTTGTTGCGCCCGAATTGGCCGTCGAGCGCATGCAACTGGCGATTGGTATTGGACAGGCAGACCTCATCGGCGTCGATCAGGGTCAGCTTGCCCACGCCGCTGCGCACCAGCGACTCCACGGCCCACGATCCAACCCCGCCCAGCCCCACGACACAGACATGCTTGCCGGCCAGACGCTGCGCGCTGCCGACGCCGTACAGCCGATCGATTCCGGAGAACCGGTCCCGCAGGATTTTTTGCATCCCTTATTGTACGGCGACCCATGCGGTGGCCGGGAGGCAGACGCCATTCAGGCGCCGACAGCTAGATTTTGACGTCCGATCCACGGAAGCCGCCATGCGAATTGCCCTATTCACCAGCCTGCTGGCCTGTGCCGCCCTTGCTGCCTGTTCCGGCCCGACCCAGGTTCGCCCGGTTGCACCGACCGAGCCGGTGTCGCGGCCTGCCCCGCCTCCGGCCGCCCCCCGGCCTTGCACGAGTTGCGGGCGGGTAGAAAGAATTGACGTGGTCACTTCCGCAGCCGCGCCCAAGGACAAGGCCGTCCTCGGTGGCGTGGTCGGTGGCGTACTGACCCGACCCGCGGCGTCCCCGGCCGGGTCGGCGGGCGGCACCACCAGGAGTTACCGCCTGACCATCCGCCTGGACGCGGGCCGGCAACTGCTGGTCACGCAGAAAGTGATATCACCCAATCTGAAGGTCGGCTCACGCGTCCGGGTTGAAGGCTCGCGCGTCGTGCTGCTGCGCTGAAACCAGGCATCGGGCGCGAGTTTCGGCCCATGCTAACCTCCACGAAAAATCCGGAGCACCCCGAATGCGTTCATTGGTCCTGTTGCTGGTCGGCCTGCTGGTCGGCGCGTTGTGCACAATCATCGCGGTCAACGCCCTGAACCGCGGAACCGCGTATCCGAACGCCGTGATGGCCTTGATGGGCCAACAGATGAAGGCCATCGA
The DNA here is from genome assembly GCA_026398715.1 of Gammaproteobacteria bacterium. Next base: position 11,540 of record JAPLSI010000109.1, read on the forward strand.
CCAGAGCATCAAGCAAAGCCGGTGCGCGTCCACGGACCTGACGCCGCGATTGCAGACCCTGCGCTTCGTGGCCAACGACATCGAGCCGGCGTTTGCCGACATGAAGGACGAAGTGCAGTTCGGCCGCTATGCCGCCGACCTGCGTGCCGCCTCCGATGCTGCGCTGATGACCCCACCGGCTAGCTGTGCGGCGGCATCGGCAGCCCTGTCGAACCTCAAGAAGTCCTGCGACAGCTGCCACCGCGATTACAAAGGCTAGCGCCGGCCGCGCCATTCTTGCGGCGGCGCAACATGCCAACTGGCTCACAATTGGCTATGGTCGGGAGGTCCGCCGCATTGCGGACCTTCTTGCCACCTTCCTGGGGAGTCTGCATGACCCGTACCGTCCGCAATATCGTGTTGGCCACCGCGCTTGTCGCCGCCACCGGAACCGCCTTCGCTGCCCGCCAGGGCGCGGAACCCGTCGTCCGCAATCCGCTCGCCATCAGCATGCTCGCCGACAGCAGCAGCGCCCAGGCGTTCATGGGCCAGGTCGACTTCAAGATCACCAACAACAGCCGCGATGTCCTGAAGGTCCCGTACTGGCAGTTGCCGGGCGCCAGCGAGGAAAGCAAGCTGTTCCAGGTCTATCGCGACGGCAAGGTGGCCACCTATCTCGGTCCGATGATCAAGCGCCTCGCGCCGACGGAATCCGACTATGTCGTGTTCCAGCCCTACGAGACGAAAGTGTTCTCCGTGGACCTGAGCAAGAGCTACGACATGAGCGAAACCGGTGAATACACGGTCAGCTTTGCTTCCATGCTCCAAGGCGCCAAGACCGGAAAGGGCCAGAAGGTCGCGGACCGCAACGGCCGCATGGCCAGCCTGAAGTCGCCTACCCTCAAGCTCTGGGTCGATGCCGACAATGCGCTCAAGGCCCTGAAGGGCGACATGAAGGCACAGGGCAAGCCTGGTTCGGGCGGCACCGTCTCCGGCGGGGTCACCTACGTGGGCTGCAGTTCGACCCAGATCAGCGGCGCAGGCGCCGGTGTCACGCAGGCCCGGGCCTATACCGAAAACGCCAAGGGCTACTTGAACGGCAACAACCAGGGTCCGCGCTACACGACCTGGATGGGCGCCTACACCAGCACCCGCTACAACACGGTCACCGGCAACTTCGTGAAGATCGACACTGCCATGGACCAGTCCGGCGGCCAGATCAAGATCAACTGTGGCTGCAACCAGAACTACTACGCCTATGTCTATCCGACCAAGCCGTACGAGATCTTCGTCTGCAAGGCTTTCTGGACTGCAGGCACCTCGGGCACCGACTCCAAGGCCGGCACCCTGATCCACGAAATGAGCCACTTCAACATCGTCGCCGCCACGGATGACATCGTGTATGGCCAGGCCGGGGCAAAGAGCCTCGCCATCTCAAGCCCGGACCAGGCGATCCAGAACGCCGACAGCCACGAGTACTTCGCGGAAAACACCCCGAACCAGAACTAATCTTCGGGTACCAGGAAAAAAGCCCGCTTCGGCGGGCTTTTTTTTGCCCGGCGTTTGGGCGCTGCATGCGAATGACCTATGCTCGGCGCATGGATACCCAAACCCTGTTCTACGCCATCGCGGCGCTGCTCATCCTGGCTGGCCTCGCCGGCACCATCCTTCCCGCCCTGCCCGGCTTGCCGCTGATGTTCGCCGGCATGCTGCTTGCCGCGTGGGCCGGCAAGTTCGCGCTGATAGGTCCCTGGACGCTGGGCGCGCTGCTGGTGCTGACCCTGGTTTCGATCGCGGTGGATGTCTTCGCGACCGCACTGGGCGCAAAGCGAGTCGGCGCCAGTGGGCTCGCCATGCTGGGCGCTGCCATCGGCACGCTGGTCGGCGGCATCGTCTTCAGCCTGCCGGGCCTGATCCTGGGGCCGTTCCTCGGGGCGGTCGCGGGCGAAATGCTGCACGGCAAGCCGTGGCAGCATGCATCACGCGTCGGCGCCGGCACATGGATCGGACTGGCCATCGGAACCGCCCTGAAACTGGCCCTCGCCTTCGCCATGCTCGGCATCTTCGTGTTCGCCTTGTTCTGGCCCTGAGCCCGGCAGCGAGTCAGTCCTGCAACTCGCGCAGCGTCACCGATGGCGGCGCGGCCAACACCCGTCGCGTGGCCAGCATGCCGGCCACGATCGCCGCCACCACACCCATCGCGCTGCTGGTGATCACCAGTTGCCAGTCCGCCGTCCACGGCAATTCGAAAACCTGCTTGGCCACCACGCCCGCCAGCACCGTCGCGGCGATGGCAGCGGTCAGTCCGGTCAGCAAGCCGATCACTGCGAACTCGGTCGCCTGCGCCAACAGCAACTGACGACGACTTCCGCCGAGCACGCGCATCACCGCGCCCTCAAGCAGCCGCTCGTCCTGCGACGCCGTGACCGAGGCGAGCAATACAAGAATCCCGGCCGCGAGCGAGAAGTAGAACACCGCTTCGACCACCGCCGAAACCTGGTCCACCGTGCTTCGCACCTGGTCGAGCACGGCATCGATGTCGATCACCGACAGGTTGGGGAATCGCGTCACCAGCCCGTTGCTCAACGTTGCCGCGGCAGCGGGCGGCGCATGCACGCCGCCGATGTAGCTGGCCGGAAAACCCTGCATCGAAGCGGGTGAGGCGATGACGAAGAAATTGGGCTGGAAACTTTCCCAATCCACTTTCCGAAGGCTGGTGATGGTGGCCTCATAAGGCTGGCCCGCGATGTCGAAGCCCACCTTGTCGCCCACCTTCCAACCGAGGTCGCTCGCAAGTTCGGTTTCGACCGACAATTCCGGTCGCGAGGGTCCGGCGACCGGCCAGAACTTCCCGGCAGTCACTTCGTTGTCGCTGCGCAAGCTATCGGTAAAGCTGAGATTGAATTCGCGCTCGGCCATCCGTTTCGCGCGATCACCGCGCGCGGCGAAACTCTCACCGGTAACCGGCGCTCCGTTCATGCTGACCAGCCGCCCACGAACCATCGGAAACAGGATCGGCTTGCTGACGCCGACCTCGGCGAGGTAGTCGATGACCGGCTGCACTTGTTCGGGCTGGACGTTGATGATGAAACGATTCGGCGCATCCGCCGGCAAGGCCTGTTGCCAGCGTTCAAGCAAGTCGCCGCGCACGAAGGTCAGCAGCAGCAACACCATCAGCCCCAGGCCGAGCGAAGCGATCTGGGCGACGCTGGCGGCCGGGCGGCGGCTTACGTTCGCCAGTCCATAGCGCCATGGACCCTGCAGGCGTCCGCGCAGCCTGCGCACCAGCACGATCAGTCCGTACGCCAGCAAGCCCAGTACCGCCAGCGTGCCCGCGATACCCAGCAGCATCGCCGTGCCCAAGGTTGCAGAGCCCGCTTTCCACCAGAGCAGCAACGCCAACCCGGACAGTCCGACCAGCGCCGCGACCCAGGCGCTGGGCTCGGCCACGTCCACGTCCTTGCGCAAGACGCGCAACGCGGGCACCCGGCGCAAGGCGAGCACGGGCGGCACGCCGAACGCCAGCAGCACGGTCAGCCCGACACCGAATCCTTCCAGCACCGGACGCCAACCTGCCGAAGGAATCGCTACGCGCAGCGCTTCTGCCAACCAACTGCCCACGAGAGACTGCAGGCCCAGCGCGAGGAGCACGCCCAACGTGCAACCGGCCAGGCCGAGCAACAACAGTTCACCGACGTGGATGCCCACCAGCGTGCGTTGGCTGGCGCCGAGGCAGCGCATCACCGCGCTGCCGGCAAGATGCCGGGCGCTGTGCCTGCGTGCCGCCATCGCCACCGCCACGGCAGCCAGCACCACGGATATCAGCGCAGCCAGGCCAAGGAATCGCCCGGCGCGATCGAGTGCGGCGCGAATTTCCGGTCGCGCGTCTGACGCGGTTTCCAGCCGTTGCCCACGACCCATGGATTGCCGGGTTCGAGTCAGGAATTTTTCCACCGCGGCCGGTTCGCCTGCGACGACCAGGCGATGGATGATGCGACTTCCGGGCTGCACCAGTCCGGTGGCCGGCAAATCCGCCAGGTTGAGGAACACCTTGGGTCCGGTGCTGAAATAGTTGAGCGAAGCCTCGGGTTCCTGCACGACCAGCGCGGACAGGCGCAGGCTGGAACTGCCGATCCTGATCGGGTCGCCAATCTTTGCCGCGATCGATTGCGCGCCCGATCGCGACAGCCAGACCGTGCCGGGCCGGGGGACGGCGGGCGCCACGTATTCCTTGCCCGCCTCCGCATCGACGATACGGAAGGTGCCGCGCAACGGGAAACCTTCGCCCAGCGCCCGGATCTCGCCCATCTTCAACGTTTCGCCGGCGCCAACCATGCTGGGGAATGCGCGCGTCTGCGTCTGGCGCAATCCCGGAAGATTGGCATTGGCCAACATCGCCGGCGGGATCGGCTCGTCGGCGCGAAGCACGGCGTCACCGCCAAGCAGTCGATTGGCTTCCATCGACAGCGCGCGCTCGGCGCGGTCGGTCAGGAAGCCGACCGCCGTTACCGACATCACCGCCAGCACGATGGTCGGCAAACAAAAGCGAGGGCCCGGTGACAAAAGCCCTCGCGAGCGCCACGCGCTGTTGCTCGCCACCGGACAGTTGCCTCGGATAATGCTCCAGTCGCTCGCCCAGTCCGACTCGCTCGAGAATGCGCCGCGCCGGCTGCAGCGTCTCGCGGTCGCCTCGCAACTCCAGTGGCAGCATCACGTTTTCCAGCGCGGTCAGTGCGGGCAACAACTGGAAACTCTGGAACACGAAGCCGACCCGTTCGCCGCGAACCTTGGCGCGCCCGTCTTCATCCAGTGAAGAAAGCACGATGCCGTCCAGGCTGACGGTGCCGGTGCTTGGCGTATCCAGGCCGGCGAGCAACGACAACAGCGTGCTCTTGCCCGAACCTGAAGCCCCGACCACCGCCACGGCTTCGCCAGCAGCAATGCGGAAACTCACGTCTGCCAGAATGGTCAATTCATGGTCCGGCAGCCGAACCCGCTTGCCCAGCCCGCTGGCCGCCAGTTCGCCAGGGCTTGAAAGCGTCGGCGATGCCGCAATTGAATCGATCATGATCGAGGAGCCCAGGGAATGAACAATCTATATGGAGCATGGCAGGCCCGGGTTCAACGGGGCGTCATGGTCTTACTGACGACACTTGCATTGTCCGGCGTGGCGGCAGCTGCGCCCTCGCGCACGGTGCTGGTGCTCGGGGATTCCCTGTCGGCCGCCTACGGCCTGGCTGCCAGCCAGGGCTGGGTGGCGCTGACGGCGCAGAAAATGCGGACAACCCACCCGAAGTGGCGCGTAGTGAACGCCAGCATCAGTGGCGAAACCACGGCCGGCGGCGCCGCGCGGATAGCCGCTGAACTCAAGCGAACCCGGCCGGCCGTCGTAGTGGTCGAACTCGGCGCCAATGACGGCTTGCGCGGCCTGTCCCTGGCGCAGACACGGGCGAACCTGGACAAGATCATCGGCGCGTCCACGCGATCGGGCGCGCGCGTGCTGCTGGTGGGCATGCGGATGCCACCCAATTTCGGCCCGGTGTATACGCAAGGCTTCGAAAAGAACTACGTCGATCTTTCGAAGAAATACCAGACGGCGTTCCTGCCCTTCCTGCTGGCGCCCATCGCCACCGAGCGCAAGAATTTCCAGGCCGACAACCTGCATCCGGTCGCCGCGGCGCAGCCTCGCCTTCGTGACCATGTCTGGCCGGCGCTGCAGCCGCTGCTGAAATAGGGCCAGGCCCGATCACGCGGCTGGATCGAGATCCCGGATCGCGTCGTAGGTATGGGCGACGATGCCTTCGCCTTCCGTCGCGGACAGCGTCACGATGGCGCGGGCCAGCGAATCGGCCGGAATCGCGCGATAAGTCCGAAGCCTTCCTGCCATCAATGCATTGGCCAAGGGAGCCAGTTTCTGGAACAAGGCCTCGGCGGGCCTGCGCTGGGCACGATCTCCCAACAGCAGTCCCGGCTGCAAAAGGTCCAACCTGCGGAACCCCTGCTGTTCCATTGCGTCTTCCACCTCGCCCTTCACGCGAAGGTAGAAATTGCCGGACTGTCGGCTGGCGCCGGCGGAACTGACGAGGATGGCATGCGTCGCGCCGGTGTCGCGGGCCAGCTGCGCCAGTTTCAGCACCAGTTCGCGATCGACGGCAATGAAAGCTTCGCGGGACCCTGCAGCCTTGATGGTGGTGCCCAGGCAACAGACATACGTATCGATCCGGCCCGCTGCGGACTGGTTGACGGCCTGCCGGATCAGCTGCCCGGACTCGGGCGATGCGAAGTCCACGACCGGCGCAACCAGGCGCGGGTCCTGGACCGACAGCCCACGCCGCGTGGGCGCGATCACGCGACCCTGGAAGCTGGAACCACGCAATAGCTCGCGCAGCACCAAGCCGCCGACCAGGCCGGAAGCACCAGCCAGAAGCACGTTGCGATTCGTCACGCCCATTCGCTCAATTGTTCTTCTTCGTAAAGGCGCTTGAACGAGGGACGCGCCTTCATCGCCGTCGCCATGCGCGCCAGGTGCGGCCATTCGATCGCCTGCTTGGGCAAGTTGCGCGACCAGCGCATCAGCATGGTGAGGTGGAAGTCGGCTGCCGACATCTTGTCGCCGAGCAGCCACGGGCCATTCTTCGCCAGGTGGTCGTCAATGGTTTGCCAACAGGCCTCGATGCGCTTGCGGGCGTTGTCCTTCACTGCCTCCACGTTCGCATCGCCCGCTGCCTCGGCCGGGTAATACCAGTTGCGGAACTGCGGCTGCACCATGTTGGCCATGTACAGCAGCCACTGGTAGTAGCGCGCCCGCTCGACGCTGCCCACTGCCGGCGCGAAGCCTTTCGAAGGATGCGAGTCGGCGAGATGCATCAGCAGCGCCACCGATTCGGTCAGGACCTCGCCGTCGATGACAAGCGTGGGCACCACGCCGCTGGGATTGAGCTTGAGGTACTCCGGCGACTTGTGTTGCTTCGATTCGAAATCGAGCAGCTTGAGTTCATATGGCAGGTCCAGCTCGATCAGGAGCCAGTGGATGACCAGGCTTGCCGCGCCGGGCGAATAATAGAGTATGTGCATCGGATCCCCGCGAATGGATGACGGCAGCGCCGTCGCTGTTGGAAGGCCTACTCGACCACTACCGCAATCTTGCCGATGCGCGCCGCCCATGCCCTGGGCCCGGTCTCGTGTACGGACTCGCCACGCGAGTCCACCGCCACCGTCACCGGCATGTCCTTCACCTCGAATTCGTAGATTGCCTCCATGCCCAGGTCGGCGAAACCCACCACCCGCGAGGACTTGATTGCCTTCGATACAAGGTAGGCAGCGCCGCCCACAGCCATCAGGTAGACCGACTTGTGCCTGCGGATGGATTCGATGGCGGTCGGGCCGCGCTCGGCCTTGCCCACCATTCCCAACAAGCCGGTTTGCGCAAGCACCTGTTCGGTGAATTTGTCCATGCGCGTTGCCGTCGTGGGCCCCGCGGGACCGATTACTTCGTCGCGCACCGCATCCACCGGCCCCACGTAGTAGATGAAACGACCGCGCAAGTCCACGGGCAACTTCTCGCCACGGTCGAGCATTTCGACAATGCGCTTGTGCGCCGCGTCGCGACCGGTCAGCAGCTTGCCGTTGAGCAGGATGGTTTCGCCGGGCTGCCACTGCGTCACGTCTTCGGGCTTGATGGAGTCCAGGTCCACGCGCCGTCCCTTGGACGAGTCGTAGGTCAGCTTCGGCCAATCGTCCAGGGATGGCGGCTCCAGCGCGACCGGGCCGGAGCCGTCGAGCACGAAGTGCGCGTGCCGCGTCGCCGCGCAGTTGGGAATCATCGCCACGGGAAGGTTGGCGGCATGGGTCGGGTAATCGAGGACCTTGACGTCGAGCACGGTCGTCAGGCCACCGAGGCCCTGCGCGCCGATGCCGAGCGCATTGACCTTCTGATAGAGCTCGAGCCGGAGTTCCTCGGCGCGATTGGACGGGCCACGCGCGATCAGGTCGGTGATGTCTATCGGCTCCATCAACGCTTCCTTCGCCAGCAGCATGGCCTTCTCCGCCGTGCCGCCGATGCCGATGCCCAGCATGCCCGGCGGACACCAGCCGGCGCCCATGGTCGGCACCGTCTTCAACACCCAGTCCACGATCGAGTCGGAAGGATTGAGCATGGCGAATTTCGACTTCGCTTCGGAACCGCCGCCCTTGGCCGCGACGATCACGTCCACGTTGCCGCCCTTCACCACGGACATGTTGACCACGGCCGGCGTGTTGTCCTTCGTGTTGCTGCGCTTGCCCGCGGGATCGGCGAGCACCGAGGCGCGCAGGCGGTTGTCGGGATGGTTGTAGGCGCGACGCACGCCTTCGTTCACCATTTCCTCGACGCCCATCGTCGCGTCGTCCCAGCGCACGTCCATGCCGATCTTGAGGAACACGGTGACGATGCCGGTGTCCTGGCAGATCGGCCGATGACCCTCGGCGCACATGCGCGAGTTGATCAGGATCTGGGCAATGGCGTCGCGCGCGGCAGGTGATTCCTCGCGCTCGTACGCGGCCGAGAGGTTCCGGATGTAATCAACAGGGTGGTAGTAGCTGATGTATTGCAGCGCGTCGGCCACGCTGGTGATGAAATCGTCCTGCTTGATGCTTGCCATCGGTGAAGCTCCTGGAATGATTGTCCTCGCGGGCTCAGTCGAGCTCGCTCCAGCGTGCGTAGGCGGACTCGAGCCGGGACTGCAACTCGGACAGCTGCCGGTTGGCCGCCTGTACCGCCGCGCTTCCCTCGCGATACAACTCGGGCGAACTTACCCTCGCCGTTTCAGTAGCCACCTGCGATTCGAGCGTTTCGATCAGCGCCGGCAATTGCTCGAGCTCGCGTTGTTCCTTGAAGCCGAGCTTGCGCTTGACCAGCACCGGCGGCGGTGCCGCGGCAGGAACCTGGCGCGGCACCTGCGGCGTCAGCTTCGGCGCGGCCCCGACAACGGCCGGCGCAGGGCGCTGTCGCTGCCAGTCGCTGTAACCACCCACGTAGTCGCCCACGCGACCATTGCCTTCCATCACCAGCGAGCTGGTGACCACATTGTCGAGGAAGGCGCGATCGTGCGAAACCAGGATCAGGGTGCCGGGGTAGTCGATCAGCAGTTCTTCCAGCAGCTCGAGCGTTTCGACGTCCAGGTCGTTGGTCGGTTCATCCATCACCAGCAGGTTGGACGGGCGTGCAAACAGTTTGGCGAGCAAAAGGCGATTGCGTTCGCCGCCGGACAATTTCGTAATGGGCACCAGCGCGCGATCGGGGCTGAAAAGGAAGTCCTGCAGGTAGCCCATCACATGCTTGCGGCCGCCGTTGATCTCGATGAACTCCCTGCCCTCCGACACATTGTCCAGGGCATTCCAGTCTTCCCGCAGCGCGCCGCGCAATTGGTCGAAGAAGGCGATTTCCAGGTTGCTGCCGCGCATGATTTCGCCTGACTGCGGCTGCAGGTCGCCCAGCAGCAGCTTCAGAAGCGTGGTCTTGCCCGAGCCGTTGGGACCGATAAGCCCGATCTTGTCGCCGCGCTGGATGACCGTGCTGAAATCGCGCACCAGCACGCGGTCGCCGAAGGCAAAATTGACGTGCTTGGCCTCGAAGATCTTCTTGCCGGACTTGGCCGCAGTCGCAGCCGCCAGGTTGACGTTGCCGGCTTGCTCGCGGCGTTCGCTGCGTTCGCGGCGCATGGCCTTCAACGCAGTGACGCGACCTTCGTTGCGGGTACGCCGTGCCTTTATGCCCTGGCGGATCCAGACTTCTTCCTGCGCCAGCTTCTTGTCGAACAGGATGTTGGCCTGGCTTTCGGCGTGCAGCCGCTCTTCGCGCCGGCGCAGGTAATTTTCGTAATCCCCGGGCCAGCTCGTAACTTGCCCACGGTCGATCTCGATGATCCGCGTAGCGAGGTTGCGCAGGAAGGCGCGGTCATGCGTCACGAAGACCACGCTGCCGGCGAAGTTCTTCAGGAACTCCTCCAGCCAGGCGATCGATTCGATGTCGAGGTGGTTGGTCGGCTCGTCGAGCAACAGCAGGTCAGGCGCGGCGACCAGCGCCTGCGCCAACAGCACGCGGCGCTTCATGCCACCCGACAGCGCCGAGAATTCGGTGTCCTCGGGCAAGTCGAGCTTGCTGATCACTTCTTCCACTCGTTGTTCGAGCTGCCAGCCCTGGCCTTCGTCGATCAGCGCCTGCACGCGACCGAGTTCGTCCATGTCCATGTTGTCGCCGTCGTGCAGCAGGTGGTGATAGCGGGCCAGGTGCGAACCGAGCTCGCCCAATCCGAGGGCGACAACGTCGAACACCGTGCCTTCGAGCAGCTTGGGCACTTCCTGGGACAGTCCGGCGATGCGGCTGCCGAAGCTGCGCACTTCGCCGTCATCGGCGTGGATTTCGCCCGACATCAGGCGCATCAGCGTTGACTTGCCCGCGCCGTTGCGACCGACGATGCAGACGCGTTCGTTGGGTTCGATGCTGAGGTTGACCTGCTGAAGCAGGAGCGGGCCGCCGACGCTGAAGTCGACGTTCTGGAATACGATCAAAGACATCCGGCCATTTTACCCGGCTGGGGCTGTACCGCGCGGTGTCCGTGCGAATCTGTGCGCCAGCCGAACTTCACCGCCGCTTCCTGACGCTAGACTCGGGGCATGGACACCCGGGCCGAAAAGCTCTGGCAACGCGGCATGGTCCACTTCCGTCAGGGGAACATGGAAGCCGCGAAAGCCAATTTCGAAGCGTTCCTGGCCCGCGAGCCGGGATCGGGGCCGGGCCATTTCCGGCTGTCCCTGGCCGAGGCAAGGCGCGGCCGCTACGCCTCGGCCCTCGATTTCGGGCACAAGGCGCTGGCCATCGACCCCGACCGGATCGAAACGCTGGCCCATCTCGCGCGCTGCCACCTGGGCGCCGGCCAACCCGAACGCGCCCGCGCCCGCGCCACCCAGGCGCTGGCGATGCCGCGCGACAATCCCGTCGTGCTCGATTCGCTGGGCGTGGTGATGACCCGCCTTGACGAACAATCGCTTGCCCTGGAACTGTTCGACCAGGCGATCGCCCTTGCACCCGGACAAGCCTCGATGCACTTCAACCGGGCGATGGCCAGGAAGCAGTTCGGCCTGCCGGACGCAGCGGAAGAGGACCTGGAAACATGCCTGTCGCTGGATCCTTCGCATGCCAAGGCGCACTGGATGCTGGCCGGCCTTCGAACCCAGGACCTGGTGGGCAACCATATCGTCAGGCTGCGCCAGCAGTTGGACCGTTCGCGCGAAGGCAACCAGGAGCTTCTCGCGCTTTCCCTTTTCAAGGAGCTGGACGACCTTGCCAACACCGAGCAGGCGGCGAGCGCCCTCGCCCGCGGAATCGCTGCTCGCGGTCCGAGGGGAAAGTCTGCTGGCCACCATCAGGCAGCCCTGGTGGACGCGCTGGTTGCGAGATGCGGCGAAAGGTTTGTTCGCACACCCGGCGGGGTCCGCGGTGAGGATGCCCCTGTATTCATCGTCGGCATGCCGCGATCCGGTGTCGGCCTGCTGGGCAGCCTGTTGTCCCGGCATCCGAAGATCTTCCACCTGGGAAGCCAATCTCCATTTTCGCGACTGTTCATGTCGGACCTGGGAAGCCAATCCACGCGCACGCCGGTGGCATCGGATGTCGAATCGGCGATCCAACTCGATTTTGCGGCGGTCGGCGCCCGTTATCTGTCGGAAGTCATTCCGCGCGGGGCGCGCAACGCCATCGTGTGCGAGAGCCAACCGCTGAACTACCTGCAGTGCGGCTTCATTGCACGGGCGTTGCCCGGCGCACGCTTCCTGCACGTTGGCCGCGATCCGGTCGACAACTGTGTCTCGATCCTGGGCCACGCCGGTGGCGATTCCAGCATCCCCGGCGGCGATCCTGGCGAGTTGGCGGCATATTACGGCGACTACCTGAGGTTGATGCAGCACTGGCACGACGTGTTGCCCGGGCGGATGATGGACATCACCTACGAGAGCCTGGTGGACAAACCGGAGATGATCCTTCGCGTGGTTTGTTCCTTCCTCGGCATCCGCTATGCATCGCCGCTCCGGCTGGGGCTGAAGTTGCACCAGCGCAGCCTCGGTCGCGGGCGTCGATACCTGCCGCAATTGCCACGACTCGAGTTTGGACTGGAGCCGCCGATTCGTCCGACCGCATCACCCGCTGACGGCGAGCCCAAGGCGCGGCCGAGACAAAAACCCGACCGAAGGATCATCCAGGCCTAGCGCTGGCCCGATCCGGACCGCCGATCTTGCATCCATGCATCAACTGCCCAGCGCGGCGGCGAACGCTGCGTACACTGGTATCCCCACGGCCAGGTTGAAGGGAAAAGTAAAACCAAGCGCTGCGGTAATGCAGCGGCCCACATTTGCTTCCGGCAGTGAGGCGCGAATCGAAGCGGGCGCGGCGATATAGGAGGCGCTGGCGGTCATGGTTCCGAACACGGTGGCGGTGGCTGCATCCATGCCGATCCAGTGCCCGAGCGCGACCCCGAGAAGGCCGTGCAGCAGGGGAACCAGCGTGGCAAAGGTGGCAAGCCGGAACGCCTCGCGGCCGACGCTGCGCAATTGCGCCGCAGCCACCATGCCCATGTCCAGCATGAACAGCATCAAGGTGCCCTGGAAGAGCTGCACATACATGGCGTCCACTCGCGCAACGCCATCGCGGCCGGCAATCAGGCCGATCAACAATCCTCCGATCAACAGCACCGCGGTCTTGCCTGTCAGCACTTCGCGCACCTGGTGCCAGCGCAGGCCGTCGCTTCCCTTGGCCAACGCCAAGCCGATGAGGATGGCAGGAATTTCCAGCGTCACCACCAACGCGACCAGCACCGGGTCGGCGGCGTGGCCACCACGCTCGGTAAACTGTTGCGCCGCGATGAAGGTAACGGCCGAGACCGATCCAAAGTGCGCCGCCAGCGCTGCGGCATCGATCCGGGAATCTCGCAGCCACCACTTGGCGATGAAATAGGCGCTGGTCGCCGTCGCGACGCCCGCCAGCAACGTGGCCAGTACCAGCACGGGCAGGTTCGACGGCGCGTTTTCGCTGAGCGCCACGCCGCCCTTCAGGCCGATTGCCAGCAGCAGGAATATCGACAGGTAGGCCTGGATGGCGGCAGGCACTTCCAGGTCGCTTCGCACTGCGCGCGCGAACAGACCCAGCGCAAAGGCCAGCACTACGGGCGACAGCAGGTTGCTGGCCAACAATTCGGTTGAAAACATCAAGCCTCCCCTTCGGATCGCAGTCCGGACCGTTCCCAATGCCGGGTCGCCCGCTGCGGCAACGCGCCGTCCGTCATTTTGCCCGGCCCGGGCAGGAGGTGCGTGAAGAACGCGCAGCGCGCGAGCACTTGGCCTAATATCGAAGCAGTCCTTCCGGGAAGCTGTCGAATGCGTACATCCAGTTTCCGAGCCTGCCCGCTGTGCGAGGCCATCTGCGGGCTGGAGATGCAATTCGACGGCGGCCAGATGGTCGCCATCCGCGGCGACGAGCACGACCCCTTCAGCCGGGGCCATGTATGTCCCAAGGGCAATGCCATCCTCGATCTGGAAGCAGATCCCGACCGCCTGACCTCACCCGTCCGAAAGGTGGACGGCCAGTGGCAGGCGATTGGCTGGGACGAAGCCTTCGCGCTCGCGGGACGCGGGCTGGCGGACGTACAGAAGGCACACGGGCCGGCGGCGGTTGCTGCCTATCTGGGCAATCCCAATGTCCATCACTTCGGCCACATCGCCTACCTGCCGTCGCTGCTGCGGTTGCTGCGCACGCCCAACCTTTACAGCGCGTCGTCCGTGGACCAGTGGCCGCACCAGTTCGTCAACGCGCTGATGTTAGGGCACCAGTTCCTGTTGCCGGTCCCGGACATCGACCGTACCGATTACATGCTGATGCTCGGCGCGAATCCGGTCGCCTCCAATGGCAGCCTGATGACTGCGCCCGGCATCCCCCGCCGCATCAAGGAGCTGACCGCGCGCGGCAAGTTGGTGCTGATCGATCCGCGTCGCACCGAAACCGCCGAACTCGCCAGCGAACACCACTTCATCCGACCCGGAAGCGATGCCTTGTTCCTGGTGGCCTTCCTGCAGGCACTGGTGCGCCAGGGGCCGGCGCGAACCACCCGTTACGAAGGAAGGATCGCCGGACTGGACGACGCACTGAATGCCATCGGCGAGATCGATTGCAACGACCTGCTCGACGTTACCGGTATTGACGCCACTACCGTTGAACGACTGGCCTCGGAGTTCTACGCCGCGCCGAGCGCGGTAGCTTACGGGCGCATGGGCGTGTCCGTGCAGCGCTTCGGCACGCTGTGCCAGTGGCTGTTGCAGCTTGCCAACCTGTACAGCGGAAACCTCGACCGGGAAGGCGGCGCGCTGGTGAACGAAGCCGCCATTCCCATCACCGGCCCCGGCACCGGCAGCGGTCACCGGGGACGATGGAAGAGTCGCGTTCGCGGGCTGCCGGAGTTCGCCGGCGAATTACCCGTGGCGGCGCTGGCCGAAGAGATGCAGACGCCCGGCGAAGGCCAGGTGCGCGCACTGCTGACCGTCGCCGGCAACCCGGTGCTTTCGACGCCCGACGGGCGCAATCTCGACGCGGCCATCGACGGACTGGACTTCATGGTCTCGATCGATTTCTACATCAACGAAACCACCCGCCATGCCGACCTGATCCTGCCGCCGGCCTCGCCGCTGACACAACACCCCTACGATCTGATCTTCAACGCCTTCGCCGTGCGCCGCGTTGCGCGCCTCAATGCGCCGATCTTTGAACGCGATGAAAACGAGCGCGGCGACTGGGAGATCATC
>JAPLSI010000028.1 GCA_026398715.1 Gammaproteobacteria bacterium
CCTGGGGACGGAAACCTTGCTCGCAGATCCATCGGCTCGCCTCGGGCGGCAGGCAGGCGCCTGCCCTGGCCCCCAGGAAAAACACGTCCGGCCCGAACCCAAGGACGCCAGCCTCGAACGGCAGCATCAGGGTTTCCAGCGCAGGGTCGGTGCGATGCTGCGATCCGATGGACAAGGCGCGCTTCCTGCGCGTGGGCAAGCGGCGATTTTACCCTGTCAGCGCGCCGGCGCCGCGGCGGACACCCGCCAGATCGAATTGCCCACGTCATCGGCCACCAGCAAGGCGCCCCGACGGTCAATGGCTACGCCCACCGGACGGCCGCGGGCGTTGCCCTTCGCATCCAGGAAACCGGCAAGCACTTCCTGCACGGGACCGCTGGGGCGACCGCCGGAGAACGGGACGAAGACCACGCGGTAGCCGCTGGGAGGGCGACGATTCCACGAGCCATGCTGGCCGATGAAAACGCCTTCGGCGTAGCGCGCCGGCAACGACGCGGCTGCGCGGCTGAAGACCAGGCCCAGCGGCGCCACGTGCGCGCCCAACGCGTAGTCGGGCGCAATCGCCTTCGCAACCAGGTCGGGCCGCGGCGGATCGACGCGCGCATCCACGTGCTGGCCGTAATAACTGTAGGGCCATCCGTAAAAGGCGCCGTCCTGCACCGAGGTCATGTAGTCGGGCACCAGGTCGCTGCCGAGTTCATCGCGTTCGTTCACCGCAGTCCACAGTTTCCCGCTGCGCGGCTCCCAGTCCATGCCATTGGGGTTGCGCAGGCCGGATGCAAAGACCCGGCCGGCGCCCGTTGCGCGATCGATCTCGTGGATGGCGGCGCGCTGTGTTTCCTTTTCCATGCCGTTCTCGCCGACATTGCTGTTGGAACCGACCGTGACGTAGAGTTTTTTTCCGTCCGGACTGGCGATCAGGCTCTTGGTCCAGTGGTGGTTGATCGGACCTGCGGGCAATTCGGCAAGTTTCGTCCCCGCTCCGGCCACGCGCGTCATGCCATCGCGATACGCGAAGTGGACGATGCCATCGGTATTGGCGACGTATAAGTCGCCGTCCACGAGCGCCATTCCGAACGGCGAGTTGAGGTTTTCAGCGAAGACGCTGCGAAACTCCGCCACGCCATCGCCATTGGCGTCGCGCAACAGGCTGATGCGGTTCGCGCTGGGCACGCCGGCGCCTGCGCGCTTCATCACAGCCTTGGTCACCATCCCCTTGACGCCCTTGCCATCGTCGGGCCGGGCCGGCGCATTCGATTCGGCGACCAGCACATCGCCATTGGGCAATACCAGCAACCAGCGCGGGTGGTCGAGTTGGGTGGCGAACGCCGTCACTTGCAGCCCCGCGACGGGCGTGGGCGATTGTCCTGCAGACCATCCCACGGCAGGCGCGATGTCCACGGTCGGGATCAGTTGCTTCACGGGTTTCGGCAAGGTCGGATCCGCGCCCGTTCCCGCATCGAGGGGAAGCGTCGCGCTTTCGCGGCAGCCCGTAACCAACGCCAGCAGGCACAACACTGGCAACACACGGCGCGAAAGCGGCATCGGAAACTCCTTGAAGTCTGTTCAGATAG